>NZ_JBEZXU010000044.1:0-93255 GCF_040638175.1 Actinoplanes sp. NPDC026670
CCGCCAGCGTTCGTCCTGAGCCAGGATCAAACTCTCCAACAAAATCTGTTGAAAAACTCATCCCGGCAACAAAAATGTTGCCAAAGGAATCTCCCACTTATCGCCTAAACGACAAGCCGGGGTATTGCCATAATTGGCACTGGCTTATCAAGCACCCTGTTGAGTTCTCAAAGAACAACCGCACACCTTAGTTCGTTCCGCTTTCGCGGCCCGCCCTCCGGGGCACTCGCTCTACTTTACCCGCCGTTTCCGCCCTGTCAAATCCGCGTTTCGCAACCGAATTCAACAACCACAGAAACTGCACAGGCACCCCAAAAGAACACGACACTAGATTGTGTGATCTTGTTTGAGGTTCCTCCAGGACGGCCGCGCCGGGCCCCAACTTCAGGTCCCGCTCGCTCGCCCGTCTCCCTGGCGGCTCGCTAAACATTACTCGTCCCCCTGCGCGACACCAAATCGGGGGGCGGCGACGGCCGTCACATCATCCGGTCGAGCTAAAAGGCTCAGGTCAGCGCCATTCCAGCCGACAAAGCCGGGCAATTCGTCAACGCTCGAGGCGACTGTGGGTCGTGGGGCGGTGCGACGTGCACGGAAGGCATATAACGAACGCATGCGCACTGACGAGCTCGCCGACCTGATCGCCGAGATACCCGGTACCGAGGTCTCAGCGGTCCCCGGCATCGTCACCGTGCGGGTGCCGGCGATCGACGACACGGCCCGGATCCTGTTCCGGGACGTCCTGGACGCCTACGAGGTGACGGTGCCGACCGGCGCTCCGGCCGTGCAGGTGGACATCAAACGCAAGCGCGAGTCCCTGCCCCTCATCTTCACCGTCGAGGACGTGGTGTTCGCTCCGGTCTACGCCGATGACATGGTCGATCCGGAGGACGAACTGCTCGTGCCGGCGATGCCCGGCATGATCGCCTACTCGGAGATGCACCGGGACGTCCGCGCGCTGGGCAAGGCGATCGACGACCCGGCGGTGGAGCTGGATCCGGAGATGCTCGCCGCCACTCTCCTGGCCCACCGCTGCTTCATCGCCGGCGCCATGCGGGTCGGTCTGTGGCCGGTCCGGGTCGCCGCCTGGTGGGAGTACACGTCGGCACGGGCCGCCACCACGGTTCAGCTGGCCCGGTTCCGCCCCGACCCGCGCTGGGACGAGCTGATGGCCGACGTCACCGAGGCCCGCCGTCAGTCCGCTCCCGCCGAGCTCTGATTCGGCCGGATCGTGCACGGGGACCGCGGATGAGACGCCACCTGACAATCCTGCTGACCGGGCCGTCGGCCACGCTTCTGGAGAGCTGGCGCCGAACGTGGGATCCGGTCATGGCCGCGGTCGTTCCAGCGCATGTGACGCTGCTCTACCCCGAGGAGGTTCTGATCCAGGAGCTCCGCGACGAGGGACAGGCGACGGAGGCGATGCTCCTGGAGTCTCGGCAGGTCGAGGAGGTGGTTGCGGAGACGGCACCTTTCCGGCTGCGGTTGGGTGCGGTCATCACCCTCGATGAGGGGCGCGGCGGTGTGTTCGTGGCCGTCCAGGACGTCGACGGCGAGTGGGCCCATCTCCGTCGCCGGCTCCTGAGCCTGGCGCCTGGCACGGCGCCCGGCCTGACCGCCGGTTTCCCGCCGCACGCGACAATCGCGCATCCGCGCACGTCGAGCCACGGCCCGGAGTGTTGGTCGGCGTGCCGGGGCAGGTCGCTGAGCGGCGAGTTCACGGTGACGGAGATCGCCCACACCACGACGGCCGCGGAGGCGTTCACCGTCGAGCAGCGATACCCGCTCCTGGGGTCACGGGTCGGTCCGCCAGGCGAATAGCAGCGAGCCAGACCGGCAGACGGAGCGGAGCGCCGGGTCAGGCCGGCGACTCGGCAGGGCTGGACGTCGCGGTCAGGGCGGGGCGGGGTACCTGTATGGCGCAGATCAGCGCGCCGGCCAGGGCGGCGGCGTAGAGCAGGAGGACGGTCACATACGACGACTCCCCCGTCGACCAGGTGAGGACCGAGCCGCCGACCGCGGTCCCGAGGCTGCCGCCGACGGTGCGCATGACGGTGTTGACGGCCGCGGAGACGCCGGTCTGTTCGGCGGGGACGGCTTCGACGACGAGGGCGCCGACCGCGCTGAACGCCAGTCCGATGCCCGCACCCATGGCCAGGATGCCGAGGAGGATCTGCGGGAGGGTGTGCTGCCAGACCGCGAGGGACAGGTAGGACAGTCCGGCTGCGGCGATCCCGGTGGCGAGGGCGGCACGTGGCCCCTGACGGGCGGTGAGCCGGCGGTGGATCGGCATGATCAGGAGGTTGCCGACCGCGGTGGGGAGCATGGCCAGTCCGACGACGGTGGGACTGACCGCGAACCGGTCGACGATCAGCAACGGGATCACCATCCATGAGCCGAACATGCCGAACCCGAGCAGCAGGGTTGCCGCATTGGTGGCCCGGACGGTCGGCAGGGCGAGGGTGCTCAGGTCGATCAGCGGGCTTCGCGGGTTCGCCGGAGTGGAGCGGCGCTGGCTGCGCCACCAGAGGGGGGCGACGATCGCGGCGGTGGTGAGGGGCCAGGGCCAGCCCGGTTCCGGGAAGCGGCTGATCGCGAACAGCAGGAGGCCGAGCCAGGTGGAGAGGAGGGCGGCGCCGTACCAGTCGATCGTGGTCGGTGTGGTGGCGGGTTTCGCCCGCGGCAGCAGCAGGGCGACCGGGATCATCGCGAGCGCGGAGATCAGGGCGGGGATCAGAAACAGCCAACGTGAGGAGAGCAGGGTGAGGATCGGGCCGGCGGTGATGGTTCCGGCAGCGCCTCCGACGCTCATCACGGTCGATATCACGACGAAGGCGCGCGGGCGGGCTTCGGGCGGCAGGTGATCTCTGACCAGGGCGAAGCAGAGTGGGAAGACGGCACCACCGATGCCCTGGATGACACGTCCGGCGATCATGACGGGCAGGTGGGTGGCAAGTGCGGAGGTGAGGGCGCCGATGCTCATCGCGGTCAGGGCTACCAGGAGGATGCGGCGTTTGCCGTAGACGTCGGCGAGCCGGCCGAGGACCGGCGTGGCGATCGAAGCGCTCAGCAGGAACGCGGTGAGCAGCCACGCGGCGCCGGACGGCGTGGTTCCGAGCTCACGCTGGAACACCCCGAGCGCGGGCACGACCAGCGATTGCAGGACCGAATACGCGGCGGTGGCGAGACAGAGCCCGCCGAGCACGGCGTGTTTCAAGAGATCAAGACCCTTCCTCCGGTACGGCCACCGCCGCCCCGCCCGCAGCCCACCCGGTCCCGCCGGGGCGGGCGGGCCGGCGGCGGGCGGACAGGAGGGGCCGTCCGCCGCCGGGCCCGAGCCGGGCGCACTGCCGTTATCGGGTGAGCGCGCCCTCGGCGACGGCCCCGGCGGCCGTCGTGTTGCGGTTGGCGGGACGGGGCAGGCCGTAGTGTTCGCGCAGGGTGCGGCCGGTGTATTCGGTACGGAAGCGGCCGCGTTCCTGGAGGATCGGCACGACCTGGTCGACGAAGGCCTCGAGACCCGACGGCAGGACCGGGGCCATGATGTTGAAGCCGTCGGCGGCGCCGTTCTCGTACCAGTGCTCGATCTTGTCGGCGACCTGGACCGCCGTGCCGGTGAAGGTGAGGTGGCCGCGCCCGCCGCCGAGCCGCCCGATCAGTTCGCGGACGGTGAGGTTCTCCCGGCGGCCGAGGTTGACGACCAGGGTGCGCCGGCTCTTGGCGCCCTCGATCTGTTCCTCCTCGGGCAGGTTCGCCGGCAGGGGCGCGTCCAGGGCCAGTTCGGACGGGTCGACGCCGATCAGCCCAGCGAGCTGGGCGAGGGCGTATTCGGGGCGGATCAGCCGTTCGAGTTCCGCCTCCAATTCCTGAGCCTCGGCGACCGTGCGGCCGATGATCGGGACGATCCCGGGCAGGATCTTGATGTGGTCCGGGTCGCGGCCGTGCTCGGCGGTGCGGCGCTTCAGGTCGTCGTAGAACTCCTGCGCGTCGGCGAGGGTCTGGTGTGCGGTGAAGACGGCCTCGGCGTAGCGGGCGGCGAAGTTGCGGCCGTTCTCCGACGATCCGGCCTGGACCAGCACCGGGTGGCCCTGTGCGGAGCGCGGGACGTTGAGCGCCCCGGCGACCGAGTAGTAGTGCCCCTTGTGCGCCGGCGGGTAGATCTTGGTGTCGTCGCCCCAGACGCCGGTCTCCTTGTCGGCGACGATGACGTCGTCGTCCCAGGAGTCCCAGAGCTTGAGCGACACGTCGACGAACTCGGCGGCCCGCTCGTAGCGCTCCCGGTGGGCGGGCAGCTCGTCGAGGTTGAAGTTGCGGGCCGCGTCGAGCCCGGCGGTGGTGACGATGTTCCAGCCGGCCCGGCCGCCGCTGATGATGTCGAGCGAGCCGAACCGGCGGGCCAGGTTGTACGGCTCGTTGTAGGTGGTGGACGCGGTGGCGATCAGCCCGATCCGCGAGGTCGCTCCGGCGAGGGCGGTGAGCAGCAGGGTTGGTTCGAGGACGCCGGACGGGCGGCGGCCGACCTGGTCCCAGAGGACCGGCCCGTCGGCGAGGAAGAGCGAGTCGAGTCTGCCGCGCTCGGCGATGCGGGCGAGGTTCTGGAAGTGCTCGACGCTCTGGTCGGCGTACGGGTCGCTCTCCGGCAGGCGCCAGGAGGCCTCGTGGTGGCCGACGCTCATCAGGAAGGCGTTGAGGTGCAGCTGTCCTGGGCGGGTCATCACTGCACCTGCGGGGTGTAGTGGGTGGCCTCGTCGCCTTCGAGGATCCGCGACTTCTCGCCGTCGACGCCGACCGGGACGTCGCCGGCGACGGTGACGCGGTGCAGCTTCCGGGCCAGGTCGCCGTAGTCGTCGGCGGCGTAGTGCTGGGTGGACCGGTTGTCCCAGACGACGATGTCGCCGACCTGCCACTTGTGGCGCAGGGTGTTCTCCGGGCGGGTCACGTAGTGCTGGAGCAGCCGCAGGATGTCGCGGCTCTCGGTCTTGGACAGGCCGATGAGCCCGGTGACGAAGTTGCCGATGAACAGGTTCGGCACGCCGGAGTCGGGGTTGACCCGCACGACCGGGTGGGCGGTGCGGTAGCGGGTGGAGACGAACACCTTCTGGTACTCGTCGACCTCGGCCGAGCGGAACTGCGGGTGCTCGGCGTAGTCGTAGGAGTTGGAGTGCTCGGCCCACAGCCGGTCGGCCAGCAGGCGCAGGTGTTCGGGCAGGTCGGCGTAGGCGGCCGCGGTGTTGGAGAACAGGGTGTCGCCGCCGTAGGGCGGGATGACGAGGCTGCGCAGGGTGGTGGCCTTGGGCGGGGCGACCACGAACGTCACGTCGGTGTGCCAGGCGTTGGCGCGGGCGCCCTCGCCGCCGGCGACCTCGAGGACGTTGGCCTGGCCGTCGACGGACGGGACGGTCGGGTGGGCGAGGGTCAGCTCCCCGAAGATCGAGGCGAACCGCTGGTGCTGTTCGTCGTCGAGATGCTGGCCGCGGAAGACCAGCACCTTGTGCTCGACCAGGGCGTCGTGGATCGCGCCGGCGTCACCGGGCTCGATCGGGAGCTTGAGGTCGATGCCGGAGATCTCGGCGCCGATCCGCCCGCCGATACGCGTGATGTCGATGCTCACTGTCGGTCCTTTCGGAGAAACGAACTAGTTGGTGCGCCAGGTGGAGAACCGGCGCTCGGTGGCGATGAGGAGCTGGTTGACCAGCAGGCCGATGGCGGAGATCGTGATGATCCCGGCGTACATGTCGGGGACCGCGAAGTTGTACTGGGCGTAGTTGATGAGGTAGCCCAGGCCGGCTTTGGCGCCGACCATCTCGGCGGCGATCAGGATCAGGATCGAGGCGGCGCCGGCCAGCCGGATGCCGGTGAAGATCGTCGGCACGGCCGCCGGAAGGACGACCTTCTGGAAGAGCCGGATCGGTCCCAGGCCCAGCGACCGGGCCGATTTGATCAAGAGCGGGTCGACGGTACGGACACCGCTCACCGTGTTCAGCAGGATCGGCCAGGTGCAGCCGTACAGGATGATCGAGATCTTGGAGGTCTCGCCCAGGCCGAGGATCAGCACGAAGACCGGCAGAATGGCCAGGGCCGCGGTGTTGCGGAACACTTCGAGCAGCGGGTTCAGCAGGTTCGCGACCGGGCTGTACCAGCCGATCAGCAGGCCGAGCGGCACCGCGATGAGAATCGCCAGGCCGAAGCCGGCGGCCGACCGGATCAGGCTGGCCTCGGTGTGGCTCCACAGCTGGCCGGAGACGAGCAGGTCCCACCAGGCGACCAGCACCTCGGACAGCGGCGGCAGGAAGGTCGCGTCGACCACGCCGAGGCGCGGCAGGATCTCCCAGACCAGGGCCAGAATGCCGATCGCGATGGTACGGGTGAGCACCGCCCCGGCGATTCTGATCGCACCGCGGAGGACCGGTTTCGGCCGGGCCACCGGGAGGGTGCGCAGGCTGAGGCTAGACATTGATCTTCAGCTCCTCGTTGCGGGCGCGGTCGACCTCGTCGCGCAGCAGGGTCCAGATCTCGTGGCGGTACCTGGTGAACTCGGGGTCGGAGCGCAGGTCCTCAGTGGCCGACCGGGCGTCGATCGGCACCTCGACGACCTCCTTGATCCGGCCGGGCCGGGAGGTGAGCACGGCGACCCGCTGGCCGAGGTAGACGGCCTCCTCGATGCCGTGGGTGATGAAGACAATGGTCTTGCCGGTCTTCTCCCAGATGCGCAGCAGCTCGTCCTGGAGGCCGTCGCGGGTCTGCGCGTCGAGGGCGGCGAACGGCTCGTCCATCAGCAGCACGTCCGGGTCGAAGGCGAGGCTGCGGGCGATGGCGACGCGCTGTTTCATGCCGCCGGACAGCTCGTGCGGGTAGCGGTCGTGGAAGCCGGCCAGCCCGACCAGGTCGAGGTATTCGCGGGCCCTGTCGGCGCGTTCCCGCCGGGCGACGCCCTTGGCTTCGAGACCGAACTCGACGTTGCCCTGGGCGGTGCGCCACGGCAGGAGCGCGTACTGCTGGAAGACGATGCCGCGGTCCAGGCCGGGGCCGGTGACCGGTTCGCCGTCGACCAGGATCCGGCCGCTGGAGATCTCGCTGAGGCCGCCGAGCAGGTCGAGCAGGGTGGATTTGCCGCAGCCGCTGGGGCCGACGATGACCAGGAACTCGCCGTCGCGTACCGCCAGGTTGATGTTTTGAAGGGCGGTGACCGTCTTGCCGCGGGAGTGGAACGTTTTGCTGACGTTCTCGAAGACGATCTTGGCGGTCATGCCGCACCGCCGGTGGCGTACGAGTTGTAGTCGTTGCTGTAGATGTCGCCGGCCTTGATGTCCTTCTTCAGCTCACCGGCCCGGTCCAGCCACTCGATCCAGGTGGTGAACTCGCGCTCCTCGATGACGCCGCCCGTGCCGTTGACGCCGTAGCTCTTCCAGAACTGGGTCTGGCTGTCGTCCTCCTGGCGGGCCCGCTTCTTGATGATGTCCTTGAGCTTGGCGACGACCTCGTCGCGCGGGGTGGTGCGGGACCACTCGATGGCCTTGCCGACGCCGGAGACGAACGTCTTCACGGTGTCCGGGTTCTTCTTGAGGAAGTCGTCGCGGAAGATGTAGCTGCCCGCGGTGAACTTCCCGAGCAGGTCGTAGTCGGTGTAGAGGGCGTGGATGCCGCCCCGGTCGAGGGCCTTGTCGCGCAGCGTGCCGCCGAGGGCCGCGACGTCGATCTGCCTGGCCCGCAGCGACTGCTCGGTGTTGACCGGCGGCACCACGATCAGCTCGACCTGCTTGATCTCGTCGTCGGTGAGACCGGCCTTGGCCAGGTACGTCTTGGTGATCGCCTCGGAGTGGGCGCCGAGCGTGTTGACGCCGATCTTCTTGCCGATCAGGTCCTTGGCGGTCTTGATCGGGCTGTCGTCGAGGACGTAGAAGCCGTTGAAGGTGACGTCGTCGACGCCGTAGTAGCCGATGACCGCGGTGATCGGGGCGCCGGAGGAGGCGAGTTTGACGATCGCGCCGTTGAAGGCGCCGCCGAAGTCGGTGTCGCCGGTGGTGGCGGCCTGGATGTCCTGCGGGCCGCTGATCGTGTTGCCGATCCAGTTGAGCTTGAGGTCGCCGAGGTAGCCGAGTTCGGCGGCCAGCTCGGGCAGCGTCACCGCGCCCACGCTGCCCTGGTAGCGCAGCTCCTTGACCTGTTCGCCGGCGGCGGCGGGCTCGTCGGATCCACCGCAGGCGGCAAGGCCGGAGACGGCGAGGACACCGGCCAGGGCGGCGGCGAGAGCGGATCTGCGGGTGGTCATCGGGAACTCCTTAGGCAGGGAGGGCGCGTGTCATCACCGGCGGGCCGCGGCGGCCGCCGGTGTGTGAAGGCAGGTTTCAGCGCGCCGGCCGAACGCCGGCGGTGTCAGGGAGGGGCCTGGCGGGGCGGGACTTCGCCGTCCTGCTCAACAGGCGCAGGTACACACCCGGAGGTGGTCGACGAAGCGTCGCCGGATGAGGCGCTTGCTTCGGGTCATGCGAGCAACGTAAATGGCCGTGCACGCTACGTCAGCCACTTTGTGACCCAGAGCACATACATTTCCCATAGAGTGAGTAGAGATTAGGTCGCGAAAAAGGGGTGGGAGCGACCGCTCCCACCCCTTTGACCAGGACCTTTACTCGCCGAAGTCCTCGAACGCGTCGCCGACCTCGTCGATCGCCTCACCCGCCAGGTAGCCGGCGGCCAGACCACCGGCGATGCCCATCGCCATGCCGCCCATGCCCGAGCCGTGGTGCCCGTGCCCGCGGTAGTGACCGTGATGACCGGGCTGGCGGTAGTGCCCGTGGTGGCCGTGCCCGCCGTGCCCGTAACCCGGCTGCGGGTGGTGACCGTAACCCGGCTGGGGGTGGCCGTAACCGGGCTGCGGGTGGCCGTAACCCGGCTGCGGGGCGCCGAAGCCCGGCATCGACTTGCGGCGGTCGACCGACTGGCGGACCCAGCCGTCGACGACCTGACGCCAGTCGGTGGTGTCGGCGTCGGCGTGCGACACCGTGTAGCGCCCGTAGGTGTCGTGCCCCTGAGTGAACAGGCCGCCGCGCTTGTCGAATTCCAGCACCACCTCGACCTGGTGCGGGCTGGTCACGAAGGTCAGCTCGACCTCGTTGATCGCATGCGCATACTGCTGCGGCGGGAAATACTCGATCTCCTGGTAGAACGGCAGCGTCTGGTGGACACCGTAGATCTGCCCATACTCCAGGTCGGCCGACTTGAACCGGAAACCGAGCTGCTGGAACGCGTCGAGGATGCGCTGCTGGATCGGCAGCGGGTGCACGTGCACCGCGTCGAGGTCACCCTTGTCGATCGCCCGCGCGATGGCCAGCTCGGTGCGCACACCCATCACCATGCCGCGCAGCGTCTGCCCGTAGACCGTGGTGATCGGGGTCTCCCACGGCATGTCGATGCGGAACGGGATGGCCAGCTGCTGGCCGGGGTGCAGGCGCATCGGGCCGGTGACCGGGACCCGCAGGAAGTCGGCGACCGTCGAGTAGTCGCCGCCGCCGCCCTCCACCTCCATCCGGGTGACCAGGCCGAGGGTGATGTGCTCGATGTCCGCGTCCTGCGTGCCGCCGACCAGGTTGACGTTGCCGGTCAGCGGAGCACCCGGATAGGTGCTCGGGTTCGACAGCACAGTGTCGACGCTCGGGCCACCGACTCCCAGGGCACCGAGCAACTTCTTGAAGACCACGATGTTCTCCCGCTTCGAATACGTGCCTGGTGAAACCTAACAACGCCCGCTGAACGAACGCTGAGAAAGTGCTGGTCCTGCGCGATCCTGTAGCAGACGGTACGACGACCGCGCAAGGTCATGGAGCAGAACCGAGTCACCACCACCCGATCCACACAGGACCACGACGGGGTTTTCCGGTGGCTGCCGCCCGGCATATTCTGCGCTGGCCATGGCCATCGTCGCGCCGCCGTATCGGCCCTCCTCGCCGGGGTTCCCGCCGGTCGACTCGTCGCGCCGTGACGACGGCTCGGCGATCGCGGTCACCCTGCGGCACTCGCCGCTGGCCTTCCTGCTCCGGCTCTATGTGCCGGTGGTGGAGATCGACGGGCAGGGCGTCCCGGCGTACTGGGGGCGGGTCGTGCAGTCGGTGGCGCTCGGCGAGCACCACGTGCACGTCCATGTGCCGTGCCTGGCCCCGTCCCGGATCGGGTCGGCCGACACCACCGTGGTGGCGCTCCCCGGGCACACCGTGGAGCTGGAGTACCGGGCGCCGATGCTGTCGTTCCTGCGCGGCGCGCTCGGCCTGCCGCCGCAGCGCTATCCGGGCGCGGCAGCCGCCGCGGCGCTGCTGCTGTGCGCCACCACCCTGGCGATCTGCGCGTGCATCGGGCTGTTCCTGAACGGCTGACCCCGAAGGGCCGGGTCACGGGCGGGCGCGGAGCTCGTCGTGCAGGGCGCGCATCAGTTCGGCGCTGGTGAACGGCTTCTCCAGCAGGTGCACGTCGGCGGAGAGGGTCCCGTGCGTGGTGAGGACCGGCTGGGCGTACCCGGACATGAAGAGGACCCTGGTCTCCGGCCACCGGGACCGGACCGCGTCGGCCAGGTCGCGGCCCAGCATGTTCGGCATGATCACGTCGGTGAGCAGGACGTCGACGCTGTGCGTCGCGGCCAGGCGCAGCGCCTCCTCGCCGCCGTCGGCGGCCAGCACGGTGTAGCCGCCGCGCCGCAGGATCCGGCAGGTCACCTCGCGCAGCGCGCTCTCGTCCTCGACCACCAGCACGGTCGCGCCGTGCCCGGCCAGCCCGGCCACGGAATCCTCGGCGGCCTCCTGGTGGGCCTCGGCGTCGGTGGCCGGCAGCAGGATGGTGAACGTGGTGCCGATGCCCGGCTCGGAGTAGATCTGCACGGTCCCGCCAGCCTGGGCGACGATGCCGTAGACGGTGGCCAGGCCGAGCCCGGTGCCCTGACCACTGGGCTTGGTGGTGAAGAACGGCTCGAACGCCTTGTCGATCACCTCCTTGGGCATGCCGGTGCCGGTGTCCGAGACCCGCACCCGCACGTACCGGCCGGTCGGCAGGCCGGCCCGGGCGGCGGCGTGCTCGAAGTCGACGTCGACCAGGGCGGTGTCGATGGTCAGCCGGCCACCGGTGGGCATCGCGTCGCGGGCGTTGACGGCCAGGTTGACCAGCACCTGCTCGAGCTGGCCGGGGTCGGCCATCACCGACGGCAGGCCGGCCGTGGTCCGCACGGTCAGGGCGATGTGCTCGCCCAGGGACCGTTTCAGCATCTGGTGCACCTCGGTGACCACGGTGTTCAGGTTGAGCGGGCGCGGGCGGATCACCTCCCGGCGGGCGAACGCGAGCAGCTGGTGGGTGAGGTCGCTGCCGCGGCGGGCGGCCCGGGCGATCTGCTCGGCGTCGACCGCGGGCGGCGTGCCGGCGTGGTCCTCGACGATGAACGACGCGTAGTTCAGGATCACCGCGAGCAGGTTGTTGAAGTCGTGGGCGATCCCGCCGGCCAGCTGGCCCAGGCTCTCCAGCCGCTGCGCCTGCTGCATCCGGGCCTCGAGGCGCTGCCGATCGGTCTCCTCGCGCAGCCGGCGGCGCTCCTCCTCGGCGGCCAGCCGGTCGGACACGTCCCGGACCACCGCGACCGTCACCGCGCCGCTGTCGGTGTGCAGGGCGCTGCACGCGATGTCGACCGGGATCTCGACACCGCCGCGCCGGGCCGCCCGGCGGGTCGCCCAGCGCTGGTCGGGCTCCTCCGCGGACCGCTCGGAGTCCAGCGGGGTGCTGTCGCCGCCGGTGCGCAGCACCGCCGACGCGGCCGGCAGACCGTCCGGCAGCAGCAGCGCCACCGGCATGTGCAGCAGGTCGTAACGGGGATGACCGAACAGCCGCTCGGCCTCGGCGTTGACCAGCACCACCTCGCCCGACTCGGCGACGCCGAGCACCGCGTCCGGGGCGGCGTCGAGGATCGCCTGCACCCGGGCCTCGGCCCGCTCCCGGTCGCTGATGTCCCGGGTGATGCTGGTCGTGCCGACGATCGAGCCGTGCTCGTCGACCAGCGGGGACACCAGCGTGGACACCGCGATGTCCTCGTCCTTGGCGGTACGGCGGACGCTGCGGTAGCGGTCCACCCGGCCACCCAGGCGCACCATCAGCCGGACCTGCTCCTCGTCGCTGCGCCGGTCCTCCGGGATGATGCCGTCGATCGACCGGCCGATCATGTCGGACGCCGGATGGCCGTAGAGAGCCTCGGCGCCCGGGTTCCAGGAGAGCACCCGGCCGTCCAGGTCGGTGGTGACGATGGCGTCGTGCGACGACTGCACGATCGAGGCGAGCAGGGACCTGGTGCGGGCCGCCTCACGCTGCACCGTGTCGTCGCGCAGCACCGCCGTCACGTACGTCTCCCCGTCCGGCGCGGCCACCGCGGCCAGCGAGATCTCGACCGGGAAGACCGTGCCGTCGCGCCGGAGCCCGCGCAGCGGCATGCGGCGCAGGGGCTGATGCGCGCCGGAGAGGTACGCCGCACGGTGCTGCGGATGCCGCTCCCGGTCGTCCTCCGGCACCAGTTCGTCAACGGACCGCCCGACCAGGTCGTCGGTCCAGCCGAACATGTCGTGGGCGCGACGGTTGGCCATGGTGATCGTGCCGTCCGAACGGCTCACGATGATCGCGTCCGGGGCGGCGTCGAGCAGCAGCCCCGGGATGCCGGTTGACTCCACCGATGCCCTCCCACCCCCTAAAATACGTCTATTCTGATATTTCGGTATGAGGTTGGAGGCTTAGGGCAAAGCTGGCATGAAAGGCTGGCATAGTGACCACCGCACCGCCACCGATAGACCCGAACCGCCCCAGCGCCGCCCGGATCTACGACGCCCTCCTCGGCGGCACACACAACTTCGCCGCCGACCGTGCCGTGGCCAGCCGGGCCGCCGAGATCCTGCCCGAGATCCCGCTGATCGCCCGGGCCAACCGGGACTTCCTGCACCGCGCCGTCCGGTACGCGCTGGCTTGCGGCATCCGCCAGTTCCTCGACCTCGGTTCCGGCATCCCCACCGAACGCAACGTGCACGAGGCGGCCCGCGAGGAGGCGCCGGACGCCCGGGTGGTCTACGTCGACACCGACCCGACCGCGGTGCTCTACGCCCGGCACCTGCTCGACGACGACGGGCAGACCGCGATCGTGCACGGTGACCTGCTCGAACCGGCCGCGATCCTGGCCACGCCGGAGGTTCGCGGCCTGCTCGACCTGAGCCGGCCGGTCGGCATCCTGATGATCGCGGTGCTGCACTTCGTGCCGGACGGGCCGGAACTGGACGCGGCCCTGCGCGCCTACCGCGAGACGGCCGTGCCGGGCAGCCTGCTGGCGGTCTCGCACGCCACCACGGCCTCCGAACCCGGGCTGACCCAGCGGATCACCGAGCTCTTCGGCCGTACCGGCACCCCGCTGGTACCGCGCGGCCCCGGCCGGGTGACCGAGTTCTTCGAGGGCTGGGATCTGGTCGAGCCGGGCCTGGTCCCGGGCTCGCAATGGCGCCCGGACGGCGGCCCGGTCAGCGCCGAGGAAGGGTTCCTGGCCGGCGTCGGCGAGCGATAGCGATCCCGGCGTCGGCCGGCCGGTCGTAGCCGTCGCAGCTGTCCTCCGGCTCGACCTCGATCAGATCGAGCAGATCCGGCCCGGAGTGCCCGGTGTCGACCGTGCTCCCGACCAGGCCGAGCAGCGCCGCGCAGTTACGCCCGTAACCCTGCACCATGCGGTCCACCCGGGTGGGGTGCCCGCAGCGCCGGCACGGGCGCATCCGCTCCGTTGACGACTCACCCACCCGACCAGTATCGGACGGATCAACCCTCAGGAACCACACATCTTCGGCGCTCTAGGCTGCGGGGAGGAATGTGAGGGGAGAACAAGGGTGCAACCGTTCCGGATCTTCAGGATCACCGCGATCGCCGAGGCCTTCTCGTGGACCGGCCTGCTCGTCGGGATGTACCTGAAATACGTCACGGAGACCACCGAGGCCGGGGTGTGGCTGTTCGGCCGTCTGCACGGCGCCCTGTTCATCGCCTACCTGGTCGCCACACTGTGGGTGGCCCGGGCCGAGCGCTGGTCGCTGTGGCGGGTGCTGTTCGGTCTGGCGGCGTCGATCCCGCCGCTCACCACGCTGATCTTCGAGCGCTGGGTGGCCAGGCGCCGCCCGGCGGCGGAACCAGCGGCCGCCACCGCCTGAGTTCCGCCGGCGGTGGGGGCGTGTCTGCCGACGCGCCCCCACCCGTCATCCGACCGCGATGCAAATTGACCGCGATTTATTTGACCGCGATCGGGTTCACCGGGGAGCCGACCGCGCCGGTGATCGGGAGCGGGGCCGCGGTCAGCCAGAACTCGAAGACGCCGTCCTGAGCGCAGTCGGCGGCGAGGGCGTCCAGGTCCCACATCTCGCCCAGGAACAGGCCGATGTGCGGGATCGCCACCTGGTGCAACGGCTGGAACGCGTCGTCGAACTCGTTCGGCCGCACCTCGAAACCCCAGGTGTCGGTGGCGATCGCGGCGATCTCGGTCCGGTGCAGCCAGTCGGCGGTGGTGAACGACAGGCCGGGGGCGGGGCCGCCGGCGTAGTCACCCCAGCCGTCGCGCCGGGCCCGGGCGAGCTGCCCGGTGCGTACCAGAACGATGTCGCCTCTCCCGATCGCGACGCCCTGTTCTGCCGCGGTGGCGACCAGGTGCGACTCGGTGATCGCGAAACCGTCGGGCAGGTCACCGAAATCCAGCAGCACCCCACGGCCGGCGATCACGTCGGCGACCGTCTCGATGCCGGTGAACCCGTCACCGAGGCTGGTCACCACGTCGGCGGCCCGGCGGCCGTTCCAGGCGTAGCCGTGGTCGAAGATGTGGCCCAGCCCGTCCCACTGGGTGGAGCACTGCAACGGCATCGCGATCACGTCGTCGGCGCCGCCGATGCCGTGCGGGAAACCCTGCACGCCGGCGGCCGCGTCGGTGCCGGTGTCGAGCATCGTGTGCACCGGGTTGGTGCGGCGCCGCCAGCCCTTCTGCGGGCCGTTCGCGTCGAACGACTGCGACAGCGAGAACGACACCCCACGCCGCACCAGCGCCGCGGCCTCCGCACGCTTCGCCGGGGTCAGGAAGTTCATGGTTCCGCGTACGTCGTCCGCGCCCCAGCGGCCCCAGTTGGAGCAGCGTTCGGCGGCCGCGGCGATGGCGCCCTCCGGGTCGGCCCGGGAGAACATCGAAGGGCCGGCCCCGGACGACATCGAAGGCTCAGTCCTGGAGGACATCGAGAACCCAGTCGGCGATGTACGTCTGGACGTGCGCGAAGTGGTCGAGGCCGATGTGCTCCGCCCCGCCCTCGGCCGCGGTGAAGATCCGCAGCTCACGCCGGGGCGAGTGGACCGCCTGCCGGTAGGAGCGGTGCGCATACTCCAGGGGGATCTGCCTGTCGTTCTCGCCGTGGCAGATCAGGAACGGCACGGTGATCTTCTCGACCACGCCGTCGAGGCTGACCGCCTCGGCCTTGGCGATGAACGTGTCCAGGTCGTCCTCGCCCCACACCCAGAGCACGTGGTCCCAGTAGTGCGGGACCGGGTTCTCCCCCTCGCGTTCCAGCCGGCGTTTCTGCACGGCGCCCCAATCGTGGTTGGCGCCCCAGGCCACACAGAGCGCGAGCCGCTTCTCGAACGCCGCCGCGCGTGGCGCGTAGTAGCCGCCGAGCGACCAGCCGACCAGCCCGATCTTCCCGGCCACGACATCGTCCCTGGTCAGCAGGTAGTCGACGCACGCCGCAGCCCAGTCCTCGGTCTCGACGCGCGCGGTCAGCCCGAGGAACCGCAGCGCCTCCCCGCTGCCCGGACAGTCGACCATCAGCGTGTTGATGCCCCGGGCGGCCAGTTCGTGCGCGAAGCCCGACGCGTACATGTGCTCCTTGGTGGAATCGAGCCCGTTCCACAGGATGATCGTCGGCGCGGGGGAATCCGAGGCCTTCGTGAAGTACGCCGGCAGCAGCGCGCCCTCGAAGGGGATCGCCACGCGGGTGGTCGCCGGGTCGATCAGGTCGAACGCCTTCTGCTGGAGGTCGAGAAGACGCTGATAGAACGCCTTCCGGTCGGGCGACTTGGCGCTCTGCATCCGCTCGGCCTGGGCGAGGTAGTTGGTGGCCCGCTGATACTTCTGCCCGGCGGTCCGGGTGTGCCCGGCCGCCTCGTCCGCGGACGCCTGCGACGCCAGATCCTCGGCCACCGCGGCCCAGGACGCCATGAACTCCCTGGTCCCGACGTCGGCACCCTGGGCGGCCAGCTCCTTGATCGGCCGGCAGGCCCGGTCCACCTCGTCGATCAGGCCACCGCTGTTCAGGGTGGCGACGACGCCCAGGTTCCAGACGTAGTTGCCCGGGAAGTACTCGAACATTCAGTGCTGCCTTTCTGCGCGCGCCCGTGCCGCATCGCGGCGCCGGACGCGGGGAAGATCAACGGTGGGGGGTGCGGAGACGACCTGGTTGGTGAGGCTGCCGATGCCCTCGACGGTCAGCGTCACCACGTCGCCGTCCACCAGCGGGGGCGGATCCTGGCGGCCGTTACGGCCCCACAGCTCGGCCAGGCAGCCGCCGTTGCCGACGGTGCCTGACCCGAACAGGTCACCGGGCTCGACCGGTGCGTCCCGGGCGGCGTAGGCGATCATCGTCTCGAAGGTCCAGCCCATGTTGCTGAGCAGGTCCCGGCCGACCTCGGCGCCGTTCACCTCGGCCGTGCACCACAGGTCGAGGAAGCCGTCGGCGTCCCGGGCCGGTTCCAGGTCGTCGGCGGTGACGATCCACGGGCCGAGGCTGCTCGCGAAGTCCTTGCCCTTGGCCGGTCCGAGCCGCACCTGCATCTCACGGCCCTGCAGGTCACGGGCCGACCAGTCGTTGAAGACGGTGTAGCCGAAGACGGCCCGGCCGGGCCCGGCGATCGCGGCGACCTCCAGCTCGAAGTCACGGGCCACCGACGCGGCCGGGAACGGGATGTCGTCACCGGGGCCGTAGATCGCGTGCGGGTTGGTGAAGTAGAAGGTGGGCGCGTCATACCAGGCGTCCGGGACTCCGGCCGAGCCGTCGATGCTGCGCCGCACGCCGTCCACGTGCTCCTCGAACGCGACGAAGTCACGGAACGAGGCAGGTTTCAGCGGGGCGAGCAGACGGACCTCGGCGAGCGGCACGGTCTGCGCCACGTCGAGCCGGTACGCCGCGCCGACCCCGGCGGCGACGATCGCCTCCATCGCCGGGCCGCCCGCGAACACCCGTACCGCATCGTCCTCGATCCTGCCGGTCTTGATCTTGCCCGCGTGCTGGAAACGTGCGAGGCGCATGTCCGGAGGTCCTCTCCTCAGACCGGCGGGGCGACGAAGACGCCGCGGTCGACGTCGTTGAAGGACTGCTTGGCGACGAACTCGTTCATCGGGTTCGCGGTCCCCCACTGGTCACTGACCGTGGGGTCGGAGAAGTCGTAGATGTGCGGGTGCCACGTGTCCTCATCGAGTTCCTCCAGCTCGGTGGTGTACTCGATGGTGTTCCCGTGCGGGTCGAGGAAGTAGCTGAACGTGTTGTTCCCGGCCATGTGCCGGCCCGGTCCCCACACCTTCTCGACGCCGCCGCGCAGCAGCCGGCCGGTGCCGCGCATGTACTCGTCGATGCCGCGCATCTCGAACGACGCGTGGTGCAGGGCGACGTGCGGGCCGCGCGCGACGGCGAGGCTGTGGTGCCAGCGGTTGGTCCGCATGAACCACATCATCTCGCCCATCCGCGGGTGCATCAGGGTGTCCGAGAGAGCGAAGTTCAGATGCTCGCTGTAGAAGGCGACGGTCGCCTCCGGGTTCGGCGAGTTGATCACCACGTGCGAGAGCTTGACCGGGACGGCCTCGCCTTCGGCCACCTTCCGGTGCTGCCGGGCGGCCACGTCGCAGGACACCTCGACGGTACGGCCGTCGATGTCGAAGAAGCGGAAGCCGTACCCGCCGCCCGGGGTCTGCAGTTGATCCGGCTCGTTGATCAGGGTGACCCCGGAACGGCCGAGACGTTCGGCGAGCGCGTCGACGTCGGTCCGGCTCGCGGCGCCGAAGGCGATCAGGTCGAGCCGCTTCTCGGCGGCCTTGCGCAGCCGCACCGAGTACTGCTCGGGGGAGCCGGCGGCGGCCAGGAAGGCGAGGCCCTCGTCGGTGGTCTCGGCGTCCAGGCCCCACATGTTCGTGTAGAACTCGAGCTGCCGGTGGTAGTCCGGGACGGCCAGGTCGACGTGGCGCAGGTGGGTGATGAGGCGTTCGTCGTTCATCGACATTCCTTTCACGCGGGCGTGGCGACCAGGTGCGCGATCCGGGCCATCAGGCCGGGCACGTCGCCGCGCTCGTGGGCGAGCTGCCAGCGGGTCAGTTGCAGGGAGGCCTCGACGACCGTCCTCGCGCGGTCGAGGCGGCGGGCGGTGAACTCCTGCCAGAGGGATTCGGTGAGCTCGTCGTCGCGCAGCAGCAGCTCGGCCAGCACCGACGCGTCCTCCAGGGCCTGGGCGGCGCCCTGGGCCAGGGTGGGCGGGCAGCTGTGCGCGGCGTCGCCGATCAGGACCACGTTCCCGCGGTTCCAGGGGCCGTCGATGATGTGGCTCTCGAAGGCGGTGTAGTTGACCCGGGCCGGGTCGGTCAGGTTCTCCCGGATCTCGTCCCACGGCCCGTGGTAGGCGGCGGCCAGCTCCCGCATCGTGGCCAGGGCCTCCTCCGGGGACAGGCCGGCCCGGTCCTGCACGTCCTCGACCAGATAGGCGTAGAGGGTGTCCTCGCCGGTCGGGCAGTACCCGGCGATGTAGGCGGGCCCGCCGTAGAACAGGTCGGTCCGGGTCACGCTCGCCGGCCGTTTCGTGAACGTGCGCCAGATGCCCATGCCGACCGGCTGCGGCTCGACGTCGATGCCGAGCTGCCGGCGGGTCCACGAACGCAGCCCGTCCGCGCCGATCACCAGGTCGTATTGCGCCGTGAGGTCGCCGAGGGAGGCCGGCCTGGTGTTGAACCGCACCGTCACGCCGGCTTCCCGGGCACGCTCGATCAGGATCTTCGCGAGCGCCGGCCGGTACATCCCGAGTGTCGCGGGCAGGTCCTCGCCACCGGTGCGGATGTCGGTGAGCTCGGCGATCAGGGTGCCGGCCGGGTCCGGGGCGCGCAGGCCGAGCGTGTCGAACTCGTACCCCTCGGCCTTGATCTTCCCCCACACGCCGAGCTGCCGGAGCACCCGCAGCGCGTTGCCCTGGAGGGTGATGCCGGAGCCGAGGACGGCCACATCGGGTTTCAGGTCGACCAGCTCGACCGTGACGCCGCCCTCGGCGAGCAGGATCGCCACAGCAGCGCCCGCGGCGCCGCCACCGACGACCAGAACATTACGAACTGCCGGCACGGCGGTTTCCCTTCTGTTTCCCCTGTGACTGGGACCACTGTCGCGTGCCGTCGGGTCATCAGGGAACCTCGAGTTGGTGATCGCAGCCATAGGCCCGGCTTATAGTGTCGGGATGGCCGTCGACCGGGTGCTGGCGAACCTCGATCTCAACCTGCTGCTCACCCTCGACGCCCTGCTCCGGGAGCGGAACGTGACACGGACCGCGGAACGGCTCGGGGTCAGCCAGCCGGCCGTGAGCGGCGCGCTCAGCCGGTTACGGCGCCACTTCGGTGATCAGCTGCTGGTCCGGGTCGGCAACCGGTACGACCTGACCCCGCTCGCCACCCGGGTCGCCGCGCTCACCGGGCCCGCGCTGGCCGGGGTGCGCCGGGTCTTCGACGCGACCGCCGAGTTCGATCCGTCCGGACTGGACCGGGAGTTCACCATCGTCAGCTCCGACTACGCGGCGACGATCCTCGCGCCACTGATCGCGCGGCGGTTCGCGGCCCAGGCGCCGGGCGCCCGGCTGCGGTTGCAGCAGACCACGCCGTACGCGGTCGACCACGCCGCCGACACCCTGCGCAGCGCCGACGGGCTGATCATCCCGCACGGTTTCGTCACCGGGCTGCCCTATCTGGACCTGTACGCCGACCGCTGGGTGTGCGTGGTCTCCGCCGACCATCCCGACGTCGGCGACGAGCTCACCATGGACCAGCTCGCCGAACTGCCCTGGGTGGTGATCTTCGACCGGCCGACCGCGTTCGCCCCGGCGTCCCGGCAGCTGCGGATGCTCGGCATCGAGGCCCGGGTCGAGGTCGTCGTCGACGGGTTCGCGCAGATGCCGTTCCTGGTCGCCGGCACCCGCCGGGTCGCCCTGTTGCAGGAACGGCTGGCCCGGCTGGTCGCCCCGGTCGCCGGGATCCGGATCCTGGACTGCCCGTTCGACGTCGTCCCGGTGGCCGAGGCGTTCTGGTGGAACCCGATGTTCCGCAACGACCCGGCCCACATGTGGCTGCGTGACGTGCTGCTCTCCGCGGCCGCCGAGCTGCGCCCATCAGCTTGAGTTATAGCCCTCATCAGCGGATCCGTCTTCCGCTGATGGTTGGCGTCCGCACATAGTCAGAGCCCACCGTGTGACCTGGACCACTGATTATGAAGGGCCGTCCATGCCCGCTGTTCTGGAAAGGCGAGCCGGTCTGCCGCAGCTCGTCCTGCTGCTCGCCGGCAGCTGCCTGTCCGTCCTCGGCGCCGTCCTCATCGCGCCCGTGCTGCCGCAGATGACCGACCACTTCGCCGACGTGGCCGGCGCCGACGTGCTGGTGCCGATCGTGCTCACCGTCCCGGCGCTGATCATCGGCCTGACCGCGCCGTTCGCCGGCTTCATCGCCGACCGCATCGACCGCAAACGGGTGCTGATCATCGCCCTGGCCGGCTACACGATCTTCGGGACCGCTCCGCTCTACCTCGACACCCTCGGGGCGATCATCGGCAGCCGGGTCCTCGTCGGACTCTGCGAAGCCGCGATCATGACCTGCTGCACGACCCTGATCGCCGACTACTGGTCCGGGCCGCGCCGCAGCCGGTACCTCGGCCTCCAGACCCTGCTCGCCTCCGTCTCGGCGACCGTGTTCCTCGGCATCGGCGGGGCGCTGGGCTCGTCCGGATGGCGCACCCCGTTCTGGCTCTACCTGGTGGCGATCGTGCTGGCCGTACCCATGGCGCTGTTGATCTGGCAGCCCGCCTCCACCGTCGAGAAGACCGCGCTCCCGCCGGTCCCGTGGCGCCGCCTGGGTGTGCCGTGCCTGGTCACGCTGGCCGGCGGCATCGTCTTCTACGCCCTCATCGTGGAACTGTCGTTCGTCCTCGACGAAGCCGGCGTCACCGCCACCGCCACCATCGGCGCGCTCAGCGCCCTGATGTCCCTCGCCACCGCTCTCGCCGCCGGCTCGTTCGCGAAACTGTCCGGCCGTACCCCGCGTGAGCTGCTGCCGGTCGCGTTCGGGCTCGCCGCCGCCGGGTTCCTGGTCATCTGGTCCAACGGCGCCGTCCCGGTGATCACGGTGGGCGCGGTCCTCACCGGCGCCGGCACCGGCCTGCTGCTTCCGGTCCTGCTCACCTGGGCCACCAACGGGCTGTCGTTCGCCGAACGCGGCCGGGGCACCGGGCTCTGGACCGGCACCCTGTTCATCGGCGAATTCCTGTCACCGGTCCTGATCACGGGGCTGTCCGGCGCCTTCGGCGGCCTCCGGCCGGCGCTCGGCGTCCTCGGCGTCCTCGCGGCGATCCTCGCCGCCGCGTCGCTCGCCATCGTCCCCCGCAGTGCGGCCCCGCTCAACGTCACCCACGACTGACAATCCGGTCCCGCTTCCCTCATCGGGTACGGCCACCCGCCCCGAAGCATCCACGCCGCCCCCGGAGCCGTGGCCACCCCAGACCGCGAGCCGTCGCTGAACGCGGTATTCCGCGCCGCTTTCCCGCGGTGAGCGACGGCTCGCGGGCCCGGCCGTCGCTCGCACCTCTCGCCTGCCCGGATGCCGTGCCCAGCAACGGCCCAGACCGCCAGCCGTCGCTCACCGCGGGAAAGCGCGCCGCATACCCGCCGTAGGCGACGGCTCCCGGTCCCAGCCGTCGCCCACCGCCGGAAAGCGCACCGCATAACCGCCGTAGGCGACGGCTCCCGGTCCCAGCCGTCGCCCACCGCCGGAAAGCGCACCGCATAACCGCCGTAGGCGACGGCTCCCGGTCCCGGCCGTCGCTCACCGCGGGAAAGCGTGCGGGATAACCGCCGTAGGCGACGGCTGGTGGTCTGGGGTCAGGTCAGGGACAGGGCTGTGGTGGGCAGGGGGCGGGCGGAACCGTAGGACGTGCCGGCACGGTCTCTCTCCAGCCAGCCGGACTCCACGAGCATCCGGCGCACGGCTGCCACGTCGTCGGCGGCGCGGGCGATCCGGTCGTTCACCTCGGACTCGGTCAGGACGCCGTCGACCGCGATGAAGCGGGCGAACAGTTCGGCCATCTGCTGGGCCCGCTCGCTCAGCGTGGGCGGCAGGCTCTTCAGGCGGCCGTGCGCGAAGAACGACTTGAGCTGCGGGTACTCGGACAGCAGCGGGCCGACCGGCTGGACCCGGTCGAGGGCCTGGGCGGCCTCACGCAGCACCCCGTCACGAACCCGGTAATAACCGTTGCCGGTGCCGGTCGCCACCCCCGCACCCACCAGGCGGCCGAGCAGTTCAGCGGCCTCGGTCTGGGGAACATCCAGGTGGATCGACATCTCGAAGATGGTCACGCCGTCCTTGCCGTGGCGCGCCAGCTCGGCGAAGGCCCGGCAGCGAACCGGGTGGGACAGCAGCATCAGCAGGCCGGCGGCGTGCGCGGCTTCAACGGACATCCCCTCACCGTAGGCACGGCCACCGCCGGGAGCACCCGAATTTCACATTGACTTAACTCGATCGATCAAGCAGGCTGTGGCCAGCACTGCCGCCGGAGCCACGCGGCGCGCGCAAGCCTGGGCAGCTTCCGCGCACATCCACCGCAGGCGGGCCGTTCATGTCGACGGCCCCGAGCTCAGGAGTGCTGAGTTCAGATGCTCAAACCCGTACGCATCAAATTGTTGATCTCTGCTGTGGTCGCGGCCCTGGCCGCGTCGATGGCTCTGCTCGCCGTGCACAGCGGCCCGGCGGCCGCCCACGGCAACGTCGTCAGTCCGGCCTCCCGCAACTACGGCTGCTGGGAACGCTGGGGATCGCGGTTCCAGGACCCGGTCATGGCGACCGAGGACCCGATGTGCTGGCAGGCCTGGCAGGCCAACCCGAACGCCATGTGGAACTGGAACGGCCTGTTCCGGGAGGGCGTGGCCGGCCAGCACGAGACCGTCATCCCGGACGGTCAGCTGTGCAGCGCCGGGCACACCGAGAGCGGGCGTTACAACGCCATGGACGTGGTCGGCGACTGGAAGGCCACTTCGCTCGGCAACTCGTTCACCGTCTCGCTGTTCGACGGGGCCCGGCACGGCGCCGACTACATCCGGGTCTACGTGACGAAGGCCGGCTACAACCCGGTCACCACCGCGCTGAAGTGGTCGGATCTGGAACTCATCAAGACGGTTCCGAACACTCCCGCCGCACAGTGGACCCAGCAGCTGTCCAACGGTGTGCAGATCGACATCCCGGCGAGCGTGTCCGGGCGGTCCGGCCGCGCCATGATCTACACGATCTGGCAGGCCAGCCACCTCGACCAGTCGTACTACTTCTGCAGCGACGTGAACTTCGGCGGCACCACCACACCGTCGCCGTCGAACCCGTCGTCCCCCTCCCCCTCCAACCCGCCCTCCCCCTCGAACTCACCGTCCACGTCGGTCTCGCCCAGCACCTCGAACCCGCCGGTCAACGGCTCCTGCGCCGCCACCCACGCGGTGACCTCGCAGTGGTCCGGTGGCTTCCAGGGTGAGATCAAGGTGACCGCGGGCAGCGCCGCAATCAAGAGCTGGACGGTGACCCTCACCTACCCGGGCACGCCCCCGATCGCGCAGGCCTGGAACGCGACGCTGACCACCAACGGCAACACGGTCGTGGCGACGAATGTGTCGTACAACGGCAGCGTGGCGGCCGGCGCCAGCACGAGCTTCGGATTCCTCGGCTCGGGTACCGCGTCGACGCCCACGATCACCTGCGCCGCCACTACCTGACATCTCCCCTCATCGGTTCATTTTTGTTACAGTGCGATTAAGTGGGAGCGCTCCCAATTCCCACGTCGTCCCCCATCGCAGAACGGAGGCATAAATCCCCCGCGTGGCACGGCTCCGTCCACGCAGTGCCTCTCCACTGGGGAACGAGGTAGCCCCGCCTCGGTCCCCGAAACCTCCGCCCCACGGAGGAGCAATTCCAGCCCTGGTCCCCGCCGGGGCTGAGCGCACAGGCAGCGGCACCGATCGCCGGCACCCTCCGGCCCCGGTGCCGCTGCCCCGCCATGCCCGGACACCGGCTGGGGGGCCCCCCCCGGGGGGCCCCGGGCCCCCGCGGACATGCGGGTCACGGCGGCACCGGTCCGGCTAGCTCGCGGTGGCTGCCGCCGCGGCACGACCGGCGGCTCGGCCCGAGAAGAGGCAGCCGCCGAGGAACGTACCCTCCAAGGATCGGTAACCGTGCACACCGCCTCCGCCGAAGCCCGCCGCCTCGCCCGCCGCGTAGAGGCCGGGGATCGGGCTGCCGGAGGCGCCCAGGACCTGGCCCTGCAGGTTGGTCTGGAGGCCGCCGAGCGTCTTCCGGGTCAGGACGTTGAGGCGGACCGCGACCAGCCCTTCCGACTCCGAGCCGAGGATCTTGTGTGCCGAGGCGGTCCGGCCGAGGACGTCACCGGGGTACGACAGCGCATTGCGGATGCCCTGGACCTGGGCGTCCTTGCTGTACGAGTTGTCGATCTCCCGGTCCCGGGCCTCGATCTGCCGTTTCAGGCCGTCCAGGCTGATCAGATTCGACCCGGTGAGCCGGTTCATGCCGGTGACCAGCTCGGGGAGAGTGGCCGCCTTCACGAAGTCGGCGCCGTACTGCTGGAACTTCTGGATCGGCTCCGGGGTCTGCCAGACGCGGCTCAGCAGCAGCCAGATGTTCTTGCCGGTGAGGTCCGGGTTCTGTTCGGAGCCGGAGAGCGCGAACTCCTTGTCGACGATCTTCTGCGTGGTGACGAACCACGAGTAGTCGTAGCCGCTCGCGGTGATCGACCCGAGCGTGTGCAGGGTGTCGTAGCCGGGCCAGTCCGGCGCCTGGAAACGCTTGCCGGTGGCGTCGAACCACATCGACGACGGGCCGGGCAGGATCCGGATGCCGTGACCGGGCCAGATCGGGTCCCAGTTGCGCAGGCCTTCGGTGTAGTGCCACATCCGGTCCGGGTTGACGATCCGCCCGCCGGCGTTGGCGGTGATCCCCAGCATCCGGCCGTCGACGTGCGCGGGCACCCCGGTGACCATGGTGCTGGGCGCCTTACCGAGCCGGGCCGGCCAGTTCTGCCGGATCAGGTCGTGGTTGGCGCCGATCCCGCCGGACGCCACGATCACCACAGGCGCTTTCAGTTCGAAGTCGCCGACTGTGGTACGCGACGACGACTTCCCACGAGCAGCGGTGCTTGCCTCGAGGATCTTGCCGCGTACGCCGGTGACCGCCCCGTTGGTGACGACGAGCTCGTCGACCCGGTGCCGGAACTTGAACACCACCTTCCCGGCGGCGACCCCGGCCCGCACCTTCTTCTCGAACGGCTCGACGACGGCCGGCCCGGTCCCCCACGTGACGTGGAAACGCGGAACCGAGTTGCCGTGCCCGTCGGCGACGCCGCCACCGCGCTCGGCCCAGCCCACCATCGGGAACCACTGCATGCCGAGCCCGGCCAGCCAGGACCGTTTCTCCCCGGCGGCGAACTGCACGTAGGCCTGCGCCCACTTGTACGCCCAGTAGTCCTGACCGGCCGGGTCGTCGATGCCGCGGTCGAATCCTGCGGTGCCCAGCCAGTCCTGCCACGCCAGGTCGTAGGTGTCCTTGACGCCCATCAGCCGCTGCTCGTCGGAGTTGACGAAGAACAGCCCACCGAACGACCAGTACGCCTGCCCGCCGAGGTTCGCCTCGTTCTCCTGGTCGAGCAGCAGCACCTTACGCCCGGCGGCGACCAGCTCGGACGTGGCGACCAGTCCGGCCAGGCCGTGCCCGACCACGATGACGTCGGCGTCGGCCGCCGCGGCCGCCCCGAACGCGGGCAGCCCGCCTGCTTGGGCGATCGCCGCGCCGGCCACCACCCCACCCGCCACGCCGATCGCCTGGCGGCGGCTGACCTGGGGAGATCTCGCCTGCTCCACTATTCCTCCGTCAACAATTCGTCGATTCCGGCCTGTTTTGCAGCGACCGGCTCTTCGGTCGCCGGCTTCTCGGTGGCGCGCTCCTCATCGGTCCACGCGAACGCCAGCGCTCCGCCGGTGAGGGCGAGGAGCAGGCCGATGATGAAGCCGCCCATGTTGGAGGTGATGAAGGAGGCGAGGGCACAGATCATGGCGATCAGCGAGTAGAACAGCCGCTGCGCCGGGTTGAACCAGAGGAGCAGGCCACACAGGATGATCACGATCGGGATCAGGTACCCGATGAAGTTCTGCATGCCGACGTGCAGCACCACACCCAGCGGCGCCCACACGGTCGCCATGATCTCGGCGCCGCCGAGCAGCACGAACAGCCCTCCCCAGAAGGGCCGTCCGTGCCGCCAGCGGGGCTTGCGCACCTTGAGGCCGGGTTCGGCCATCCTCAGCAGCCGTTCGAGGAGAAGGACATGCTCAGGTTGGGCAGGTAGAACCGGACGGCCGTGGTGGCCCAGTTGTTCTGGCGCAGGTTGGTCAGGGTGACCTCTTCGGCTTCCTGGCCGAAGACGCCGATGCCGCCGGTCCGGCCGGGCACCTGGGTCAGGGTGCTGGCGTCCTTGGCGATGTCGATCTTCTTGAAGTCGGCATTGGCACTGATCATGTCGGAGTCGACGACGAGGGTGTCAGCCTTGACTTTGTTGGTCGCGCTGCCTGCGGTGAGCCTGAGATGGGTGCCGCCGAGGTCGATGCTCTGGCACAGGCCGTCCAGTTCGGCGTCCCGGATGGCGGAGACGATCACCAGCACCTGCTCGCCGTTCGCCTCCCCGTTCGGGCTGCCCGGCGCCATGTTGTCGATCTCGGCGTACTGCGCGAAGCCGTACCCGTGGAGTTTGGGCGAGGTGACGGTGAACGGCATGCCGGAGATCGAGAAGGACACCGCCAGGACACCCTGGCCGGTGAGCAGGACCAGACCTGTGGTGGCGATCAGGCCACCGGCCATCACCGTGGCGAAACGGCGCCAGCGGGTACGGCCGAACGGGGTGGAGGACATGCGCGCTCCTTATGCGGGCACAGACGATCGCCACCGGTGCGGACACTGCGGATGCCGCCCGGCGGGATCCCTATTGGGAAACCTCGATGGATTTCGGCGAAGTTACGCCCCAGTAACACGGCCCGTCAAGCCCAGGAACCCGCTTTCCCGTCAGTGAAAAACCTCGTCGGTATCTGACGCGGCGCAGGGCGCCACCACCCGCTCCCCCACAGCCGGTAACTCCAGCTCGGCGGAGGCGGCGTCGCGCCCCACGAACGGGGCGATCATGAAGTAGCTGAGCATCGGCAGCAGATCCGGCAGCCGGTCCACCCGGCCGGTCGAGACGTAGCCGTAGATGGTGGCGTAGACCCCGCCGACCACGGTGTCGACCAGGCCCTCCGGAACCGGCGGGGCGTCGGCGAAGAACCTGGTGAACCGGCCGAGCAGCTCGGTGCGCTTCTCCCGGGCCAGGGTCCCGGCCGCGTCGATCTCGACGATCGCCATCGCGGCGAACGCCGGCACGCTGGCCAGCACGTCCAGCAGCACCTTGAGCGCGGCCCGCACTCCGCTGCGCCAGTCGGGCTCGGCCGCGTACGCCTCGTCCATCAGCCGCAGCACCACGCCGGTGCCGTGCCGGTAGGTGTCCAGGAACGCGTCCTCCTTGCCGGCGAACAGCGCGTAGAACGCCGGGCGGGTCACCCCGGCCGCGGTGCAGATGTCGCTGACCCGGGCGTTGGCGTAGCCCTTCTCGGCGACCGTGTGCACCAGCGCGTCGTAGAGGCGTTCGCGCTGCGTGGCGGCCACCGCCTCGGGTGTCATCGACCGCGGGCCACGTTTGATCGCCCGGGACGGGTCACGGCCCGCGCGTGCGCCCGGAAGCGGGCTGATTACCGGATTCGTCATCGCTGTTCCTCAATGTCTTGACATGACATACCGCGGAGGTTTCTCATACCGGGGAGACACCGACCTCGATGGTTCCCCCAGTATCACCCGTACTTCAATCCCCCGGAACGCTGCGGAAACGGCCGGGCCACCTCGTCCTCACCAGAAGGAAGGGTGGCGCCCATGCGCGCCTCACGACTCGTTTCCGCACTCACTGCTCTTCTTCTCATCGGCACCGCCGGTCCGGCCTCCGCCGCAGCACCAGGCGGGGCATACGCCGGTCTCGACGAATGCCCACTCACCTCGGCCGTCATGATGGACCCGGCGAACCTGCAGGTGGGGTGCGTCCGGTCGGTCACCAACGGCGGCAGCATCGCCATCGGCTCCAACGTCGTCGAGTTCGACAGCCCGATCACCGTCCAGTTCGGGGTCTACTGGCCGGCGTCCGCCCCGGTCCGGGAATTCCCGGACGGCAGCGTCGCCAACGTCTACTCGACGGTCCTCGCTGCGGGCGGAAAGACGCTGGTGGCCCAGCCGCTCGAAGTCGTCATCCCCGGTCTGATCAACTTCCTGCCCGGCGTGACCAGCGTGTTCGCGCAGGTCGAGCTGGCCGGGCCGATCACCGAGTTCATCCCGCTGGCCACCGGCGCGAACACCCCGGTCTTCGTGCTGCCGATCAAGCTCAAGCTCAAGAACGCGCTCTTCGGCAACCGCTGCTACATCGGCTCGGACACCAACCCGATCCGGTTCCAGCCGACCACCGGCACCACCAGCCCGCCCGCGCCGAACGGGCCGGTCACCGGCGACCCCGGAACCCTGAACATCGTCGCCGACCCGAACGGCTACCAGACCCTCGGAGTCGGATTCACCGGCGCCACCCTCGTCGACAACTCGTACGCCGTACCGAAGGCAACAGGTTGTGGCCTGATCCCGGGCAGCCTCGACTGGATCATCAACCTGGCGTTCGGCCTGCCCTCCGCGGCCGGCCGCAACGCCGTCACGTTCAGCGGCAACGACACCGCCTTCGCCGTCTCCCCCAGCCTCGAAGATCTCAACCAGGCGCTTGCCGCCTCCTAGGAAAGGTGCACCCCCATGCACAAGTCCCGCATCATCGCCGCCGCTCTCGCCGGCGCCACCGCCGTCCTGATGGTCGGCGCCCCGGCCCTGGCCGACGACGCCACCGTGCTGACCAGCGAGAGCCTGGCCGGCCCGGCCGTCGCCGTCGGTGACACCATCTCGGCCGGCATCGCCACCGGAACGCAGGCGGTCTTCGCCTCCGCCCCGGCCGGCGCCAACGGCATGAAGTGCACGGCGTCGAGCTTCAGCGCCGTCGTCAACGACAACCCGGCCGCCCCCGGAGCGGCAGTGCTCGGGTCCACTCTGGGCCTGTCCGGCTGCACGGTGACCGGCATCATCGGTGTGCTCGGCGTCAACAGCGTGTCGATCAACAACCAGCCGTACGCCACCACGACCGCCAGCGACGGCACGGTGACGGTCTCCGGCACCGACACCGCGCCGATCTCGGCGACCCTCGTGCTGCGTACCCTGCTCGGCACGGTGACCTGTAGTTTCGTCGCCAACGGCAACGCCATCAGCGGTGTCTCCAGCAACACCGACAACTCGATCGCGTTCACCGACCAGCAGTTCAACAAGAGCAGCGGCCCGGCCGCCTGCATCGCGAACGCCTACTTCACCGCGAAGTACACGCCGGTGTCGACCTCGGCCGGCGCCCTGGTGTTCGTGAACTGACGACCCCCTCGAGAAGGGCCCGCGGGCGGGGGACGCCCGCGGGCCCTCACAGTCGGGCGTCAGTTGCGGTAGCGGAACGAGATCCGGCCGCGGCTCAGGTCATAAGGGCTGAGCTCGACCAGCACCCGGTCGAACGGCAGCACCCGGATCCGGTTCTTGCGCATCTTGCCACTGATGTGCGCCAGCACCTGGTGACCGTTCTTCAGCTCGACCCGGAACGTGGCGTTGCGCAGGCATTCGAGGACCCTTCCCTCGAGCGAGATCTCGGATGACATCAGCGCAGCACCAACTCGAGATTGCTGCTCTCACGCCGGGCGCCGAATCCGTCGAACAGTGCGAGTGCCGCCGTGTTCGACTGGTTGACCTCGGCCGACACCGACGCCTGCCCGGCCCGGTGGGCGGCCCCGAGCACCTCGGCCAGCAGCGCCCGCCCGATGCCGCGGCGACGGTGGTCGGCCCGTACCGCGATCAGCCCGATCCGCGGCCGGCGCGGCAACGGCACCACCCGGACCATGCCGACGTAGCTGCTGTCGGCGACGGCTACGGCGTACCGCGAAGGGTCGTGCATGTCGAAGATCTCGGCGGGCATGTTGTGCCAGCCGATCGTCGCCTCGATCTCCGAACGAACCACCCGGTCCAGGTCACGCAGCGGCGCATCCTCGGCCGAACCGACCGGCCGGATCGTGACGCCGGACGAGGGGAAGACGCCGGCCGGCACGACCAGTTCCCATTCGCGGCGGCGCGGCCCGAACCCGAACTGCTCCCACTGCGCCAGCAGATCCAGGTCGTCCTCGTCGACCACGGTGTACAGCGGTTTCGGCAGCGTGGGCAGCATCGCCCCGGCCAGCCGGTCGAAGACCGCGCCGTGCCACGCGTCGATGCTCAGGAAGCTGCGGCCGTCCGGCCTGAGCCACACCTCGCCGCGCCCGACGACCTGATCGTCGTCGAGGGCATGCCAGTGCCGCTCCGAGATACGAGTGATTTCCGCAGATTGCATAGGTATCGCCTTTCACCGGATGTGCTCCCGGCGACACCTACGTCATTCGCCGACCGTGACGGTATGGGGAGCACCCATCGTTACAACGTCCACGATGCTCACCCCCTTCATGCAGTGCCACGGTCGACGGCACGCTATCCCCGCACCGGCGAGTCTGTCCAACTGATTAATCCGTCGATCAGCCGGTCGATCTCCTCGACCGTGTTGTAGGGCGCCAGACCGACCCGCAACGCCGCGTCCAGCTTCAGCGCCACGAACGGCTCATACGCATAGAAAGACCCGGCCGGAGCCAGGACGTCCAGCGATGCGAGATGGGCCTGGCCCGCCCGGGCGTCCCGGCCCGCAAAATTCATCAACAACGTGGGAGTACGGTCCACCGCTCCCGAATACAGCGTGACAACGTCGCCCAGCCCTCGTAGGCCCGCTTCCAGGCGCTGCCGCAGCGCAGTCTCGTGCTCGTGCACCGAGGCCAGCGAGGACGCCAGCCGCTCCCGCCGGGTCACCCCGTCCCCCGGATCGATCGCGGCCAGGAAGTCGACGGCCGCGGTGGCCCCGGCCAGCATCTCGTAGGGCAGAGTCCCGAATTCGAACCGCTCCGGAACCACATCGGTCGACGGCACGAGCTTGTCCGGCCGGATCGTCTCCAGCAACTCGGGCGCCGCGGCAAGCACCCCGCAGTGCGGCCCGAGGAACTTGTAGGGCGAACACACGAACAGGTCCGCCCCGAGCGCCGCCACGTCCACGAGCCGGTGGGCGGCGTAGTGCACCCCGTCCACGTAGAGCAGCGCCCCCACCTCGTGCACGAGGTCAGCGATCCGCCGCAGCGGAGGCACCGTCCCGAGCACGTTGGACGCGGCGGTGACCGCGACGAGCCGGGTCCGCTCGGACAGCGCCCGCTCCAGCGACCCGAGATCGAACTCCCCGCTGCCGGTGTCGAAGTCCGCCCCCCGCACCGTGACCCCGGCCCGCTCGGCAGCCTGCACCCACGGCCGCACATTGCTGTCGTGGTCGAGCCGGCTGACCACGATCTCGTCCCCTGCCCGCCACTGTTTGGCCAGATGCCGCGAGAAGTCATAGGTGAGCTGGGTGGCGCTGCGCCCGTGCACGATCCCCCGGGCGTCGACCCCGAGCAGGTCGGCATAGGCACTACGGAACTCACCGACCGCCCGCTCCGCGTTGAGCTCGGAGGAGCTGACCACCCCGCGGTTGGACAGCGGCCCGGTCAGGGTGGCGGCGATCGCCTCGGCCACCGCCCGCGGCGTCTGTGTCCCACCGGGCCCGTCAAAGAACGCAAGCCCACTGTCAAGCGCCGGAAACTGTGCCCGCAGGGCAGCAACATCAAAGCTCACACCCCCACCCTCGCACAGCCACCCCCAACCACCAGCCGTCGCCCACACCCGGAATCCGCACCCCATTCCCGCCGCCAGCGACGGCCGGCCGCCACACCACAAACCCCAGCCGTCGCCCACACCTGCTATCCCCACCCCAAAACCACCACCAACGACGGCCGACCGCCCGGGCTGCGGTGCCTTTGGAACCCCGCATGGCGCGCCTGCGGTGCGAACTGCGCCGAAAGACGGCACGGTGAGCGTCGCAGGCGCGGGGTTGGGGCTACTGGGTGATCTGGTTCCGGCCGGAGCCGCCGTCGATCCGGTCCTGGCCCGGGCCGCCGACGATCCGGTCGTCGCCGGTGCCGCCGCTGATCGCGTCGTTGCCGGCCTGGCCGGCGATCCGGTCGTGGCCCGCGCCGCCGGTGATGACATCGCCGGCGTCCGGGACGTCGTTGTCGGCGACACCGCCGTAGATCACGTCGTTGCCTGTTTGTCCGTTCAGCCGGTCGCGGCCCTGCCAACCCTGGAGGATGTCGACGCCGTTGCCGCCGTAGATGTAGTCGTCGCCGGTGTAGCCGTGGAGCAGGTCGTCGCCGTCACCGCCGAACACGGTGTCGTTGCCAACGCCGGCGTGCACCTCGTCGTTGCCGGAGCCGCCCTCGATCCAGTCGTGGCCGGCGCGGCCTTCGAACCAGTCGTTGCCCTCGCCGCCGTCGAGGATGTCGTTGCCTTCCCGGCCGATGAGGTAGTCCCGGCCGGCTCCACCGTAGAGCTGGTCCCGGCCGGCGCCCCCGGCCAGCGTGTCGGTCCCGGCGCCGCCGACGGCGATCAACGGGATCGCGGTCCGGTTGTCGATCTGGTCGTTCAGGTCACCGAGCGTGACACTGACCGCGCCCGGCTTACCAGGGGTGACGCAGACGACCCGGGTCGGGTCACCGGTGGCCTGGCCACAGCCCGGTCCGGGGTGGACGGCATTACGGTCGTCGATGGTCACATACCGCCCGGAGACGGTGATGACCACGAAGTTGGCCTGGCCCGGCGCCGCGGCGAACCGCACTGCGCTGCCCCACACGTTGGCGGTGGCGAAGGTGGCCGCCTGCGCGGGCGTGGCCAGAAGGCTGACGGTGCCGGCGGCGGCCAGAACTGCGGCGGCCAGCGCCCGGCGGTTGAACGAGAACATGAATCTCCCCATGATCGGTTCTCTGAAAAGCGGCGTCGGTGACCGCTGCCGGGAATCCTATGAGGACCGCTGAGCTGCTCTTTCTCACGAATTCGTGTCACGCCCCGATGTCAGGCGCCGGTCGCCACCCGGTAACCGGCCGCACACCGGACGGCCACCCGCCACAGCGGCCAGATCTGGTGATCCTCGGTCCACCTGGGCTGGAACCTGGTCCAGGCCACCTGGATTGGACCGATTGCTCCAGGCCACCTGGGCTGGCCTGCCTGGTCCGGTCCGACGGGAACGCGGTGCTTGCTCGAACGACGACGGGAGCACACATTTGCGCGATCGTGGGCTTTGGTCGTTGCGATAGCGATGATGCGCGTCCACGCAACGCTCATCGTGCGACCGGACCTACGCGGTGGCGAGGATGAACGCACACGGTCGGCGAACGTGTGCGTTCGTCGTCGTCCCGGCCAATGGTGCGCGGTCAGGGCTTTCCGCGTTCCGTCAGCCACGCTGACAGCAATGATCGGCGTGGTAATCCCGGGTTCGAATCAGACCGCAGACATCCACACCGACCACGACGCTCGACAACGTGCCGACCCCAGGCTCGAACCAGACCACAGACATCCACACCGACCACGACGCTCGACAACGTGCCGACCCCAGGCTCGAACCAGACCACAGACATCCACATCGGCCACGAGGCTCGGCAGCGTGGTGACTTGTGGCCTGATTTGAGCCGCGGGTTTCCAACTGGCGGTCAGGCGGACTCTCGGATCACCAACGTCGGCTGGAAGATCACCGAGCGTGGTGAGCGGCCCGGGTTGTCGATGTGCGCGATCAGGAGCTGGGCCATCTCGGCGGCCATCTCCTCGACCGGCTGCCGGACGGTGGTCAGCAGCGGGCGGCATTCGAGGGCGGCGCTGCTGTCGTCGAACCCGACGACCGCCACGTCGTCGGGCACTCGGCGGCCCCGGTCCTGGAGCGCCCGCAACGCCCCCTCGGCCATCAGGTCGCTGGCCACGAACAGGCCGTCAAGGTCCGGGTACTGGTCGAGGAGCCGGTGCGCGGCTGCCTCCCCGCCGACCCGGGTGAAGTCACCGATCTCAACCGGGATCGAGCCGCCGGCCCAGGACGAACCGGCTCCAGCCGAAGCGAAAAGGGCGCCAGCCGAGGAAGAAGAGGCTCCTGCCGAAGTAAGGAGGACGTCGGCCGAAGGAGAAAACGGGCCGCCCGAAGGAGAAGCAGCGCCAGAAGTAGATGAGGGGCCGGCGGAGGGAGAAGCGGCTCCGGCCGAAGTGAAGAGGGCGTCGGCCGAAGGAGAAGGGGCACCTGCCGAAGGATAAAACGGGCCGGCCGAAGGAGAAGCGGCGCCAGTAGAAGAAGCGGGGCCGGCCGAGGGAGAAGCGGGGCCGGCCGAGGCAGAAGCGGGGCCGGCCGAGGCAGAAGAGGCGCCGGCCGAAGAAGGGCCGGCTGGAGGAGAGAAGGCGGCCTCGCGGAAGGCGTCGAGCCGGTCGGCGCCGGCCGGGATGTCCAGCGGCCCGCTGATCGTGGCGAGACGCCGGCAGCCGCGGCCGAGCAGGTGGGCGGCCGCGAGGCGGGCGCCGAACCGCTGGTCGACGTCGACGTAGCTGACCGGCAGCGGGCCCGACGGCCGGGACGCCAGCACCGCCGGGATGCCGAGCGAGTGGACCTGGGCGGGCAGCGGGTCGTCCTCACTGCTGCTGATCAGCAGCACCCCGTCGACGTGGCCCTGGCGCAGATAGCGGACGACCTGGTGATGGTCGGCGGAGTCGGTCGGGACGACCACGAGATGTACGTCGTGCGGCCGCAGCGCCCCGGTCGCGCCCGCGGTGACCCGGCCGAAGTACGGGTCGGTGAAGATCCGGTTGAGGAACGAGTGGTCGTCGGGCCGGTCGGGTTCGCTGATCACCAGGGCCACCGAGTTCGACCGGCGGGTGACCAGGCTGCGGGCGGCGACGTTCGGCACGTACCCGGTCTGCGTGATCGCCCGCTGGACCGCGTCGCGGATGCCCGGCGCCACCGACGCCGCGTTGTTGATCACCCGGGAGACGGTGGCCCGGGAGACGCCGGCCGCGGCGGCCACCTGATCCATCGTGGGATGGTGACCGCCGCGTCCAGATTTCGAGCTCATGACCTGATGTTGTATCAGGGCCGTCCGTTGGTTCCGCACTTGATGATGGGTCGGATGCAGTCGTTCACCCGGCGGGCCATCTCCTCGACCGGCCACGCGTTGAAGAAGTCGCCGTGCATCGTGTATCCGCCGCCGGAGGCGAGCCGCAGCCGGGCCGGGTCACCGGAGACCGGGTAGCGCATGACCTGCCGCAGTTTGGGCACCACGACCGGGTGGCTGGCCGGGCATGCGTTGCCGACCGGGTACGCCATGTGGCTCTTGTGGTCGGCGGAGTCCAGGTCGCGGCCGTTCCAGCAGTGCGGGAAGTCGAGGTACGACTCCAGCATCGTGCCGGACGGGCAGTTGACGAAGTCGGGTGACGAGCCGACGTGCCCGGCGTGCAGGCACGACCAGCGGGAGATGGTGTTGTCGGCCGGGCCGGTGGCCTTGGCGTTGCCGGCCACGATGCGCAGGCCGAGCGGCAGCGGCTGGGTCTGTGCGATCAGGTCGTCGCGTACGCCTTCACCGAGGTAGTAGAAGATCCCGGTGACCGGTTCGACCGGCTGGTTGTCCTGGTAGAGGGTGGGAATCCAGTACGAGGACTTGTCGATCGACGGGTTGCAGTTGCTGTTGGCGTTGAGCAGCGTGTCGACCGTGCTGAACGCGTTGGTGTTGGTGGCGCCGAAGAAGCTGTGCATGTGCGAGGCGCCGGGCAGGCCGGGGAAGATGATCGGGTCGTCCGGCAGGCGGTGGCTGAACGGGCAGTCGGCCAGGAACTCGGCGACCCGCACCGCGCCGGGCGGGATGGTCGGCGTGGTGGTGCCGCCGGTGCCGTAGACCTGGAACTCGGTGAGCGAGACCCCCCACTGGGTGGCCCGCACGGTGGTCTCCAGGCGCACGTAGCGACCGGTGCCGGTGACGTTGATCGACTGCTGGCCGCCGGCGCCGGTGGTGGTGCTGTAGACGGTGGTCCAGCTGGACCCGTTGGCCGAGGTCCGCAGGCTGAAGCTGCGGGCGTACGCGGCCTCCCAGTTCAGCGTGACCGAGGTGATGGTGGCGCTGGCGCCGAGGTCGACCTGTAGCCACTGCGGGTCGCTGAACGCGCTGGACCAGCGGGTGCCGAGGTTGCCGTCGACGGCGTTGGCGGCGGGGAAGGCGGCCGACTCGGTGGACGAGGCGGTGGCGGCGTTGCCTTGGGAGAGGAGGGTGTCGGCGGCGCTCGCCTGGCCACCGAGGGCGATGACCGAGGTGGCGAGCAGGGCGCCGATTCCGGCTAGGGAGAACAGACGGCGTCTCATGGGCGGGGGCTCCTGGAGAGGGGGAACGACGCTGTGAAAGCGCTCTATTGGACGCCACTGTGAACTGGCCGTAAGGAGCTGTCAATGCACTGGAAACATCGGGGAAGCGCTTCCCCAGCCGCTTTCCGAGGCATAGACCCAGCTCAGTGGGCCAACACTCAAAAAGCGGCCGGGGAAGTTCCGGAACCTCAGGCCCGGTAGATGCCGAATTCGTAGAGCGAGTAGCCGTACGCGGTGGCCCGGGTCGTGCCGTTGATCCGGACGTAGCGTCCGGAGCCGGCGACCGTCAGCTCGTCGAAGCCGCCGTCACCGGCTGTGGTGGTGTTGATCGTCCGCCAGTTGTTGCCGTCGTCGGAGGCCTGCACGGTGTACGCCTTCGCGTACGCCGCCTCCCACGCCAGCCGCACCCGGTTGAACGACTGCACCGAACCGAGGTCGACCTGCAGCCACGCCGTGTCCACCCATTCGCTGGCCCAGCGGGTGCCGTAGTCGCCGTCGACCGCGTAGGACGGCAGCTGCGGCCCGTTCGTGCCGGTCGGCTGGTAGCTGGACGCGGTCACCGGACGGCCGCGGGACAGCTCGGTGCCGGGCGCGGGCGGCGGCACGACCTTGAACGACCGCTGCTCGATGCCCACGTTGCCGTGGCCGTCGTAGGCGTACACGTAGATCTTCCAGACGCCCAGGGTCTCGGGCGCCCGTACCGTGAAAGTGCCGTTGCCGGTCTGGCTGAAAGCCAGATGCCGCAGCCCACGGTTGCCGTTGATGTGCTTGTCGCCGGCCATCAGGTTGTAGCGGATCAGGTCGCCCTGCGGGTCGGTCGCGGTGGCCGACACGGTGAACGTGCCGCCGGCCGGGACCGCGGTCTGCGAGCCGACGGTCATCGCGGTGATCTCCGGCGGGGTGTTCGGGGCGGGCTGCCCGGTGTACGCCTGCCGCATCGCGTGGTAGCCGAGCCGCCGCCAGAAGCCGGTGGTGGTGTTGAGCCACACGCCGCCGAAGTCGTTCTCGATGCCGTAGTGGAACTCGGTCGCGCCGAGCGCCACTCCCGGGTGTCCCTTGATAGCGTTCCAGCTGTACGTGTACCCGGCCTTCTTGGCCAGGTCGGACGGCTCGTTGGGCACCCCGTTGACGTCGTTGGGCACCTCCCACTCCCCCGACGGCCCGCCCTCGGTGAGGATGTACGGCTTGGTGTAGCCGCCCGCGATCCAGTCCCGCTTGACCGTGTCGATCGCGCCGTACGAGTTGACCGCGAGCAGGTCCAGAGCCGGCGAGTACGGCTTGTAGTAGGTCCACGCGTGGGTGTAGGCGTCGGTCGAGGTGACCGGGTGGTTCGGGTCGGCGGCGTGGATGGCCTCGGTGACCTCGTTGACGAACCGGGCGTACGCCACCCGCCGCGCCTCGACCACGTCGGCGGCCAGCCCGTAGTTCTGCATCTCCAGGATGACCTCGTTGCCGACGTCCCAGAGCAGCACCCCGGACCGGCCCTTGAGCTCGTTGACCTTGGCGACGATCTCGGCCTTGACCGCGGTCTTGTAGGCGGTGTCGTTGACGTAGTCGGCGCCGTGGTTGAGCCACAACCCGACGACCACCTTGATGCCGTGCCGGGCCGCGGTGTCCAGCAGCAGCGGGGTGCTGGCGTCCGGTCCCCAGATGCGGATCGTGTTGACGCCCATGTTCTTCAGGTCGCGCATGTACCCGTCGGCGGCGCCCTGCGGCGGGCCGTAGGTCATGCCCTTGATCTCCCATGGGCTGCCGTTGACGGTTAGCTGCCAGTTGCCCTGCGAGCCGGTGACCCGGACGACGCTGGGCCCGGCCGGGACCGGCGGGTCGTTCATCGCCGGCGCCGCGGTCTTCACCGAGCGGGCCACGGTGACCGAGTCGACGCTGAGGGTGCCGCCGGAGGTGGTGTCGGCGGTCGGCGTGGTCGAGCCGGCGATCGCGTTCGGCAGCGAGCCGCCGATCGCGAGGTCGAAGCGCAGGTAGAAGCCGTGGTGCACGGCTGCCTGCCAGGCCGCGACGCCGACCTGCGACTCGCGGACCACCCAGGTCTGCCGGCCGTCCAGGTAGAACCGGATCTCCTCGTCGGTCAGGGTCCGGTCGATGATCTGGGTGTACTCGTGGTAGCCGCTCTGGCAGCCGACGCACGACGCGAACCCGGAGGACCGGCCGTCGTACTCGTTGCACACCCCGCCCGGCGCGGTGCCGCAGTGCAGCGTCTGGGAGAGCTGGTCGCGGCCGTTGACACCGGTCATGATGTCGGTCTCGCCGACGCCCGGCCAGTTGTTGAAGTTGCCACGGTAGGCGGCGCCGGTGGCCCGGAAGCCCGGCCAGTAACCGGCACCGTTGGCGACCCCCGGCTGCTTCAGCACGGCGGTGAACTTCAGCAGCTCACCGGGCTGCGGGTTGAAGTCGGCGCGCTGGGTCTCGATCCGGCCCGAGGTCCAATTGCCGGCGCCGTCCCGGATCGCCTTGATGTTGAGCCTGCCCGCGCCGTCGAGCGAGACGTTGGCGGTGGAGTTGCTGGCGGTCTCGACCGAGCCGGTGCCCCAGTTGGCGGCGCCGCCCGGGTACTGGGTGCCGGTGCGCAGCAGCCAGTTCGACGCGTTCGGGCTGGTGCCGGCCGCGCCGTCGAAGGTGTCGGTCCAGATCGTGGTGAACTCGTCGTTCACCGGGCCGCTGTCGCCGCCGAAGACCTGAAACTCCCACAGCGAGTAGCCGTAGCCGGTGCCGCGCTGGGTGCCGTACATCCGCACGTAGCGGCCGGTGCCGCTGACCGTGTGCGTCTCGGTGCCTCCGGCACCATTGCTCACGCTCTTGACGGTGGTCCAGGCGTTGCCGTCGGCTGAGATCTGGATGTCGTACGCGCGACCGAACGCGCCCTCCCACTGGAGTACGACACGGGTGATCGCCACGGACGAGCCGAGGTCGACCTGGATCCACTGCGGGTCGGCGAACGCGCTGGACCAGCGGGTGCCGGTGTTGCCGTCGAAGGCGAGTGCCGGGCTGTATCCGGGGCCGGCGACCTCCTGTGAGGACGCGGTGGCCGGCTTGCCTTGCGACAGCAGCGTCTCGGCCGCTCCGGCGGCGGACGGGACGCCCAGGGTCGCGGCGACGAGCGCGATGAGTAGGAGCAGCCGTCTATACATGATCACACCAATACCTCAGCGGGGACGGAAAGCGCTCTCCAAGCGAGGCGATTGTTTCGCCCAGGTTGCCGCGGGTCAATACGAAAGCGTTGACAGAATCAGTTCCGGAACCGGAGACTGCGCCACGTGAATGCGATTCCCCGTATCCTTCTCGCATGCGCCCTGCTCAGCACCGCCGGGTGCGCCGCCGCCACGCCCGCAGCGCCCGCGCCGGTCGTCAGCACGTCGGCCGCCGCGTTCGGCGGCACCGACCGCTCCTGGCTCGAGATCAACATCGCGATGGACGAGGAGTTGCTCCCGCTGCTCGATCTGGTCGATGACGACTCCGACCTGTTCGACGTGGTGTCCCAGATCAGGGAGTTCACCGAGGCCGAGCTGAGCGAGATGCGGCGGCTGGGCGAGGAGGCCGGGCTGCCCCGGGAGAACCAGCACAAGGGCATGCCGATGCCCGGCATGGTGATGCCGTCGCAGGTGTCGGCGGCGGCCAAGCTCCGCGGGAAGGAGTTCGACGCGGTGCTGCGCGAGCACCTGCGGGCCCATCTCGAACAGAGCCAGAAATTGGCCGCGAGCGAACGGTCTGCCGGGTCCGAACCGCGTACGGTCGCACTCGCCGTACGCATTTCCGAGACCCGGCAGTCCGCTTTGAATCTTCTGTAGAAAAACTGTTATCCGGGCAGCTCGTAGTTCTCGTTCAGCGCCGCCCCGCGCTCCGGCTTGTACTGATCGAACCCGCGCGGGTTGCACTGGAGCCCGCCGTTGATGCAGTGGCGCACCAGGGCGGCCAGCGTCGCCGGGTCCCAGACGTTGTACACGTCATAGTGGAACGAGTACCCGCGGCCACTGGAGAACCTGACCTGCGACATGTTCCCGCTGACCGGCCAGGCCATCTTGAACTCGATCATCGGGACGGCCACCGGGTGCGACGTCGGGCAGACGCCGTTGACCGGGTACGCCATGTGGCTCTTGTGGTCCGGCGAGTCCAGGTGGATGCCGTTCCAGCAGCTCGGCGCCTGGTAACGGGCGTTCAGCTGGGTGCCGGCCGGGCAGTTCGCCGGGATGTCCCAGTTGAACGAGCTGTTGCCGCACTCGAAACCCTCGACCGCGCCCGGGGCGTTACGGAACTCGTCCTGGGTGGCGGTCGGGCTGCCGACCACGTAACGCAGGCCCGGTGGGAACGGCCGCACGCTGCGGTAGTCGATCACGCCGCTCTTGTAGTAGATGACCTGCGGGCCGTCCGGCTGGACCGCGGTGCTGCCGTTGAGCAGCGTCGGCATCCAGTAGCCGGTCTTGTCGCCGGGCGTGATGCACGAGGTGCCGCCCGCCTGGAGACTCGACAGCGTGGAGTTGGCGTTGGTGGTCCGGTTGCCCATGAACGTGTGCGAGTGCGACGCGCCGGGCAGGCCGGGGAAGACGATCGGGTCGTCGTTGAGGTTGGTGCGGCTCACCGAGCAGTTCGCCTGGAACTCACGGTGGGTGACCGGCGGGTTCATCGCCGGGGGGATCTCGGTGGACGGGACCACCCCGGTGACCGGCGGGTTCGCGTAGACATAGCCGGGGCCGTCGGTCGGTGGCGGCGTGACCGTCGAGGTTCCGTAGACCTTGAACTCGTACAGCGAGTAGCCGTAGGTGGTGCCGCGCTGGGTGCCGTACATCCGCACGTACCGGCCGGTGCCGTTGACGTTGAGGGTTTGATTGCCGCCGGTCGCGGTGGTGGTGCTGTAGATCGACGTCCAGGCGTTGCCGTCCGGCGACGTCTGGATCTGGAAGGCCTTGGCGTACGCCGTCTCCCACTGGAGCACGACCTGGGTGATCGTGGCCGAGGCGCCGAGGTCGACGCGCAGCCACTGCGGGTCGGCCCACTGGCTGCCCCAGCGGGTGTCGGCGCGGCCGTCGAAGGCCGCGATGGCCGGTGACTCGCCGTTCTCCAGCGACGAGGCGAGGGCCGGTTTGCCCTGGGAGAGCAGGGTGTCCGCGGCCTGCGCGGACTGGTTGCCGGCGGCCACCAGAAGGGCGGCGGTCAGCAGGGTGGCGCCGATCGGCGCCAGGATGCGTTTTCGCACGGTTGATCTCCAAGTCTGTGCGAGGACGGGGGAAACGCGCTTGGAGAGCGTTTTCCCATCGTGTGCTGCCCTGTCCCGAACGTCAATGATTTCCGGTTCCGGAACCCGGTGTTTCGGACCTGTGACCGGGGCGTCGGAAACCGCTCTCCCCGTGCTATAACTTGCGGCATGCAGAGCCAGCGGCTGCCCACCCTCGAGGACGTGGCTCGCGTGGCCGGGGTCTCCCGGGCCACCGTGTCCCGTGTCATCAACGGCATCCGCAACGTCGACCCGCAGTTGCACGAGCAGGTGTGGACCGCCGTCGACCAGACCGGTTACGTGCCCAACAAGATGGCCCGATCACTGGTCACCCGGCGCACCGGCACGGTGGCCCTGGTCGTCTCGGACAGCGAGACCCACGACGACGACCCGTTCATGTCACGGTTCTTCTCCGACCCCTACTTCGGGCGGGTCGTCGGCGGGCTGATGAGCGTGCTCCGGCCGCTCGGCGTGCAGCTGGCGTTGCAGATGGTCGGGGCCGACGGGCACAAACGCCTGGTCGGCGACCTGCGCAACGGCCAGGCCGACGGCGCGGTGGTGCTGTCCCTGCCGGCCCACGACCCGCTGCCCGGCCTGCTCGCCGAGTCGAACATTCCGGCCGTCCTGATCGGGCGGCCCGCCGAGCCGGTGCCGATCAGCTACGTCGACCTCGACAACGAGGGCGGCGCCGCACTGGCCGCCGACCGTCTCGCCGAGCGCGGCTGCCGGCGCCCGGTGATGATCTCCGGGCCGCCGGAGGTCCCGGCCAGCGTCGACCGGGTCTCCGGATTCCGCCGCGCGATGGCCCGGCACGGGCACGCCTGGATCCCGGCCGAGACCGGCAACTTCACCCAGGACAGCGGCGAGCGCTCGATGCGCGCCCTGCTGGCCGCCCACCCGGCACTGGACGCGGTGTTCGTCGCCAACGATCTGATGGCCCTCGGCGCCCTGCTGGTCCTGCACGACGCCGGCCGCCGCATCCCGGACGACGTGGTGGTGGTCGGCTTCGACGACAGCAGCGCCGCCCTGTCGGCCCGGCCGGCCTTGACCACGGTCCGCCATCCGCTGGAGGACATGGCCGCCGAGGCCGCCCGCATGCTGCTGTCCCGCCTGGACGACCCGGACGCCCGGGTGACCTCGGTGATCTTCGAGCCCACCCTCGTCGAGCGCCACACCGCCTGAGACCCGTCCGAGCGGCGCCCGGCCGCGCTCGCCGGAGCCGGTGGCGCGGAATCTCGGTGGTGCCGGGGCCGGACGGTCTGGTGCAATGTCGCGGTGGTGAAAGATCTTTCGGACCGGCACGTGCGCGCGGTCGCGGCAGACCACACGGCTCCGCACTCCTACTTCGTGTTCGCGGACGGCCGGCTGCTGAGAGTGGCCGCCGGCAGCACGCAGGCCGAGCCGGTCGTCGACGTGCCGAACATCCTTGAGGTCGGGCGTGGCACCGGTGACGGACGCCTGGAGGGCAAGCCCCTGGAAGTCCGGCTGTATGTGCATGGGCCATGGGTGTGCGTGACCGAACGGTTCGGCACCAACGCGGCGTTGATCAACACGGCCGACCGGACGGTCCGTGAACTCACCCGCGCCGACTACCACTCGGACGTGTCCAGCTATTCGATCGGGTTCGTCGAACGGGCCGGACGCACGCTGCTGATCGCGCAGACGGAGTGGAACCGGCTGGACGTCTTCGACGCCGGAACCGGTGCGAACCTGACCGAGCGTGAGGTGTACATCCGGGACTCCGGGTTGCATGACGCCGATGGCGCAACGGTGTACGACCGCCACAACTACATCGACTACTTCCACTCGCTCCTACACGTCTCCCCCGACACCGGGCACTTCCTCAGCAACGGGTGGGTGTGGTCTCCGGTGGACGTGGTGCGGGTCTTCTCCACCGAGGCGTTCCTGACCGATTTCGAGAAGACCAGTGTCACCGTCTCGACCGCCTTCGGATACAACTGGGACCGGCCCGCCACGTTCATCGACGATCACACGTTCGTGCTCGCCCTGGACGCGGACGACGAGAACGACAAAGACACCGAGGACGAGGACGCGCCCTACCGTCAGCTGGCCTTCTTCGACATCCCCGACCTGTCCTCGGCCACGGATGCGCCTGACTGGCTGGAACCTCGGGCACTGGTCGACTGCGAGGTGTTCGCACGCAACCAGTACGGCGAGGTCAAGGGCGAGCTGCACTACGACCCCGAATCCGGTCACCTGATCGCGCAGACCGACGGCGACGGCGCCTACATCCTCTCGCTCGAGGGTGAGGTCGTGACCCATCTGCCCGATCTGAGCCTCGCCAGTCCACCGTCGCACGGCGACTTCGGCAGCCGGTCCGGCGGTTCCGGCGGATGGTCGTACGCGGCCCGGCACCGGACATTCCATCGATGGGCCGACGGCTCGGGCATCGAGGAGCGGCCCTTGCCCGGGGTGGGACGCCGATAGCCGTCAGTCGATATGGTGTCCGGCGTGAGACTTCGCCTGATGGCCGTACTGGCCTCTCTGCTCGTGGTCCTATCACCGGCCACCGCCGCCCGTGCCGCCGATGACCCTCTGCTCGACCAGCTGACGGCCATCCCGGGGCTTTCCATCGTTTCGCAGACCCAGGGGACCGGCTACCGGTTCTTCGTCATGACCTACCGCCAGCCGGCCGACCACCGGCACCCCGGCCAGGGCACCTTCGAGCAGCGCCTGACCCTGCTGCACCGGTCGGAGGCCGGCCCGGTGGTGCTGTTCACCAACGGCTACGGCCTGGCCGCCAACCCGCGCGCCACCCAGACCGAGCCGACCGCCCTGCTGAACGCCAACCAGATCTCGGTCGAGCACCGGTTCTTCACCCCGTCGCGTCCGGCCGACGCCGACTGGTCGGATCTGAACATCTGGCAGGAGGCCACCGACGAGCACCGGATCGTCGGCGCGTTCAAGTCGGTCTACGACGGTCGGTGGATCCAGACCGGCGGCAGCAAAGGTGGCATGACCAGCGTCTACCACCGGCGGTTCTACCCGAAGGACATCGACGGCGTGGTCGCCTACGTGGCGCCGAACGACGCGATCAACCCGGCCGACAGCGCGTACGACAGGTTCTTCGACACGGTCGGCACCGCCGACTGCCGTAAGACGCTCGACGAGGTCCAGCGGCAGGCGCTGCTGCGCCGGGACCGTCTCGTGCCGCGGCTGGAGGCCGAGGCGGCCGAGGCCGGCTGGACGTTCGAGCGGACGATCGGCACCGCGGACCGCTCGTTCGAGATGACCGTGCTGGACTCGGTGTGGGCGTTCTGGCAGTACAGCCTGGCGGCCGACTGTGCCGAGGTGCCGGCCGCGACGGCCTCCGACGACGAGATCTGGACCTGGATCGACACGGTCGCCGGCTGGAGTTTCTACACCGATCAGGCGCTGGAGTACTACTGGCCGTACTACTTCCAGGCGGCGTCGCAGCTGGGCTGGCCGAGCCTGAGGTTCGAGCACCTGCGCGGGCTGCGCAACCACCCGCACCTGTACACGGCGAACGCGTCGCTGCCGAAGGAGCTGCGCCGCCCGCACAACCCGCTGCCGATGATCGACGTCGACCTGTGGGTGCGCACGCAGTCCGAACGGATGCTGTTCGTCTACGGCGAGAACGACCCGTGGGGCGCCGAACGGTTCGTGCCGAGCCGGCGTGACTCGGCGCTGTTTGTCGCTCCGGGCGCCAACCACGGCGCGAACATCGCCCGCCTGAACCCGGCCGACTCGGCCGCCGCGACGACGATGCTGCGCCGCTGGGCCGGCGTCCCGGCGACGCTGGTCCGCCCGCTGGCCGCCGACCTGCCGATCGACGACGGCCTCGGCGACCGCCGCCGGATCCGCTGACCGGTCACCGTTCCGCCGGGCTCGCGGTCAGAGCGATCCCGGCGGTACGGTCGACCGGCGCCGTCCCGGCCGTGGAGCACTCTGTTCGGCACGGCCGAAATCGGCGTGCCGCCGGCGGTGACAGCCCGTAGGGTCGGGCCTCGTGCGCGACAACGACTGGCACGACCCCGGCTGGCGGCTGCAGGCTCAGGACTGGATCCGGGCTGCGGGAGACCATCACCGCGGACGGCCGGATGACGACGTGGATCTCGATGCTTCAGGCCTACTCCGCGCTCCAGCGGGCCACCGTCGCTCATGTCGATCAGTTGCGCGCTCTGGGCGTACCGGATCAGCGGGTTTCGCTCCTGCCCGGCCTCCTGGCCGGTCTGCTCGCCGAACCGGACGTGGCCGCCGGCCTGGACCCGCGGGTGCCCGCGCTGAGCGGCGACTTCGCGCGGTGGTGTGCCGAACTGGACGCCGACGGTGTTCCGGCCGCGCTGCAGCACGACGACCTGCACGACAACAACGTCTTCCCGGACCTGCGGTTCTTCGACTGGGGCGACGCGAGTGTCGGGCATCCGTTCGGGACACTGCTGGTCACGCTGAACGTCATGCACGACGCGCTGGATGCGGCCGACCGGCCGGCCGCGCTGGAACGACTACGCGACGCCTATCTGGAGCCGTGGAGCGACCTCGCCGATCTCCCGGCGCTGCGCCGCTCGGCGACCCTGGCCTGCCGGGTCACCCGGGTGTCGCGGGCGCTGTCCTGGCAGCGTGGGCTGGCCGGCTCGGTCGTCCCGGTCGACGAGCAGTTCCGCGGAGCGCCGGCCGCCTGGCTCGGTGAGCTGCTGGAACCGACCACGATCTGACGCCGGTCAGGACCCGGAGACCGCATCGGGCACCTCCTCGTCGAAACGCGACAGCAGCCGGTGCCGTAACGCCCGCGCGGCGACCGCGGCGATCGCCAGCCCGCACAGGATGTAGGTGAGCCCGATCCCCCGGCCCGGCCCGACGCCGATCAGGGCGCCGACCGTCGACGCGAGCGGGCCGCCCGGTTCGAGCAGCGGGTTCAGCACATGGGTGGCGCCCGGCGCGACCAGCAGGAACGCCACCGGCATCGACGACCAGGCGATCATCTGGTTGGCCGCCAGCACCCGTCCATGGAACCGCTGTGGCACCTTGACCTGGATCATCGTCATGTAGATCCCGTTGGTCACCGACAGCGAGAAGAGAATTCCGAAGACCCCGACCGCGACCGGGTACGGCGACGCGCGCCACCCGGTGAGCACGGCGAACACCGAGAACAGCAGGATGAACAGCAGCACCGCCCGCATCCGTCGCCGGCGCGGCCCGCCCCACACAGTCAGCATGAGCCCGCCGGTGGCCGCGCCGAGACCGCCGGCGAACGAGATCCAGCCGGCCGTGGCCAGCGGCAGAAAGCTCAGCGCGAGTGGCTGGACCAGCAGGATCAGCGGCGACATGAACACGTTGACGATCGCGAACAGGCCGAGCATGGCCCGGAAACTGCGGTTGCCGACCGAGTAGCGCAGCCCGGCCGCGATCTCGGCCAGCAGTGGTTCGCGGCGTTGATGGGCCATCGTCCGGGGAAACCGGACCGCGAGCACCACGATGATCGACACGACGACGGTGGCCAGTTCGAGCAGCAGGATCCACTCGATCCCGAGGGCGGCCAGCAGGGCGGCGCCGGCCAGCGGGGCGATCAGGCGGGCCGTGCCGTCGGCCGTCTGGACCAGGCCGTTGGCGTGGCCGAGGAACTGTTTCGGAACCAGCTGCGGCACCGCCGACAGGTAGGCCAGCCGCTGGAAGGTGAGCGCCACCGACAGCAGCGCCAGCAGTGGATAGATCGGCCAGTCGAGAAGTCCGCCGGTGGCGTAGCAGACGGCCATCGCGGCGATCACCAGCCCGGCCGCGGCGTCGCCGGCGAGCATCACGGTCCGTCTGTCGAACCTGTCGATGACCGCGCCGGCCAGTGGCGCGACCAGCACCCCGGGTGCGATCGCCAGCAGGGTGAGCAGGCCGAACCGGGTCAGCGAACCGGTCATGCTGTAGATCCACAGGGGTACCGCGAAGTCGGCGATCTGTGCGCCGGTCAGGGCGACCAGCTGGCTGGCGGCGACCGTGGCGAACCGGCGCATGCTGGGCCGCGGCCCGGCCCGGTGCCCACGCTCGCGGCTGCGCGACACCGCGGCCAGCCGCCATTCGTCACCCGGCACATCCGGGGTGGTGTCGGCCGGCAGCGCCTCGTCCACGGTGCTCAGGATCCGGGCGACGTCCTTCGCCCGGTACTTGAGGAAGTAGTGGCCGGCCCCGTCCAGGACGACCAGCGCCGACGTGTCGGTGAGCAGGTGCCATTCCCGGAACCGTTCCGCGAAGTACTCGGTGACCGGGTCGGCGCTGCCCACGATCGTGATGATCGGGACCGGCAACCGCTCGGCGGCATGCGCCAGCAGCCTGGTGTAGTGCTCCTCGGCCCGGTCCGCGTCGTTGCGGAGGCTGCGCACCACACGGGCCGCCTCGCCCGGCGCGAGCTCGCTCAGGTCGAGACCGAGGGCGGCGAGCCGGTTCGCGTACGCCTGGTCGGAACGCAGCCGCCGCAACCATGTCGACACGCCGCTGATCAGGCGGCTCTCCGGCCGGGCGGACGGGAACGCGGCGCCGACGTAGACGGCCTCCGGCGCCCGGCCGGCCGCGGTCAGGCGCCGGGCCAGCTCGAGTGCGAGAGCCGACCCGACGCCGGAATGCCCGTACAGCACGAGCGGGCCGTCGACCCGGTCCAGGATCTCCGCGGCGCAGCGCCCGGCGAGCTCGTCGATGCCCGGATCCGGATCGGGCACCACGACCGAGAGCAGCCGGTGGCCGGCCGGCAGCGCATCCGCGACCGGCTGATAGACGCCGGCGTCACCGCCACCGAAGGGCACGCAGATGTACGTCCGGACGACCGGCCCGGCCGAGTCGGTACGGGTGAGCTCGTGCAGCAGCGCGGCGTCGCCGAGGGGCGTGACCGGGTCACCCCGCCCGACCGGGTAGTCCAGTGATCGCATCAATACCAACCTGTCGACCGAAAGGCTGGCAGCGCCCCCGCCACTGGCGGCGAACGAGAAACTGCCGATGCGCCCCCGACGCCGCTCGCATCAATTCCGGCCACTCTAGATCGAGCTCATCGACCCTGTCCACTCCCTGTCACGCGTCGCTCACTTATGGTATGCATCGATGTTTGCCGATATAGGCTAGGCCGGAGCGGTCACCCGGTAGACCGCGCCCGCGTGGTCGTCGCTGACGTAGAGGGCGCCGTCCGGGCCCTGAACCGCCATCACCGGGCGGCCCCAGCGGGAGCCGTCGGCCAGCTGGAACCCGGTGAGCAGGGTCTGCTGCGGGCCCAGCGTGCCGTTGCGCCAGGCATAGAACGACACCTCCGGCGGGCGCGGCGGCTTCCGGTTCCACGAACCGTGAATACCGACGAGAGCGCCCGGACCGTACGACCCGGGCAGCCCCGGCGCCGACACGAAGCTCAGGCCCAGCGGGGCCGAATGCGCGCCCATCCCCTGCTCGACCGGCGGCAGCTTCGAACAGTCGAGTTTCGAGCCGTCCACGTTGGTCTGCAGGTCCAGCACGAACGGCCGGTTGGTGTAGCTCAGCGGCGACTTCGGGTCGCCCGGGTTCACGTCCGGCTCCGAGTTGCAGTACGGCCAGCCCAGCTCCCGGCCCTCGGTCAGGCGGGCCAGCTGCTCCATCGGATGATCGTTGACGTACGCCTGCATCACGTCGCCGTTGTCCTTGCCGCCGTCACCGTCGTAGTCCAGCTCGTACGGGAACTGGATGTTGTCCCGGTGGTTGACCGCCGTCCACACCGCGCCGTCCGGGTCCACGGCCAGCCCGGTGCCGTTACGGACGCCACGCGCGAACACCGTCGGGGTGCCGCCACCGGCCGGGGTCCGCAGGATGGTGGCGCGCTGCGGAGTCGCGTCCCGGTCCTGTTCGGAGATGTTGCCGGTGGACCCGACCGACACGTAGATGCTGCCGTCCTTACCGATCGCGACGCTCTTCAGCGCGTGCGAGTAGGCGCCGCGCAGCTCCGGGCTCTTGTCGTCGGGCAGCCCGCCGATCACGATCTTCCGGTCGGCGACCTGGCCGTTGTTGTAGGCGAACGAGTTGACCTGGTCGCTCTCGGCGACATAGAGCGTGTCACCGGCGAAGGCCAGGCCGTGCGGCTGGTTCAGCCCGCTGAGCAGGGTCCGCTGGGCGGGCACCGTCCCGTCGGCGCCCGGCGTCAGCGCCAGGACGTCCCCGAACTTCGGCCGCGACACCAGCAACTGCCGGTCCGGGGTCCAGGCCAGCAGCCGGGCGCTCGGGATCCGCGCCCACACGCTCACCGTCCACCCGGGCGGTGCCTGAACCGTCCGCGCCTGGTCGAACGGCGCCGATCCGGTGTCGCCGAGCGGCTTGACCGTGGTCGCCACCAGCTCCGGAACCTCGGCCCCGCCCGACTCGGCCACCGTGGGCTGGCCCGGCCCGTCGGGGGCCCGCTCCTCAGCGGTGCAGGCCCCCAGAGCGAGCACCAGACTCACCGTCATCACACCGTGCGCGATCGTCCGCATTCGAGTCCTTCCGTGGGAAGCCCCGACTGTAGCCGCGTCCCGGAAACGCAACCCCCGCGTAGCGGACAACCAGCAACCGATTCACCACCACGACGGACGAACATCCCTCCCCCGGCCCCACCACGCACCGCCACACACCACACACCGCCGCCACCGCGCCTCCCGCCACACACCTCGGCCCGGCCTGGTCTCCGGCGCGCGACGACCAGCGCACACAATGCGGCAACGTGCGATTTCACCCTCGCCGCAACGATGGCGGGCGCACACGGACGGCACAACGAGTGCTCCCGTCCCCGTCAGAGCGAAGCAGACGCACACAATGCGCCAACGTGTGCGCTGACCACCGCTGCGCCCAGGCGAACGTGTGCGCTGGCCATCGCTGCGGCCGGCGGGTTCGCCCTCGGCGGCCTGCTCCCGGCATCGCCTCCAAGCGGCCACCCGAGGTCGTCAGACCTCACGATGATCTTGCGAAGGTCGCTGAGGATGACGCTGACCAGGACGAATGCAAAATTCACTTCAGCGTCGACCATGACCCGCGATGCCGCTGCGCCAAATGGCGTAACTCGAGGGCGAGACAGGTGCGCCCGACGTCCACAAGATCGACAAGAAAGGGGGCGATGACCTCAACGGCACCGCGCCCAACGTCGATCTTGTGGAGTTCCACGAGACAGTGACCGAACTCCACAAGATCGACGAGGGGAAGTAGCGAGCAGCGAACCGGCGGTGCCCGGCGGCGCGCGGCGACAGGTGGCGCCAGCGGAAGGCGGGTGGGTGGTTGGTTGCGGACGGTGAGTGGCGGTGGGTGGGTGGTTGCGGACGGTGAGTGGGGTTGGTCGCTGCCGGTCTGCTGCGTGAAGCGGCTTCAACCGGGAGGAAGTAGGTCCACTTCCGAGTTAGGGGAGGGTCCAGCGCTGGTTTGTGCCGGCGAAACAGTCCCAGATCTGGAGGCGCGTGCCGTTGGCGGAGCTGTTGTTCTGGGCGTCCAGGCAGCGCCCGCTCGCCGGGTTGCGCAGCGTGCCGTCCGATGCGGACTGCCACTGCTGCGCGCCGGTGCCGTTGCAGTCGTAGATCTGCACGAGCGAGCCGTTGGCGGTGCCGGCCGCGTTCACGTCCAGGCATTTGCCGAGGCCGCGGACGGTGCCGTCGGTGCCGACGGTCCAGGTCTGGGCGGTGGTCGAGTTGCAGTCGTAGAGCTGCACGGCGGTGCCGTTGGCGCTGCTCGCCGCCGCGATGTCGACGCATTTGCCGCCGATGCCGGTGATCCGCCCGGTCCGGCCGACCGGCCCGGTGCCGCCCATCACGGTCTCGTAGATCGCGCTGACCAGCGAATTCGCCCCCGTGGCGTCCTGGCTCAGCTCCCAGTTCATGACGCCGCCGGCGTTGGCGAGCGCCCACTGGGTCTTGCGGCGGATCGTCGGCAGGCCGTTGTAGCACTGCTGCGCCCCACCCGCCGTCGTGCAGTCCCGGTTCGCGTTGGCCGGATCAAGAGCGACGAGCTGGGCGTACGTGTAATAGCCCGGCCGGCTGTAGAACGGCACCCCGAGCACGGTCTTGGCCTTGGGCAGCCCCCGGTTCTTCCAGAAGTTCGCCGAGGCGATCGACCAGTCGTAGCCGGCGTGCGGGCTGCCGCCGTCGTAGGCCATGATGTTCAGCCAGTCGACATGACCGAACACCGCCGGCTGCACGCCGTTCGCGGTCCCGCCCTCGCTGACGACCGCCGCGGTGAGCAGTTTGCCCTCGTTGTGCAGCGCGGTGCTGAGCTGCCCCATCAGGGCCGTGTAGTTGTTGCCGGAAGTGCCCGGGTCCGGATACTCCCAGTCGATGTCGATGCCGTCCAGGTTGTACTGGCGCACCACCGACATCAGCGAGTTCACGAAGGTGGTCCGGGTGCCGGAGTTCGCGGCCAGGCTCTCGAACGCGGAGTCGTTGCCGTCGTTCCAGCCGCCGACCGCCAGGGAGATCTTGACGTTGTTCTGGTGCCCGAGGGTGACCAGTTGCTGGAGTTTGGCGGTGTTCTCGATCGGCTGGAGGGTGCCGTTGGCGTTGGGCAGCGCGAACGAGTAGTTGATGTGGGTCAGTTTCGAGTACTGGACGGCGGTGACGCTGCCGGCCCAGGACGGCATGTAGCCGACGCTCTTGAATCCGTTGGGCAGCACCACAGCCGACGCGGGCTGTGCCGCGGCCAGTCCCATCACCGACGTGGCGAGGGTGAGGGCGGCTGTGAGAACTCTTCTGATCTTCATGGGGGATGTGACCCTTCTGTCCGGGTCAGCAAAGGTTAGGAAAGTTAACTTACAGACGTCAATATGAACGCGAGGTTCCGGAACCAGGGGATTCGGAGACGCCCGGCCCGCGGATGGGTGGATGTCGGCAAGTCCACATCGGCCCATCCGGAGATGCGGGAGCCGCGAATCCGTGCCGAGAGACCGACTCTCGCCAGCACGGAAGGACCCACTGATGACGGCCAAACCCCGCCTGCGGCGCACCCTCGCCGCGCTCGGCGCAGTCGCGCTGCTCGGCGGCTCGCTGTACGGTCTCGGCCCCGGGACCGCGACGGCGTCCAGCCACCGTGAGGCGCCCCTGGTCGCCGCCGACCCGGCGATCGACAACACCGACCTGTACGCGTTCGTCAGCCCCGAACGGCCCGGCTTCGTCACGTTCGTCGCCAACTGGCAGCCGTTCGAGGAGCCGAACGGCGGGCCCAACTTCTACCCGTTCGCGACCGACGCCACGTACCACATCAAGGTCGACAACGACGGTGACGCCAAACCGGACGCCGAGTTCAAGTGGAAGTTCCGGAGCATCGACAACCGGGGCGACAGCACGTTCCTGTACAACAACGGGCCGGTCACCTCGCTCGACGACGAGAACCTGCTGTTCAAGCAGACCTACAGCCTCCAGTCGTCGTTCAACGGCGAGCCGTTCAAGACCCGTGTCGAGGACGCTCCGGTGGCGCCGTCGCGGGTCGGGGCCGCGTCGATGCCCGACTACGGCACGTTGCGGCAGCAGGCCACCCGTACCCTCCCTGGGGGTTGGAAGATCTTCGCCGGTCAGGCGGACGACCCGTTCTTCCTCGACCTGCGCGTCTTCGACCTGCTGTACGGCGGCGACCTCTCGGAGACCGGCCAGGACACGGTGGCCGGCTACAACGTCAACACGATCGCGCTCCAGGTGCCGTTCAAGGATGTCGCGCTCAAGGCCGACGCCGGCCGCAACCCGGTGATCGGGGTGTGGACCACGACCGAACGCAATCGGGTACGGATCACCGGCGGCGGTCAGTCCGGAGGCAAGGTGCAGGTGTCCCGCCTGGGCAACCCGCTGGTCAACGAGGTGGTCGTGCCCGCCTCGCTGAAGGACACCTTCAACGCCACCCCGCCGGAGCGGGACGCCAAGATCCCGGCGCTGGTCAAGCGGGTGCTGGAACCCGAGGTGCCCAAGCTGATCGAGTCGATCTACAAGATCCCGGCGCCGAAGACGCCCCGCAACGACCTCGCGGAGATCTTCTTGACCGGCATCACCACCAAGGCCGGCGGGCCGATCAAGGCCGACCTCAACTCGCAGCTGAACAACGCCGACGTCAAGGCGTCCCGGTTCACGCCGTCCGAGCAGTTGCGGCTCAACCTGTCGGTGCCGGTCGCCGGATCGCCGAACCGGCTCGGGGTGCTCGCCGGTGACCTGCAGGGGTTCCCGAACGGCCGGCGGCTCAGCGACGACGTGGTCGACATCGAACTTCAGGCGCTGGTCGGGGCGGCACAGACCGGGAAGCTGGTCGACGCGCTCGCTGCCGGGGACGCCGTGGACGCCAACGACCAGCAGTTCGGTGGGGAGTTCCCGTATGTGGCGCTGCCCAACGGGGTCGCCGTGAACAGCGCCGCCAAGCAGCCGGCGACGGTCGGCAAGCTCACCGGGGGTTCCCCGGCCGCTGCGGCGCCCGCCGCCGCGGACACCGACGTGGCACAGCCGGCGCCGGACCTGGTCCCGGTGGCGGTGGTGTCCGGCGCGACCGGGCTCGGGCTGGTCATCGTGCTGGCCGGGGTGTTCCTGCTGCTCCGGTGGTACCGGCGGCGCAACACCGGGGGCGACCCCGACCGGACCCTGACGTTCTGAGCCGCACCTGACGCCGGGCGGGCGTGTTGCCGAACGCCCGCCCGGCACCAACCTCTCTGTCCCACTCCTTGCGCTCCCACGGCCCGCTCTGCTCTCTCGCTCTCTCGCTCCTCGGTGGAGGAATTCTCATGCGACGTAACCTGATCCGTTTCGGACTGGCCGGTGTGCTCGGGGTCGGCCTGCTCGGCGCCGCCGCCGTCGTGGCCCGGCCGGACGCGCCGACACCCGTGGCGCAGACCGCCACCCAGCAGCCCGTCGACGTGCTCGCGCAGCGGATCGCCCGGGCCCAGCAGCAGCTGCGGGCCGTGCCCGGGGACTGGCCGGGCTGGGCCGCCCTCGGCGCCGCCTACCTGGAGCAGGCCCGCATCACCGCCGACCCCGGGCTGTACCCGAAAGCCGAGGAGGCGGCGCTGCGGTCGCTGCGGCTGCGGCCGGACGGCAACAGCGACGGGCTCGTGGTGCTCGGGGCGCTCGCCAACGCCCGGCACGACTTCGCCGCCGCCCGCGACCGGGCCCGGGAGGCGCTGGCCGCCAATGATCACGACGCCGGCGCGTACGGGGTGCTCGCCGACGCGCTGACCCAGCTCGGCGACGCGCCCGGCGCCACCGCGGCCGTGCAGCGGATGCTCGACCTCCGGCCGGGGCTCGCGGCCTACGCCCGCGCCTCCTACGACCTCGAACTGCGCGGACAGGTCGCCGACGCCGAGACGCTCATGCGGCAGGCGCTGGACAACGCCGTCGACCCGCACGACGTGGCGTTCTGCCAGGCACAGCTGGGTGACCTCGCGTTCGGGCGCGGGGATCTCGCCGCCGCCGAGGCCGCCTATACGGCCGCGCTCGCGGCGGACCCGTCCGCCTTCGGCGCCCAGCACGGGATGGCCCGGATCGGCGCGGTGCGAGGCGACCTCGAGGGGTACGGGCGGCTCGTCGCCCGGATGCCCGCCACCTCGACGCTGGTGGAGTACGCCACACTGCTCCGCGCGGCGGGACGGCAGGCCGAATCTGATCAGCAGATCGAGCTGGCCGCCGCGGCTGAGGGGCTGTTCGCCGCCAACGGGGGCGCCGACGGGCTGGCCGCGGCCGAACTGGCGCTCGCTCAGGGACGGCCGGAGGACGCCGTCACCGCCGCCCGTGCCGAGTGGGGGCGCCGGCAGCACCCCGATGTGGCCGACATGCTGGCCTGGTCACTGCACTCGGCCGGGCGGGACGCGGAAGCCCTGCCCTATGCGCGACGGGCCATCGCCGGTGGATCGCGGGCGGCTGTCTACGCGTACCACCTCGGAATGATCGAACTCGGTCTCGGGCAGCCGGAGGCGGCCCGGGCGTCGCTGGCCCGGGCCCTGGACACCAACCCCCACTTCTCCCCCGTCGACGCACCGCTCGCCCGCCGCGCCCTCGCCGGGTTGCGCACCTCCGGAGGCAATCGATGAACAGGTATGCAGCTCTCGTCGGTGCGCTGGTCGCCGGGGCCCTGCTCTGGCCGGCCGCGCCGGCCCAGGCGCATCCGCTCGGGAAGTTCTCGGTCAACCAGTACGCCGGGCTGACCCTGCGCGCGGACCTGGTCGAGGTGAGCGCGGTCGTCGACGCGGCCGAACTGCCCACCCTCCAGGACCGGTCGCGCGCCGACGGGGACGGCGACGGTGTCCTCCAGGACGCTGAGCTGGAGCGGTATGCGGAGGCCGAATGTGGTCGGCTCGCCGACGGGTTCGCGGTCACCGCCGGTGGGCAGCGGCTCGCCTGGAGCGTGTCGTCGCCCGTCTACACGTTGACCTCCGGGACCGGTGGACTGGAGACGAGCCGGCTCGAATGTGAGCTCGCTGCTCCGGCCCGGCTCGACGGGATCGCCGAGGTGCGCGCCGACAACGGGTACCGGGCGGACCGGGTCGGATGGCGGGAGATCACCGCGACCGGGGACGGGGTGCGGCTGTCGTCGTCGACCGTTCCGGTGGAGAGTGTCACGGGGCGGCTCCGGGCGTACCCCCAGGATCTTCTGACCTCCGCTCTTGATGTGCGGACCGCGACCGTTCAGGTCGGCGGTGACGGGACGCCCGGCGCCGTGGCCGGCCGGCCGCTCGACATGCCGGCTGGTCCGGGGCTGCTCGCGGCGGCCCAGGAACGGGTCGAGGCTGCGCTCGGCGGACGGCTCACGCCGGTGGTCGTCGGGCTGGCGTTCCTGCTGGCGGTGCTGCTCGGCGCCGGGCATGCGGTGCTGCCCGGCCACGGAAAGACGGTGATGGCCGCCTACTTCGCGGGCCGGCGCGGCCGGATCCGCGACGCGCTCGCCGTGGGCGGGGCGGTGACGTTCGCGCACACCGGCGCGGTGCTGGTGGTCGGCCTGCTGCTGAGCACGTCGACGGCCCTGGCCGGCGAACGCGTCCTGACCGTCCTCGGCGTCGCCAGCGGCGTGCTGGTGGTGCTGGTCGGCGCCGGAATGCTGATCACCGCCCGCCGTCCGCACACCCACACCCACTCCCACGACCACACCCACTCGCACGGGCACGGCCACGGCCATGGCGGTCACCCGCACACCCACGGCCCAGGCGGTCATGCCCACCACCATGATCACGGGCATCACCACCACGAGCCGAGCGACAGTCCGAGCGAGCCAGGCAAAGCGAGCGGACCAGGTGAAGCGAACGGACCGGGCGAGGCCGACGGACCGGGCGAGGCGCGCAAACAGGGCAAGGCGAACGGATCGAGCGAGGCGAGTGGAACGGAGGAGGCGAGCGGACCCGGCAAGGCGAGCGGATCGGGCAGGGCGGACAATTCGGGCGCGCTGGCGGGTTCGGGAGGTCGGGGCGGGCGGCTGCGGCGACGGCTCGGGCTGGCCGGAATCGGTCTAGCCGGTGGCCTGGTGCCGAGCCCGTCGGCGCTCGTGGTGCTGCTCGGAGCGATCGGGCTCGGCCGTGCCGGGCTCGGGGTGGCCCTGGTCGTCGCCTACGGGCTGGGGATGGCCGCGACGCTGACCGCGGTCGGGCTTCTGCTGGTGGTGGCCCAGAACCGACTGTCCCACCTGATCACGGCACGCGGCTGGGCCGGCCGGCTCTCCCGGCTCGGCGGCCGGGCAGCCGCAGGCGCACCGACCGCCACCGCCGCCCTGGTCGTCGTCGTGGGACTGGGCATCGGCCTACGAGCCCTCGCCTGACCCGCACCAACGCGGTCCCGGCGTTGCGTGGTGACCTCCGGTCCATATCGGACCACTGATCACCACGCAACGCCGGAACCGGCACGCGTGCCGACCCACGGCCCGAACCGCACCGCAGATGGCCACGCACCGCACCGGACCGACACCCGTGCCGAACCGCGGCCCGAAACGCACCACAAACCACCACGCACCCCACCGAACCGACACCCGTGCCAAACCCCGGTCCGAAACGGACCGCAGATGGCCACGCACCGCACGGGAGCGGTGTCAGGGAGCGGTCTTGCGGAGGGCCACGCCGATCAGGACGAATGCGATCCCGATTCCGGCGGCCAGGGCGGCAACGCCGAAGGCGACCACCGAGGTGAACAGGGAGGCCTGGAGGAAGGACGCGTTCATCACGGTCTCCCGGTTGGGGTCGTCCCGGGCGAGCTGGGCGTAGGTCTTCCCGTCGGCGATCTCGCCCGCGTGCTCGGCGATCACCTTCGCCTCGGCGTAGGCCTCCCACGGCTGGTCCACGTGCTGGCCGGCGAAGGCCGCCGCATCAGAAGACACGGTGATCTGCTGTGCCGCCAGGGTGGAGCTGATCGTCACGTACGTGATCACGCCGGCGACGATCAGGATCGCCCCGGCGATGAGCACCAGAAGTCCGAGAAGCGGAACCGTTCCGCGCCTGTTCTCTGCCATGTCGTCAGGTTCGGGGACGAAAAGGGGCACGGGCATCCTCCACAAGGGATGAGCGCCCGCCGCCCTATCGATGAATCAAGAAACGCCGTGTCGACGAGTCACGAAACCGGTGACCGCCGCCGCGAAGGCCGCCGGCTCCTCGATGTGGCCCATGTGGCCGCTCTCCTCCAGGATCACCAGACGGGAGCCGGCGACCAGGGAGTGGATCTCCCGGGCCCAGCGTTCACCGCAGATCACGTCGTACCGGCCGGCCAGCACCAGCGCCGGCACGGTCAGACCGGCGAGCAGTTCACGGTCCTGGACGAGATCGGCTTCGATGTAGGTGACGGACACCTGCTCCCGCAGCGCCGCGAACTCGGGCTCGCGCTTCCAGTAGTCGGCGACATATGCCGGGAACAGGCCGCGCAGCGCCGCGGTCAGCTCGGTGTCGTCGGTGATCGAGCCGACCGACTGCAACGCCTCGAGGACCGCCGGCAGCTCGGGGTTACCGGCGTTGCGGGCGATGAACTGCTCGACCTGCCGCATGCTCTCGGCGCCCTGTTCGGGGCCGGTGACCGGGGACGAGTCGTAGAGGATCACGCCGGCCAGCCGGGACGGGCGGGACGCGGCGTAGTACTGGGCGACGAACCCGCCGTGCGAGTGCCCGAGCAGGTGGACCCGCTCCCGGCCGAGGTGGTCGATGAGGTTGTCGAGCGCTTCGGCGTACACCTCACGGGTGTAACCGCGGGGATGGGCCGGCAGGCGGCCGGAGCCGCCGGTGCCGACCGGCTCGACGTGGACCACCGTGACGTGCTGTTCGACCTCGGGCATCCGCAGGTATTCCCAGTGCACGCCGGGCCCGCCGGGAACCGCGACGAGGACCTCGTCGCCCTGCCCGTGGACGTGGTAGCGCTGGGTGAGGCCGCCGGTGACCAGTTCGTGGGCGCCGGCGGACAGTGGATCGATTGTCATGACGGTGAGGATGCCGCCCGGCGGGCGCCCGGCGAACCCGTGGAGGTCCCTGGCCGGCACCCTGGTGATCAGCGGCGCCGGCGTTTGCGGTCCCGGCGCGGTTTCGGTGGTGACGGGTTCCAGCGGCCGTACCTGCCGGGCGGGACCAGCGGCTTTTCCGGCGTCGGGATGCCACCACCGGACAGGGCGGCCAGGATCATCACGGCGAACGAGCCGAGCGCGATGTTGCGGGGCCACGCGACGCCGGCCACCCGGTCCGGGGTCTCCGGGGCGACCAGCCCGGTCGGATCGGTCAGCACCTCGATGGGTTCGCCGCGGGCGAAGTCGCGCCCGTCGCGGCAGAGGCTGCCGTTCATCGAGGCGCCGTCGGGGTGCCGCAGGTGGTAGCAGTAGGTGATCTCGATCCGGCCGCTGCGGCGGGTCGACTGCTTGCGCTCCAAGTGGTCGATGTCGGCCAGGGTGGTCCGGCCCGCCAGGTCCAGGGCGGTCAGCCGCGCGCCGTGGAAGGTGGCCACCGTGCAGACGAACGCCGCCGAGTACAGCACCAGGGTGCGCCATTTGGCGGTCGTCTCCACCGCCTGTCCGCTGTGCCGGCTCTTGACGACGAAGCCGAGGACGACCCCCACCACGATGATCACGAAGACGACCACCCAGCCGGGCCAGCCGAGAAGGCTCCCGACGGCGGCGAACAGGATCGGCACCGAGCAGAAGGCGATCACCCGCAGGCGACTGGAGAGCAGCACGATCACGATTCTGGACCGGGCGCGCAAGCGTGTCCAAGCGTGTCCGATCTGCCGTGCGGGACCGGGCGGTGACCGGCCAGGATGTGTTCCGCACGGCCCGGACCATGCGAAACGCACATCGAACAGGTGAGGTCCGCGACTACTGTGGACGACTCGTGGCCCGAAGACTCGGAGCATGATGAAAGCGCTGCTCTCCCTGGCTCTGGCCGCCACGCCGGTGGCCACCGTCACCCAGCTCTCGCTGCCGCCGCCGACCGGCCCGGCCCTGATCGGCACGGCCACCGCGCACCTGATCGACAGGTCCCGCCCGGACCCGTGGGTGGCGTCGGAGAAGAACCGTGAGCTGATGGTGTCGATCTGGTACCCGGCCCGTTCCGTCCGCGGCCACCAGCGCGCCGGCTGGGTGTCGCCGGGGGTCGCCGCCCGGATCAACCCACCGGACAGCCCGTACGCGCTCCCGGTCACCCACGGTTACGTCAACGCGCCGCCGGCGAGCGGCCGGCATCCGGTGGTCCTCTACTCCCCCGGGTTCGGGGTGGAACGCACCTCCGGCACGGTGCTGGTCGAGGACCTGGTCAGCCACGGCTACGTGGTCGTCACGATCGACCACACCCACGACGCGAACTTCGTCGAGTTCCCGGACGGGCGGATCGCGACCGCCGCCATCGAGCCGCCCGACTCCCCGGAGGCGGAGGAGAAGCTGCTGGAGAAGATCGTCGATGTGCGGGTGCGGGACACCCGGTTCGTGCTGGACCAGCTGCGCCGGATGCCGCTGGCCCGGACCATGGACCTGTCCTGGATCGGCATGTTCGGGGCGTCGATGGGCGGCACCACGGCGGCTGACGTGATGCTCGTCGACAAGCGGGTGCAGGCCGGGATCAACCTGGACGGCAGTTTCATCGGCCCGATCCTGGACCGCGACCTGAAACGGCCGTTCCTGCTCTTCGGCTCGGACACGCACGGTGAGGACGACGAGACCTGGACGAAGGCCTGGAACCGGCTTCGCGGGCCACGCTACTGGATCGAGCTGAAGGAGTCGGCGCACCTGTCGTTCACCGACTACCAGGCATTGTTCCCGCAGCTGGGACTGCCTCCGGACCAGGTCGAGCCGGTGGTCGGCACGATCGGCGCCGAACGCTCGGTAGCGATCCAGCGGACGTATGTGCGGGCGTTCTTCGACAGGCACCTACGGCACCGTGGCGGCGGAATCCTCAACGGACCGTCACCGCGCTATCCGGAGATCATCTTCCGCCCCTGACGATCAAGAGCAAGGACGAGATCAAATGCGCGGCAGCGGTACGGTCGAAGCGCCACCGTTCAGAGCGGGACTCGACGTGACGCTCGGTGCGTGTTTCCTCGTGGCACTGCTGGCCGAGCGGTTCATGCTGGACCCGGTTCCGGCCGGGGACGCGGTGGCGGCGGTGACGGCCGGGGTGATCCTGGCGGTGGCCGTCGCGCTGCGTCGCCGGCTGCCGTTCCCAGCGTTCGTGCTCAGTGCCACGGCGCTGTGCCTGGAAGCGCTGACCACACCGGTGAGCTGGCTCTCCCCGTACGCCAATCTGCTCGGGGTCTGGTCGGTGGCTCGCCATGCGAGCCGGCGGCAGGCCTGGTGGGGTCTCGCCGGCACCGTCGCCTGTATCGGCGTGTACTTCACGTTCCGTGACGATCCGGTGCAGCCGCCCCAGCCGCTCGGGGTGCTCGTGGTGTGGCTGGCACTGTGGACGGCCGGTTATGCGACCGCCCGCCGGCAGGAGGAGCAGCAGGCCGTGCGACGGCTCGACCGGGAGCGGGCGGTCGCTGTCGAACGTGCCCGGATCGCCCGTGAGCTGCACGATCTCATCGGACACACGGTCAACCTGATGCTGGTGCAGGCCGGCGCCGGCCGCCGGCTCCTCGACCAGGATCCGGGGCGGGCCCGTGACCTGCTGCTGGACCTGGAGAACTCCGGGCGCGACGCGCTGACCGAACTCGATCGGGTCCTCGGTGTCCTCGGTGACGCCGATCCGGTCGGCGCCGACCGCCTCGACATGCTGCCCGACCTGGCCCGCCGCATCACCGAGGCCGGCCTGCCGACGACGCTGGAAGTCAGCCCCGAGGTGAAGGATCTTCCGCACAGTCTGGATCTGACCGCCTACCGGATCGTCCAGGAGGCGCTCACCAACGCCCTGCGGCACGCCGGGGCGAGCCACGCCTGGGTGACGGTGCGTGCCGACAACGACGGCCTGGACATCACGGTTCGTGACGACGGGCAGGGCGCGGCCGGCGGATACCGGCCCGGGCGGGGGCTGCTCGGCATCGGCGAGCGCGCAGCGATGTTCGGCGGCACGGTCACCCACGGTCCGGGCCCCGACGGGTTCCGCCTGCACTGCCGGCTGAGATCATGACGGTACGGGTGCTGCTCGCCGACGACGACGCGCTGCTGCGGGCCGGTGTGGCGGTCGTGCTCGGCACCGCCGAGACGATCACGCTGGTCGGGCAGGCCGCCGACGGGATCGAGGCGGTCGCCCTCTGCCGTGAGCTGGAGCCGGACGTCGTGGTGATGGACGTGCGGATGCCCGGCATCGACGGCATCGAGGCCACCCGGCGGATCGTGGCCGGCGGATCGGCGGCCCGGGTGCTGGTGCTGACCACGTTCCGCCAGGACGAGTACGTGTGGGGCGCCGTGCAGGCCGGGGCCAGCGGTTTCCTGCTCAAACGGGCCTCGCCGGAACGCCTGATCGACGCGGTGCTGACGGTCGCGGCCGGGGACGCGCTGATCGACCCGGCGGTCACCCGCGAGCTGCTCGACCGGTTCGTGACACCGGCGCCGGCCGTGGGACGGTCGGCGGAGGCCCGGCTGCTGGAGCGGCTCACCGCCCGGGAGCGGGAGGTGCTCCGGCTGGTGGCCGAGGGCTACCCGAACGCGGAGATCGCCGCCCTGCTGACCCTGGCCGAGTCGACGGTGAAGACGCACGTGAAACGGATCCTGGCCAAGATCGGGGCCCGGGACCGCGCGCAGGCCGTGGTGATCGCCTACCGCGGCGGCGCGGTGGGCCGCCCGCCGGCCTGACCGGATCTACCCCGGTGGGGGTAGATCCGGTGTCCCCCGTGGAGGGACGTTCCGGCGGGCCCGGATTCCTACGGTTCCGGGCATGAGAAGAATCAGCATCGTCATCCTCGCGGTCGTGATGGCCGCCCTCGGTCTGCTCGGCCTGCGGCCGGCGGAGACGTTCGACGTTCCGGCAGGCGGGTTCAGCCTGCGCGACTGTGACTACGAGGTGGAGACCGGCACGGTGGCGGCGGACTGCGGGACGATCGTCGTGCCGGAGAACCGCCGGGACCCGGGCTCGGACCAGATCGCGCTGCCGGTCATCCGGATCCGGGCCACCGGGGCCGTCACCGGGGCGCCGATCTTCCGGCTCAACGGCGGGCCGGGCGCCACCAACCTGGAGTTTCCGCAGGCCGGGCGGCTGATCGACGGGCACGACGTGGTGCTCGTGGGGTACCGCGGGGTCGACGGGTCACGGCGGCTCGACTGCCCCGAGGTGGACCGGGCGCTCCAGAGATCGGCGGACCTGGCCGGGGCGGACGGGCTGCGGGCGGCGACGGCGGCGTTCGGGGCCTGCGCGGAACGGCTCACTGGGGACGGGGTGGACCTCACCGGCTACTCGATCGCGCAGCGGGTCGACGACCTGGAAGCGGCCCGGGTCGCCCTCGGGTACGGGCGGATCAACCTGCTCAGCTCCAGCGCCGGGACACGGACCGCGATGATCTACTCGTGGCGGTACCCGGCGTCGCTGGAACGGTCCGCGATGATCTCGGTCAACCCGCCCGGGCACTTCGTCTGGGACCCGGCGATCACGGATCGGCAGATCGGGCGGTACGCGGAACTGTGCCGGCAGGATTCGGGGTGCTCTGGCCGTACGCCCGATCTGACCGACGCCATGCGGAAGGTCGCCGCGGACGTCCCGGACCGCTGGGGTCCGCTGCGGATCAAGGACGGCAACGTCCGCGTCGCCGGAATGTACGGAATGTTCCTGAACGGGCCCGGCGCCGCCCCGCTGAACGCGCCCACCCTGATCGACGCGTATCTCAGCGGCGACCCGGCAGCGCTGTGGGCGCTGTCCGTCCTCGGCGACCTGGTGCTGCCGACGTCGTTCGTGTGGGGCGAGTTCGCGTCGTTCGGCATGATCGACGCGCCGGCCGCCGAACGCTACTACGCAGCCGGCGGGGACCACGGGTCGGTCCTCGGCAACAAGGCCACCGACCTGCTGTGGGGCGGTCCCGGCGGATTCTTCGAAAAGTGGCCGGACAGCCCGGACAACGCCGCCTACCGGAGCTTGCAGCCCAGTGACGTGCCGACACTGCTGATCGGCGGGAGCCTGGACTTCTCCACGCCGGCCGAACTCGCCACCCGGGAACTGCTGCCCACCCTGTCCCGCGGACAGCAGGTGATCCTGCCCGAACTCGGGCACACCGGTGACTTCTGGGAGCACCAGCCGGCCGCCGGTTCGCATCTGCTCACCACGTTCTTCGACACCGGGCAGGTGTCGTCACAGTTCACGCCCCGGCCCGTCGACTTCAGCCCGGCGGTCGGCATGTCAGCGCTCGGGCGGTACCTGTTCGGCATCGTCGCCGGGCTCGCGCTGCTCACCGTGGTCCTGGTCGCGGCGATGCTGCTGCGGGTCCGGCGGCGCGCGTTCGGGCCGCGGGCCGGGATGTGGCTGCGGTTCCTGACGCCCGCGCTGTTCGGGGTGGGCGGCTGGTGCTGCGCGATCCTGCTGGTGTGGACGGCCGGGCCGGCCGCGTTCATCGGGTCGGCGGCGGTGGCGGTGCCGTCGGTCGGGCTGGCCGTGGGGCTGAGCACCTACGCGGCCGGGGCCCGCGATCTCCGTCTCCTGCCACTGGCCGTGACCGTCGCCGCGGCGGTCGCGGGCGCGGCGATCGGGTACTGGGCGCTCCCGGACATCGCGGCGCTGGCCACCACGATCGTGGGCGCTGCCGTCGCCGCCAACCTGGCCCTGCCGGCCTTCCGCCCGCAGTCGCCCACCGCCGGCCGCCTTTCAGCCACGTCAGCGACGGCCGGCTGACCGGGCCGCCGCCTTTGAAACCGGTCTGAGCGACGGCTAGCCGTCGCTCAGACCGGTGATCCGCGGCGCGAGAGGCGACTCAGCGACGCCCGCGACCCTCAGCCGTCGCTGAGCACGGGAATACACCGCCCGAAAGGACACTGAGCGACGGCCGAGACCACCAGCCGTCGCCCACCGCGGGAATCGGCCGCCCGAAAGGACGCTGAACGACGGCCGAGACCACCAGCCGTCGCCCACCGCGGGAATCGGCCGCCCGAAGGGCGGCTGAGCGACGGCCGGGACGGCCGGCCGTCGCTCAGCACGGGAATACGCGGGCCGAAAGGACGGTGGGCGACGGCTCACGGTCCCGGGGTGGCCAGCGGCACCGCGGCGGTGTACGTGACGTGACCCAGCGCCGTCACGCGGGCCAGCGCCCACCACTGGGCGTTCGGGCGGGCCGACGGAGCCGCCCGAACCGTGAACGTCAGCGTCGTGGCGGCACCGGGCGGCAGGTCGTAGCCCCGGATCCACGGCTGGACGGCGAGGTCGTCGATGGTGTCGCCCCACGTTCCGAACGGGGAGAGCAACTGGGCCTCGCCGCGCAGCGGGGCATCGGTCGGGTTGTGCAGACGCAGCGACAGGGTGGCGGCCGAACCCGGGACGATCGTCAGCGCCGACGGGGACAGTTCGGCGTCGGGGCCGGTCGAAGCGATGTCGGTGACGTCCTCCAGCACCTGGCCGTAGGGGTCGCGGATGCGGGCGGCGATCCGGCCCTCCCCCGCAACGGTCAGGTCGAAGTGCTGGTGACTGCCGGCGGGCAGGTCATAGGAGTACGGCCCCGGCGGCGTGACCGTGACACCGGGCGGAAGTGACAGGTCGACGGCCCCGGCCGCGGCGACCGTGCTGGTGGAGACGGTGACCCGGGCGGTTCCGGGTGTGGTGGAGACGTGCACGGTCACCGGCAGGTCGTGCAGCGGCGCCGGGCCTTTGTTGTGCAGCCAGTAGCGCGTGAACACCGGCTGGACCGGCTCGACCGCCGGAACAGCAGCGCCGAACGGCGTCCCGGGCAGGGCGGCGACCGTCACCACGTCAGCCGGGGCCAGGTCCACTGTCACGTCGTCTCCGGCGCTGATGGCGGGTGCCTGCGGTTCGCCGAGGACGTTGGCCAGGGCCGGATCGTGCAGGCCGCCGTGCAGACGGATGCGGGCCTGAGCAGGGCGTCCGCTCGTCTCGTAGATGCGGGCGGTCACCTGTTCGCCGTCGGGTTTGAGGGCGGACAGGACGGCGTTCGCGGGTTCGACCGAGCCCAGCGACAGCCGGGGCGGCAGGTCGCCCGGGCTGGACGGCACCGGGGTGGCGATCAGCGGATGGTTCGACTCCTGGCCGGCCCGGACGAAACCGGCCGCACGCCAGTCGCCCGCCCCGGCGGCGAGGCTGTACCGGAAGGTGTGGCTCCAATGCTGCAAGGCGAATCCAGACCCATCCGGCACGGTACGGCGTGGGCCGTCGATCCACACTCCACTCGGCCAGCCGGTGCAGGCACGCATCAGCGACAGGTACAGGGACCCGTCCCGGGCGGCGACGAATCCCGGGGTGCCGTGGTTGACCAGGGCCACCGAGTAGTCGGTGAAGTCGCCGTCGAGTTGCTGGTCGACGGTGATCTCGGCATCGTCCAGGTCGGCGATCAGGCCGGTCAGGCCGTCGGCGGCGACGATCAGCACCGGCAGGTCACGGGCGCCCCGCAGGTCGGCGTCGGGCACCCAGGTCTCGTCGAGCGGACGGGCCGACGGCACGTAGACCCGGCCGGTGGTGGCCAGGATCTCGGCGTAGGACGTCCCGGCGGAGGCCAGGACCTCCCGGCTGAAGGTGTTGTCGCCGACGACGATCCGGATGTCCGGCAGGTTCGAGTCGGCGTCGAGCGCGCCGTAGCGGGGACCGTCCGGCCGCGCGGCGGTCGCCGTGACCCCCTGCCGGACCAGCGCAACGACAAGATCACGCGGATCCACATCAGTGATCACCTCAGCAACCCCGAAAGCAGAAGCGGAAGGCGCGAGGCCGGAAAGCGCGACGGCGGAAGGCGCGACGGGGGAAGGCGCGACGGCGGAAGGCGCGACGGTGGAGCGGATCCGGGCGGTGGTGGAGAGAGCTGCCCAGGTGTGCGCCGGATTGTCGAGGGTCCACAGGCTTTCCGCGGCGTCCAGCGACGGGAACCCGAACGACCGCCCGATCGCCGCGAACCCCACTTCGGACACCGGCGAAGTGCCCGGCAGGTCGAGGTCGAACCGCACGCGGAGCAGCCGGTCCTGGCCGATCGAGCCGTCCACGTGGGTGTGGAAGTCGATGCGGTCGCTGCCGGTCCACAGGGTGACCTCGCGGGTGATCCGCAGATCGTCGACGACGGTTTCGCTGATCAGGCGGCTGCCGGCCGAGCTGCGTTCGACACGGACGGTGGCCGGCCGGTCGGCGAGACCACGGCCGGGGCCCTTGGGAAGCAGATGCCAGGGCCCCTCACCCCAGTACGGGTGGTCCGGATACTCCTCCTGGACGACCAGTTCACCGCCGAGACCACCCGGCCGCAGCAGCTCCCGCCCGGTACGCCTGTCGATGATGCTGGTCAGGGCGCCGCCACGGCCGGCGTCCGCCCGTACCTCGAAGTGGTGGTTGCGAATGACCGGATCACCGGAGGCCGCCCGCCAGACGGTGGCCGACGCGGCGGTGGCGTCGACGTGCCAGACCTGGTAGCCGAGTGCGGGCACGTCACGGGCGACGGCTGACAGGGTGGCGGCGGCGATGGTGCCGTCCGGATGGCGGACCACCCCTTCGGCGACCGCCGGCACCGCCCTCCCGGTGTCGTCGGAAACGGTCAGCGAGGAGGGCCCCGGCGCCGGATAGGTGAGTTCGATCCGGGTGACGCCGCCGCGCGGCCAGGACAACGGGTTGGCGACCAGGACGGCCTGGCCCGGACCGCGGGTGTCGACCCGGTCGGCGAGCCCGGCGACTGCCGACCGGCGGGCGGTGGAGCCCAGCTCATGGGCTTCCCGCCACCCCGCGAGCAGGTCGAGGTAGACCTGATCGGATTCGGTCCCGGTGACGGCGTCGTGGTGGGCGCCGTAGGCGAGCAGCCGCCACGCTTTGTCGAGTTGCGCCTGCGGGTACCCGGTGCCGAGCAGCGCGGCGAGGGTGCCGAGGCGTTCCGCGTCGAGGACGATCGTCTCGATGGCCCGCTGCGCCTGCTTGGTGTCGATGTAGGAGACGTCCTTGCCGGTGTAGACCGGGTTCATGTCCCGGGTCTGCGGCGACAGCCGGGGTGACGACGAGCGCACCGCGGCGAAGAAGTCCCGCGGAAGGCCCATCACGAAACGCGGCCACACGTAGCGTTTGGCCCACTCGCGGTGGATCTCGGTGCACCACCGGGACGGGATGTTGTGGTCGTGCCCGACCGGCAGCATCACGTTGGGGGTGGCCGCGACCTCCCGCAACGACCGGTACTGGGCGTAGGCCTCGGCGAGCGCCTCCTCCAGGGTCTCCTTGCGCTCGACGTCCCACCCGGCGACGTAGTGGTTGGCCATGTAGGCGGTGACCAGGCCTTTTCCGCTCGGCGAGATCCATTCGAACTCGCTGGGGAACTGCATCCGCCCGATGTCCCCGGTGTGCCGCCGCGGCCCGATGTGATGGAACGGCCCGCGCGCCCACGAGTTCGAGGTCAGCCCGGCGTCGGCCATCAGCCCCGGAAACGCCGGATCATGGCCGAAGACGTCGACCATCCATCCGGTACGGGGATCTCCGCCGAGCACGTCACGCTGGTATTCGAGGCCGAACCCGGTGTTGCGGATCGTCGACTCGGGGTGGGTGAGGTTGGTGTTCGGCTCGTTGTACATGCCGCCGACCAGCTCGACCCGGCCGTCGCGCAGCATCCGCCGCAGGTCGTCCCGGTCTTCGGGGAACACGTCCCAGTAGGGCTTCAGGTAGTCGATCTCGGCGAGCACGAACCGGTAGTCGTCGTCCAGGCGGGCGGCGTCGATGTGGGCGCGGACCAGGTCGAACGCGGTGCGCACGAACGCCGGGCGGAGCTTGTCGGCCTTCGGCACGTCGGGCAGCTGCTGCCACACCTCGGTGAAGCCGCGCTGCGTGTTCCACCACACCGGGTCGTAGTGGAAGTGCGACACCATCCACATGGTCCAGCCGGTCGCCGCGACCCGGAACTCGCCGTCGGCGGTCACCGGGCCGGCGTCGGTGTCGGCGATCGCGGTGACCTGCAACGGCGTGCCTTCGGCAGCCGGAGCCGAGACGAGCACTCCGACCTCGACGGTCCGTTGCTCACCGGCGGCGAGTCCGGTGGTGACTGTCGCTTCGGGGGTACGGACGGAGGCGCCCTCCACCCGTACCCGGAAGGAGTCCGAAGCCGAAGTGGCGGCGACGGTGACCCGGACGACCTGCCGGGGCGCCGCGGCCGGGCCGTGAAAGAGATCGGTGCCCTCGATCGCGGTGATCCGCATCAGGATCCTTCCGGTGTCCAGGTCCAGGCGGGCGCGGTCGCCCAGTCCGAGCCGAGTTCGCGGTAGAGGCGGCCGGTGGCGGCGGCTTCGTGGGTGCGTGCGGTCAGGTCGCCCAGCCGGTCCTCGGACACCGGCGTGGGCGGCGGGCTCTGCCGGACGGCTTCGGCGACCTCGGTGAACGCGCGCGTCGCGGCGAGCGGCACGAGCAGCGGGACGGCCGGGCCGGCGAGGTGGCCGAGCAGGTTCTCCAGCAGGTCGGCCCGCTCGTGGCGGGTCTCCCCGGCCGCGGTGACCAGGCGGTCCCGCGTGTAGTGGAGCGTCGCGGTGTCGCGGCTGCCGTGCACGACGACGACCGGATCCTCCTCGGCTTCGGCGCAGAGGGTGGCGGCGACGGTGACCCGGGTGCCGCGTGCGGTGTGGATGCGGGCGCTCGCCGTGTCGTGCGCCTCGGCCGGCCGGGTGCGATAGGTGTCCAGGTCGACGCGCTGAACCGAGTCGTGGCCGGCGGACCCGTCGAGGGTGACGGCGAGCGCGACCGCGTGCGCGAACGGGTTGGTCAGCGCCCCGTCGTTGACGTCGTGGCCGTCGAGGAACCGTCGCCCGGCCCACCCGGCCCGGTTCCAGTAGGCCTCGCCGCGCCACCACAGCCCGGTCGCGCTGATCGCCTCGATGTCGCCGAGGTCGCCGGCGTCGATGCGGCGGCGCAGTTCGGTGACCGCCCCCGACCCGAACGCCTGGAAGCCGACCTGCACGGTCCGGCCGGTCTCGGCCTGCACGGCCAGCAGCCGGTCGAGGCCGGCCAGGCTGGGCGCGGGCGGCTTCTCCAGCAGCAGGTGGGCGCCCGCCCGCATGGCCGCCTCGGCCAGTTCGACGTGGGTGTGCACGGGCGTGACGATGACGGCCAGGTCGGGGGTGACCGCCTCGATCAGGCTCGCCGCGTCCCGGCGCCAGGGCGCGCCGGCGGCCGCGGCCCGCTGCTCGGGGCCGGGCGGGCGCGGGTCGGCCACCCCGGCCAGCTCGACCCTGCCTTCTGCGTGCAGTGTCGAGAGCTGGTCGAGGTGGCCACGGCCGTGCCCGTGCGCGCCGACGAGGACGACACGGGGCGGGGTCATGATTTCAGGATCCGCGCCGAGACGCTGGTGCGGGTGTAAACGGCTTCGGCCGGGCGGCCGTCGACGGTGACCTTCGCGAACCGGCCGGTCACCCGCTTGGCGGTGAGGACCGGGCCGCGCGAGCCGGTGGTGACGTCGAGGGTGCTGCCGGGGGCGATCGTGACGGTTCCGTCGAGGCAGACGCCCGGGACGGTACGCAGGGTGGCGCCGCTGATCTCGACGTCGCCGCTGCCCAGGGCATGGGTGCTCGCCGCGGCCAGGGTGCCGCCGAGGATCCGGACGCCGCCGCGGAACCGGTTCGCGCCGGTCAGGGTCAGCGTGCCGGTGCCGCGCAGGGTCAGGCCGCCACGGCCGGTGATGTCGTTGCGCCACGTGTCGGAGACGCCGTCGAGGGTGACGTCGGCGTCGGTCTCGAACGCGCCGTAGCCGTCGGCCGCCCGGAACAGGTCGAGGCGTCCCCACTGCTCGGGGCCGTCGAGCAGGGCGTATCCGGCCGGCAGGGCGGTGCTGCGCAGCACGGCCCGGCGCTGGTCGGCGGTCAGGTACGGCTGGCGGGTCTCCAGCAGCACCTCGGCGCCCTTCGGCACGGTCAGCGGCCGGTCCGGGCCGGTACGCGGCAGGATGTACGTCAGCTTCGGGAGGATCAGCCGGCGGTTGGCGCCACGGTCGGCGAAGGTGTCCGTACCCACGCCGGGGTTGGCTTTGAGGAACGCCGCGGCCTGGGCCCGGGCAGCCACCTTGAGCTCGGCGTTGGCCGGGTCGTTGAGGATCGCGGCGGCCAGCGCGGTGGCCAGGATGCGGCCGCTGACCACGTCGAGCGGCGAGTGCATGCCGGCCGTGATCCGGGTGTCGGCGTAGTCGAAGGCAGTGGTCAGCAGCTCCTGGAAACGCTCCGGGAAGGCGTAGGCGAAGGCCAGCGCGGCCAGGTGCAGGGCGTTGGTGTGGCCGCTCGGGAAGCCGCCGTCGTCGCCGGGGACGGTGCCGCGCTGGCGCAGCAGCTGCGGCGCGACCACGACCTTCGACTGGTAGACGGGGAAGCCGAAGGCGTCCAGGGCGCCGGTGTCGACGACGGTGCTGTCGGTGGTCAGCCGCCAGGGGCGCGGGTACTGGACGGCGAACTTCGACGGGTTGCTGGAGGACCAGTTGCCGCGGACCGTGTTGACCAGGGTGACGATCTGGCCCAGCGGCGAGGTCGGCGAGCCGGCGCCGAGCGTCGATCCGGCCGGGGCGCCGGCGGGCACGGCGTCGCTGATCGTGGTGGCCGGGGTGCCGGCCGGGGCCTCGGTGATGCCGGTGACCGCGAGGGCGGTGCTGCGGTAGGCGGCGGCCCACGGGCCGAGGCCGTCGATGACGGCGTAGCTCTGGTGGCGGCGGTCGACGATGAACGACCAGGCGGCCTCGGCGTCGGTGCGGGCGGCGGTGCGGGTCTCGCAGAACCTGATGTTGGCTCGCAGCACGGCGGCGTCGAGGACGGTCCCGTTGTTCCAGGCGGTGCCGGTCTGCCAGTACGACTGGACGCCGGAGAGGATCCGCACGGCGGCGTTGGTGTCGACGGTCAGGTTGGTGGTGAGGTTCGACTTGTAGTCGTCGACGAACGCCGTGGTCACGACGTCCGGCAGCTTTATGAAGGCGGCCGGGCTGAGAGCGGCGGCGCGCAGCAGAGTACGGCGGTCAATGGGGGTCATCAGGATTCCTCAGTCTTTGAGGCCGGCGTTGATGTCTGCGTTCATCACGTACTTCTGGAAGACCAGGTAGATGGCGACCAGCGGAACCATGGAGAGGACGGAGGCGCTGATCAGGATCGACCAGTTCACGTTGTTGGCGCCGACGATGCCGGCGATGCCGATCTGCAAGGTGAACTGGCTCGGCTCGTTGAGGATGATCAGTGGCCAGAGGTACTCGTTCCAGCGCCACTGGAACGAGAAGATGGCCAGGGTCAGGATGATCGGCCGGGACAGCGGCAGCATGATCCGGAAGAAGGTGGACAGTTCGCTGGAGCCGTCGATCCGGGCCGCTTCGAGCAGGTCGTTGGGGACCGTCACGAAGAACTGGCGGAACATGAACGTGCCGGTCGCGGTGATCACCGCGGGCACCACCACACCGGACAGGCTGTTGTAGAGGCCGAGGTTGCGGACCACCAGGAACAGCGGCGCGAGGATCGTCTCGGTCGGCAGCATGGTGGTGGCCAGGATGCAGCCGGCGAAGATCTTCAGCCACCAGTTGCCGTACTTGGCCAGGGCGTACCCGCAGGCGGCGCTGACCATGACGGTGAGCAGGGTGGCAGCGATCGCCACGATCATCGTGTTGACCAGGTAACCGGGGAAGTCGAAGCTCGTCCAGGCGTCGGTGTAGCCCTCGAGCGTCGGGTTCTTCGGCCAGAACGTCAGCGGGTACGAGAACAGCTCGCCGCCCGGCTTGAACGAGCTGACCACGAACCAGAGCAGCGGGAAGCCGTACAGGACGGCCAGCAGCCACATGATCGCGCTGGAACTGATCTTCTTCGGCAGGTCGCCGGTCCTGCTGCGGGAGACTGCCATCTCAGGATCCCTTCCGGCGGCTGGCGATCAGCTGAAGAACGGCCACGACGACCAGGATCAGCAGGAGTACGAACGACGCCGCGCTCGCATAGCCGATCTGGGCCCGTTTGAAGCCGGTCTCGTAGATGTACTGGACGATCAGGTTGTTCTCGGTGCCGGGACCGCCGTCGTTGACCGCGACGAAGTACGTGTACTCCTTCATCGCGTGCAGGGTGCTGAGCAGCATGACGATGAACGAGGTGGGCGCGATGGCGGGCAGGGTGATCTTCCGGAACTTCTGCCAGGCGTTCGCGCCGTCCAGGTCGGCGGCCTCGTAGTAGGAGACCGGCACGTTCTTCAGCGCCGCGATGAACAGCAGCATGTTGAACGCGGTGCCGGCCCAGGTGGCCACGATGACGACGATCATCAGGGACAGGTCGCCGTTGGACTGCCAGGAGACCGGGTCGCCGCCGAGCTCGGTGATCACGAAGTTGACCAGGCCGAAGTTCTCCCCGAACAGCCAGCGCCAGATGACACCGGCGATGATCGGCGAGATCAGCCAGGGCAGGAAGAAGATCACCCGGGCCACGGTCTTGCCTTTGGCGTACGGGCTGACCAGCAGGTAGGCGATGCCGAGCGACATCACGAACATCAGCGGGACGACGCAGGCGGTGTAGATCAGGGTACGGAGCAGGGCCGCGTAGAAGTCGGCGTCGCCGATCAGCTCCTGGTAGTTCTCCAGGCCGACCCAGGGCGCGTCGCCGACACCGGTGTAGCTGGTGAAGGAGTAGGCCAGGCCGATGATCGCGGGCCAGACGAAGAACGTCAGGAAGAGCAGAAGGTTGACCGAGATCAGGATCAGTGGAGCAAGGGTGTAGCTGTTGTGCCGGCGCCGGCTGGCGCTGAAGACCATGGTCACTCCTCTTTCCCCGGCGAGTCTTTCCAGCGAGGTGGGCCCGCCGAAGCCGGCGGGCCCACCCGTCGCGGTCCCCTACTTGATCTGGTCGTTCAGGCCGGTGACGATGGCGTCCACGGTCTTCTGCACGTCCTGCTCGCCGTTGATGAACTTGGCCAGCTCGGTCTTGATCAGGGCGTCGTCGACCTTCTGCTTGGCCAGCAGCAGCTTGGTCTGGTTGGCCTGGCCGGAGCTGGAGATCGGGTCAGCGAGCTCCATCTCCTTGATGTACAGGGCGAACGCGTCCTGGGCGGCCTTCTTCTCGAACGGGTAGGTCAGCGTCAGGCCGGTCTCGATCGGGAGGTAGCCGTTGGTCTGGGCCAGCTTGGTGTAGTTGGCCGGCTGGAAGACGAAGTCGATCCACTTCTTGGCGGCCTCGGCCTTGTCACCGTTGTTGAAGGCGACCATCTTGCCGCCGAGGTTGATGTCGGTGGCGTGGGTCGGCTGGGCCGGGGCCGGGACGCTGGCCCACTCGAAGTCGGTGATGCTGTCGGCGAAGTCGGCGACCTGCCAGACACCGGAGTAGTAGGCGACGACCTGGCCGCTCTTGAACAGGGCGTTGGGGTCCTGGCCGGAGGTCCAGACCGACTTCGGCATGACCTTGTCGTCGTTGATCTTGGCGAACTCGCTGAGCGCCGTCACGGTGGCGGCGTCCGGGGCGGCGAACTTGCCGTCCGCGCCGAGCTGGAAGCCGGTGCCGCCGTGGGTGTAGATCCAGCCCCGGATGCGGGCCGCGGAGTTGTCGTAGACCAGGTCGTACTTGGCGTTGGTGGCCTCGCGGACCTTGGTGGCGGCGGCGAGGAAGTCGGTCCACGTCCAGGTCTGCGCCGGGTCGGTCGGGTAGGACACGCCGGCCTTCTCGAACAGGCTCTTGTTGATGTAGAGCCCGGCCGCGGTGACGTCCGAGGGGATCGACAGGACCTTGTCGCCGTCGGCGGTGACCAGGTTCTTGTTGATCTTGTTGGCCTCGTTGTTCGCGATGCTGGCGAGGTCCTGGAGCTGGTTGACCCAGAGCGGGTCGAGCGACGGCACGCTGGCGGTGTCCGGCAGGGCGTTGGCCTGGGCCGCCTGGCTCAGCTTGTCCTGGTAGCCGTCGTAGGGGACGTTGACGATCTCGACCTTGATGCCCTCCTTGGCCTCGAACTCCTTGGCCAGGTCGGTGTAGCCCTGGTCCTGGGCCGAGGTGGAGAACCAGAAGGTGATGCTCTTCGGGTCGCCGTCTCCGCTGGAGCCGGACGAGCAGGCGCCGAGGACGAGGGCGCCGACGACGCTCGCGGCCAGCCACCCCTTCCGCGCGGATGCCGAAATGCCCATGACTATCTCCTCGATGAAATGTCTTCCGGTGGTTCTACTCGCTGTGTTCCCGTGGTGTTGCGGTTGTCTTCCTGTGGCGACGGACGTTAGAGGAAAGCGCTTACCGCGTCAACGACATGTTAATTCACAGGAATCTTTTATAGCGACGTGGGTCGATCGATCAGGGCGTACTTCTGTACGGTTTCCTAAACGACCGGCGTGGCGATGCGCAGACGCAGCCTTGATGGGGCTTTTCCGGTCACGTAGAGAAGGACGCCATCGGCCGCATCGGTCCCGCCGAGGAATTCGTAGTCCTCACCCGGGTGGTAGGCCGGCTCGGACTCGGAGACGGCCCCGGCCGCCTCCAGGACGGTCACCGCGAGCCCGCCGTAGGTGGCGGTGCCCGCCTCGAGATGCCATCGGTCGCCGCCCAGCGGACGGGCGCCGGTCATCGTGGCGCCGGGCCGGAACGCCAGCTCGAGCGCCCAGTCCACGGCCGCCCCGTCGATCTCCAGGTCCAGGCCGGCTCGCACCGCTGCCTCCGGCACGGGTAGCGCCACCCGGATCCGGGTCGTGAGCGTCACCTCGTCACGGGGGCGGCGGGCGAAGTCCATCGCGGCGCTGAACCGGCCGTCGTCGGTGACCGCGTAACGGCCCGTCCCGTCGCTGGGTAACGGCTGGTAGTAGGCCGCGGAGACGGTCTCGGTGAGCACCGCGGCCGGGCCCGGTTCGGTCGTCAGCGAGTCGGCTCGGAACGGGCCCAGGCCGAAGAACGTGCGGGACAGGCGGACGCTCTCCAGGACCGTGCCGCCGGCGTGCAGGCGCAGCAGGGTCGGTGAGTTCGCCAGGCCGGACCGGATCCGGCGGTGCCTGCGGTAGTCGGAGCCGCCGAACACCACGGCCGTGCTGTCCGGACCGTGCGCCACCAGGGTTCCGGCGGCGGCGAAATGTCGATGCCGGAGTGCCGGCGGTGGCACGGCCGGGGGCAGCCGGCGACCCGCGACCGGGTCGGCGACAGCGCTCGCCGGCGAGTCGATGCCCTGCTCCAGGGCGATCCCGGCGGCCCAGGCCAGGTCACCGCGGCCGCGCCGGATCGCCATCACCCGCAACGGCAGCAGGAATATCCGCAACGGCATCCGCCGGCGCTGGTCCTGCCGCCGGGACAGGACGGTCTCCACCGTCCCGTCCGGCAGCAGCAGGTCGACGGTGGCGGCCAGGTTGGCCTCGACCGCGTCGAGCAGGTCCGGCCGGTCGAAGACGTCGGCGATGACCAGCAGGGACGGGTTCGACACGGCGGCGGCGTAGTTGGCGCTGCGCTCCGAGTACAGCCCGTCCTCGATGTCGACGCCCTCGGCCAGCCACTCCCCCACCCGGGCGGCGATCTCCGGCCGCGGGTCGAGGCGGTGCAGGCGGGCCAGGGCGGCGGACAGCTCCCACCTGTGGTTCGGGGTGTGCACCCCGCCCTTGAGCAGGGCGGGGGTCATCGAGTCGAGCAGCTCCAGCAGCCCGGCCTGCTGGCCGGCGCCGTGCAGCAGGCGGGCCGCGTCGGCGAGGTCGTTGACGCTGAACGCCGAGTCCGGCGGCGAGTCGACGTTGTCGCCGCCGCGGAACAGGCCGCTCGGGTTCTGCCGCTCCCGCAGCAGCCCGGTGAGCTCGCCGACCGGAGCGAGCACACCGGGGTCGCCGGTGAGGTGCCAGGCCGCGGCGAGCGCCTTGACCCGCTCGGCGAGCCGTCGATGCTGGAGCCGCCGCCAGAGCTCGCCGGTCTCGGCGCCGATGTCGCGGACCTCCCGGTCCAGAGCGGCACGTGCCCGGGCGGCGAAGTCCAGATCAGAATCGGTCACCGCATCACTTTCATAAACACGCGAAGAAATGGCACCCACCCTTTACTGCCGCCGGTATAGCCCGGGTATCGCCGGCATCTCGACGGTATAACGTTCTCCGCTTTCCAGCGCGTTCACACACGCCTGCGCGACGAACGTGGCAGCGAATCCGTCCCACGCCGTCGCGCCCTGTCCGGTTCCGTCGATCCAGTCCTGCAATTCCAGGCGGTACGCCTCGGCGAAACGGGGCCGCCAGTCGGCCGGGAGCTCGCGGGCGTGCAGTCCGGAACGGCGTACCGAGGTGGGCGGCGGCGCGTCCAGAGTCACCGTGCCGGTCTCGGCGACGAGTTCACAGCGGACCTCGTAGCCGTACCGGGCGTTGACGAAGATCTCCACGTCGGAGAGCACCCCGGACGCGGTGGTGAGGACCAGCAGCTGCGGGTCGCGGGTGCCGCCGGAGTTGCCGGTCGGCCGTGGGGTGTGCACGGCGACCTCGGTGATCTCCTCGTCGAACAGCCAGCGGGTGATGTCCAGCTCGTGGACCGCCGAGTTGGTGATCAGATTGGCGCTGGGCATGCCGGGCAGGGCGGCCGGATTGCGGTGCACGTTGTGCAGCATCAGCGGCGCGCCGATCTCGCCGGTGGCCAGCAGCTTCTTCAGGTCGGTGTAGCCGGGGTCGAAGCGGCGCATGAACCCGACCGTGATCAGCCGGCTGCCGTACGCGGTCTCCGCCTCCAGGATCCGGGCGCAGCCGTCGACCGTCGGGGCCAGGGGTTTCTCGCAGAGCACCGGCTTGCCGGCGGCCACACACGCGAGCACGTAGTCCTCGTGGGTCGCGTCCGAGGAGGCGATCAGGACGGCGTCGATGTCGTCGTCGCTGATCAGCGCGTACGGGTCGGCGAACACCTTCGCGCCGCCGCTGGCCTCGGCCACCCCGCGGGCCCGGTCGCCGTCGAGGTCGAAGACACCGCCGACAGCCGCGCCGGAGACCGCCGAGCTGAGCAGGCGGGCGTGGTCGGCGCCCATGATGCCGGTGCCGATGATGCCGATCCGCTTCACTCGCGCGCCTCCGGTTCCGGCCGGGACGTGCCCCGGCTCGATCAGCGTCGTCACCGCGCCACCTCCGTGAGGAACTCGAAGCTGCGGCGCGCGTCGCCGATCGGCCCCTCGCCCTCGGCGGGCACCGAAGCCAGCGCGCAGTCCTGTTCCAGCACGTACCAGCCGGTGTATCCGGCGTTCTCCAGGGCACGGACGATGCCCGGGATGTCGACGTCACCGGCGCCGAGCGGGGTGTAGAGGCCGGCGCGGACGCCGTCGATGTAGGCGCGGGTGCCGTCCTGGACGGTCGCCGACACCTCCAGGTCGACGTCCTTGAGGTGCACGTGGGTGATCCGGGACGCGGCGAGCTCCAGCAGCTCGGCCGGCTGCATGCCGCCGATCAGCAGGTGGCCGGTGTCCAGGCAGATCGGGACGTCACTGCTGTCGAGCACCCGCAGCACCGCCTCCCGCGACTCGACCGCGGTGCCGACGTGCGGGTGCAGGCTCGGGCGCAGGCCACGGTCGCGGGCCATCTCCTGAAGCGTATCCAGGGTGGCGAACAGGGTCTGCCACTCGTCGTCGTCCAGGTGCACCTTGTGGTCGTAGCTGCCGTCGCCGGAGCGGGCGGCCAGCACCACCACCTCGGCGCCGGCCGCGGCCAGGGTGTCCATCGCGTCGGCCGCCTCGGCCAGGTCGGCGTCGGTGACCACGTGCATCGGCACCGGCAGGAAACCGCCGATCAGCGAGAAGCCGTGCCGGTCCAGGGTGACCCGGACATCCGCCGGGGTCTTGCCCAGGTAGCCGGTCGGGCCGAGTTCGGTGGCCCGCAGCCCGAGCCCGCCCATCTCGGCGAGCACCCGGTCGGCGGGGAGCTCGAGTCCCCAGCCGGGCGCCTCACAGACGCCCCAGGAGATCGGCGCGCCGCCGATACGTTCCGCGAAGCCGGTCAAGATGTCCCCTCCTTCTACAGGTAGTCGCGCTGTCCGCGCTTGCCGTCGAGATACTGCTCATGGGCCGCCCGGACCGTCTCCAGCCGGGAGGTCTCGGCGACCGGCACGTCCCACCAGGACTCGCTGCCCGGCGAGTCGACCATCGGGTCGGTGTCGACGTGCACGACCGTGACGCCGTCGGTCTCCCGCGCCTTGGCCAGCGCCTGCCGCAGCTCGTCGGCGGTGCCGGCCCGGAAGACGGTCGCGCCGAGGCTTGCCGCGTTGGTCGCCAGATCCACCGGCAGCGTGCTCCCGCCGAGACGTCCGTCCTGGTCGCGGTAGCGGTAGGCGGTTCCGAACCGCTGGGCGCCGACCGAGGCGGACAGCCGCCCGATCGAGGCATAACCGTGGTTCTGCACCAGAACCACGATCAACTTCACCTGTTCCTGTACGGCGGTGACGAGCTCCTGCGCCATCATGAGGTAGGAGCCGTCGCCGACCATGACGAAGACCTCGCGGTCCGGGGCGGCCAGTTTCACGCCCAGCCCGCCGGCGATCTCGTAGCCCATGCAGGAGAAGCCGTACTCGACGTGGTAGCCCTTCGGGTCTCGCGTGCGCCACAGTTTGTGCAGGTCACCGGGCATCGAGCCGGCGGCGCAGACGACCACGTCGCGGGGGCCGGCGGCCTCGTTGACGGCGCCGATCACCTCGGTCTGGGCCGGGAGCGGCTGGTTGCCCAGGTGGTAGGCGCGTTCCACGGTCGCGTCCCACTCGCTGTTCAGGGTCGCCGCCCTCGACTGGTACCCGGAGTCGGTCCGGTATCCGGCCAGCTGCTCGATCAGCGCCTCGATCGCGGCGCGGGCGTCGGCCACCACCGCCTCACCCGAGTGCTTGGCGGCATCGAAGGAGGCGATGTTTACGTTAACGAAGCGGACTGACGGGTCGGCGAACGCGCTGCGTGACGCCGTGGTGAAGTCGCTCCAGCGGGTGCCGATGCCGATCACCACGTCGGCGTCGCGGGCGAACTCGTTCGCGGCCACGGTTCCGGTGGCGCCCACCGCTCCGAGGGCGAGCGGGTGGTCGTACCGCATCGAGCCCTTGCCCGCCTGCGTCTCGGCGACCGGGATGCCGGTCGCTTCGGCGAGGGACCGCAGCGCGTCGGTCGCCTCCGAATAGATCACCCCGCCGCCGGCGATGATCAACGGGCGTTCGGCGCTTCTGATCAGCGCGACCGCGCGGGCCAGGGCGCCGGGTTCGGGCAGTGTCCGCGGCACGTGCCAGATCCGCTTGCGGAACAGCCGGTCCGGGAAGTCGTACGCCTCGGCCTGCACGTCCTGCGGCAACGCCAGGGTGACCGCGCCGGTCTCGGCCGGGTCGGTGAGCACCCGCATCGCGCCGAGCAGCGCCGAAGGCAGCTGCTGAGCCCGCCAGATCCGGTCGTAGAAGCGGGACACCGGCCGCAGCGTGTCGTTGACGCTGACGTCGAACCCGCGCGGGTCCTCCAGCTCCTGGAGGACCGGGTTGGCGACCCGGGTGGCGAACACGTCGCCCGGCAGCAGCAGCACCGGCAGCCGGTTGACGGTGGCCAGGGCGGCGCCGGTGACCATGTTGGTGGCGCCCGGCCCGATCGAGGTGGTGCAGGCCAGCGTCGACATCCGGTTGCGCATCCGGGCGAAACCGGCGGCCGCGTGGACCATGCCCTGCTCGTTGCGGCCCTGCCGGTAGGGCGCCGCGCCCGGGTCGGTCAGCTCGGCTTCGAGCAGCGCCTGGCCGAGGCCGGCGACGTTGCCGTGGCCGAAGATGCCGAACCAGCCCTCGATCAGCCGGTGCTCGACACCGTCACGTTCGGTGTGCTGGGCGGCCAGGAACCGCACGACGGCCTGCCCTACGGTGAGTCTCATCGGTCCTCCTTCTGGAAGGGCAGCCTCTCGTCGATCGCCTGGCCGGACCACGTGTCCCGGATCCAGGCGTGCTCCGGCTCGTCCTCGATCACCCAGGCCCGCTCGCCCGGCCCGGCCATCACGTTCAGGTAGTAGAGGTGGTAGCCGGGCGTGGCCATCGACGGCCCGTGCCAGCCGTTCGGGATCAACACCACGTCGCCGGTACGGACCTCCTGCACCCCGTCGGCGCGCTGGTAGGCGGGACCGCCCCCGGCCACCTCGAAGTAGTAGATCTCCTCCAGGTCGTCGTGCCGGTGCGGCGGATAGGACGACCAGTTGCCGCCGGGGGTGAGCACCTCGCAGGCGATGATCCGGTCGGCGTCCAGCACGTCGGTGGTGGCGAAGTTGTTGACCTGCCGGGAGCAGACACCCGCCCCGCGCAGCTCGATGCGCTGCTCGGCGACCGGGATGTGCCGGAACGGCAGCCGCTTCGTGGCCCGCGCGGTGGCCAGCGCGAACCGGCCGCCGTCGGTGCTGCGCAACGTCAGCGTGCTCTCGACCGGCACGTAGACCACGTCGGTCGGCCCGTCGAAGACGCTCGCCCGGCCGGTCAGCTCCGCCTTGTCGGTCTCGGTGGTGACCGTGGCGGCTCCGCTCAGCGGCACCACCACCACCTCGTCGGCGCCGGTGGACTGCTGGTACTCGTCGCCCGGGGCGAGCACCACGACCCGCAGGCCGCTGTAGCCCCAGCCCGCCGACTCCGGGGTCACGTCCAGCCGGATCACGCCGCCACCCCCGTCCGGACCAGCCGTACCGCGGCGTCCACCGCGGTCGCCACGTCGCCGTCCGGCGGGTACAGCAGCGCCCGGCCCACCATCAGACCCCGCACCCCGGGAACGGCAAGCGCTTTCCCCCACGACGCGTAGGTCTCCTCCGGGCTGCCCGCCGGATCACCGCCGAGCAGCAGCGCCGGCATCGTCGTCGCCGCCATCACCGCCTCCATGTCCTCGACGACGGGCAGTTTCAGCCAGGTGTACGCGCTGGTCCCGCCCAGTCCCGCGGCGATCGCCACGGAGCGGGCCACCGCCGCCGTGCTCAGGTCGTTGACCACCGAGCCGCTGCTGCCCCGCTTCGACAGGAACGGCTCGACCATCGCCAGGAGCCCGTGCGCGGCGAGCTCGTCGACGGCGCGGGCGCTGGCCTCCAGGGTCCGCACGCTGGCCGGGTCGTCCGGGTCGATCCGGACCAGCATCTTGCCGCCGTCGAACCGCATCCGGGCCACCGCCGCCGCGTCGTAGCCGGTGAACCTGTCGTCCAACTCGAACACCGCGCCCTGCAGGCCGCCCCGGTTCATCGAGCCGATCGCGATCTTGCCGTCCAGCTCGCCCAGCAGCAGCAGGTCCTCGAGGACGTCGGCGGTGCCGAGCACCCCGTCGACACCCGGACGGCGCAGCGCGGTCCGCAGCCGGCGCAGCAGCTCGTAGCGGTCGGCCATCGCGCCGCCGTCGCCGCGGACACCCAGCGCCCCGCGGGCCGGGTGGTCGGCGGCGACCAGCATCAGCCGGTCACCCGGGTCGGCCAGCAGCGGGCGGCGCACCCGGCGGGCGGCGGCCTCGGCGATCGCCTGCGGGCGGGTCGCGCGCAGGCCGCGCAGCTCGGCGAAGTCGTCGTCAGACACGTCCGGCCTCCATTACCTTCTCCACCTCGGCCGTGGTCGGCATGGCGGTGGAGCATTCGAGGCGGCTCGCGACGATGGCGCCGGCCGCGTTGGCGAAAGCGATGGTCCGGTCCAGGGGCCAGTCGTGGAGCAGGCCGTGGCACAGCGCGCCACCGAACCCGTCCCCGGCGCCCAGGCCGTTGACCACGTCGACTTCGGTGGGCGGTCTCGTCACGCTCTCCTTCGCGGTCTTGGCGAGCACCCCGGCCGGGCCCATCTTCACCACGGCGAGTTCGACACCGGCGGCGAGCAGGGCGTCGGCGGCGGCGTCCGGGTCGGTCTCGCCGACCGCGATCTCGCACTCGGTGAGGTTGCCGACGGCCACGCTGACGAGCGGCAGCGCCTCCTGGACGGCCGCGGTCGCCTCGGCCGGCGAGTCCCAGAACATCGGCCGGTAGTCGAGGTCCAGGACGGTCAGCGGGCGGCGGCCGCGGGCCCGCCAGGCGGCGTGGTGCGCGGAGTTGCTGGGATCCTGGGACAGGCCGGTGACGGTGGCCCAGAAGACGCCGGCGTCCCTGATCGCGTCCAGGTCCAGCTCGCCCGGCTGGATCATCAGGTCCGGGGCGGTCGGCTGGCGGTAGAAGTAGAGCGGGAAGTCGTCCGGCGGGAAGATCTCGCAGAACGTGACGGGCGTCGGCAGGCCGTCGACCGCTGAGACGAACCTGTCGTCGACACCCAGCTCGCCGAGCGCGCGGTGCACGTACTTCCCGAACGGGTCCCGGCCGACCCGGGTGATCACCGCGGTGCGGCGCCCGTGCCGTGCGGCGGCGACCGCGACGTTGGTCGCGCTGCCGCCGAGGAACTTGCCGAACGAGGTCACGTCCTCCAGGCCCACTCCGGTCTGCAAGGGGTAGATGTCGACACCGACACGTCCCATGGCTATGACCTCGAAGTCCCGCATCACACCTCCGATTACGGCAAGATGTCGCGAACGTTTCCGCCGCACGTGTGAGCAGCCTCTGCCGCCATGTTGATCACGTCAATAGTTTGTATTGACATTCTTCTGAACGCACTGACAAACTTCCGCGATTGTCACCGTTGAGGGGGTGCCACCGATGCCCATGCCACCTCTCGAGATCGACCGCACCAGCCCCGTACCCATCTACTTCCAGCTCGGCCGGCGCCTCGAAGAGGCCATCGACCGGGGCGAGCTCGTGCCGGGTGAACGCCTGCCCACCGAGATCGAGCTCGCTGAGACATTGGACATCTCCCGGCCCACCATCCGCCGGGCCATCGAAGAACTCGTCAGCAAAGGGCTGCTCACCCGCAAACGCGGCGTCGGCACCCGGGTCACCGACGTGCAGGTACGCCGGCGGGTCGCGCTGACCAGCCTGTACGACGACCTCGCGGCGGCCGGGCGGCAGCCGCAGACCACCGTGCTGCGCTTCGACCGCGACTGCGTGGACCGGCACGCCGCCCGGATGCTGGGGTTGCCCGCCACCGAACGGCTCGTGCACTGCGAACGGCTCCGGCTGGCCGACGGGGTGCCGCTCGCGGTGCTGCGCAACTGGCTGCCGCCCCGGTTCGCCGACCTGACCGTCGAGGCGCTCAACAACCGCAGCCTCTACCGGATGATGGCCGAGTGGAACGGGCGGCCGGCCGTCGCCAAGCAGCGGATCACGGCCAAGGCGGCGACGCCGGCCCAGGCCCGGCTGCTCGACATCGGGCAGCACACGCCGCTGATCAGCATGCAGCGCACGTCGTTCGACAGCACCGGCGCAACCGTCGAGTACTCCGACAACCTGTACCGAGCCGACCACTACGCCATCGAGGTGACCGTCTTCAACCGCTGACCCGGGCCGGCCGCGGGTCGCCGCCCGGTGCCAGGCCCGCCAGCCGTCGCTCACGGCGGGAAAGACGCCCGCGAAACCGCCGTGAGCGACGGCTCACGGTCCCTGAAACGGTCACCGCAACCCCAGCCGTCGCTCACCGCGGTACGGGCGCCCCCATAACCGCCGCCAGCGACGGCTCGCGGGCGGCAAGCGCGCGGGAATCGCACATTATTCGACACCGGGTGCCGGTGGGCTCCGGCCCGGTTGACAGGGCAATCGAATGTTGCGAGTGTGCGTCTGCTGTGTTTCTTGTTTGAACACGTTCCTTTCGGGGGCCACGCCATGTCATTGAAAGCTCGCGCTCTGCTGGGCACCCTACTCTTGACGCTTGGATCTGTGAACGTTCCCACATCGGCGGCCGCCGGACCCAAACCGGCCGCCTGCGCCACCACCGGGTCGGTCGACTTCGGGGTGGATCTGGCCGGGGACGGCTGGAAGTTCACCACCGGTGACGATCCGACGTGGTCGGATCCGGCCTTCGCGGACACCGCCTGGCGGGACTGGACCGTTCCCGACAACTGGGGCGCCCACACCGACCTCAGCGCGTACGACGGATTCGCCTGGTATCGCAAGACCTTCACGCTGCCGGCGCGACCGGACGGGGTCACCGACTCGGCCGTCGTCGCGGCGCTCGGCAAGATCGACGACGCGGATCAGGCGTTCCTCAACGGGCAGCCGATCGGGCGGACCGGGGGCTTCCCGCCCGAGTTCGACTCCACCTGGGAGGTGCCGCGTGAGTACTACCCGGCGGACGGCCTGCTGAAGTGGGGCGCCACCAACGTCATCGCGGTCCGGGTCTACGACGGAACCGGGGGCGGCGGCTTCTACCAGGGACCGGTCGGGCTCTACTCGAAGGCGCGGCTGCGGGCTCTGGCCGGTGAGGCCGGGTCGGCTGCCACCCGTACCCAATTGGCTCATGTCTGTGCCGTCCTGGACCGGCAGCATCGCGCCGTCGCCGCCGGAGACGTCCGCGGCTATGCCGCGACGCTCGACAAGGGGTTCTTCCACCAGGGCGACACCGCCGCCCGGCGGGTCGGCGATCTGCGGGACCTGCTGAAGGCCGGCCCGGTCACCCTGACCGACACGCAGGCGGAGGTGTACGTGGACAGCCGCGGCCGCCTCGTCGTCGACACCATCCGCACGTGGACCGGCCTGCCGCCGACCCGGGAGCTGCTGCACCTCGACCCGCGCCGGCCGGTCGAGCTCGGTGACCAGTCGAGGTTCTTCCGGGACGACTACGCCTCGGCGGCGATGGGGCGGCGCGCGCAGTTCAACGTGTACCTGCCGAAGGACTACACCCGGGCCGGGAAGCGGTTCCCGGTGGTGTACATGCTGAACGGGTTCAACGGCAGCAACATCGAGTGGGAGGCCCGCGACATCGACGCCGTCCTGGACGGGCTCGGCGTGGAGGCGATCGTGGTGTTCCCGGACGGTGGCAGCGGCTGGTACGTGGACACGTCGGCCGGGAAGTACCGGACGATGATCGTGGACGAGATCGTGCCGCTGGTCGACCGGGCGTACCGGACGATCGCCGACCGGGACCACCGCGGGATCAGCGGGGTGTCGATGGGCGGGCAGGGCGCGTTCACGCTCGGGCTGACCAACCCGGGGGTGTTCAGCTCGATCGCCAGCCACATGGGCGCGCTGAGCCTGCCGCCGCTGGTCGGCACGCCCGCCGAGCAGGCCGCGAACGCCGGGTTGCGCCCGCTGACGCTGGTCGCCGGGATGTCGGCGGCCGACCTGAGCCGGCACCGGTTCTACTTCGACGGCGGCGACTCCGACGAATACCGGTTCGGGGCGGCGGCGCAGCAGATGAGCACGGCGCTGGCCGCGAAGGGGGTCAGGCACGACTATCAGCTGGGCGCGGGGCGGCACGACGACGCGTACTGGATGCCGAAGCTGGACCGGTCGTTCGCGCTGCACGCGGAGCAGTTCGCGGCCCACCCGACCAGGCAGTGACCGCGGTCACAGTCCTGACCGAAATGAGGATTCCTCGCATCCGTGCGGCGGCACAGAATGCGGCATGGACTCGCCATTGACGACCATCGGGCTGCCGATCGCGCTCGGCATCATCATGCTCGGGCTCGGCCTGGGCCTCACCGTCGCCGACTTCCGCCGCGTCGTGCAGTTCCCGAAACCGGCCCTGATCGCCCTCGCCTGCCAGGCGCTGCTGCTGCCGGTGATCTGCTTCGGACTGGTCGTGGCGCTGGACCTGAAACCCGAGCTCGCCGTCGGGATGATGCTGCTCGCGGCATCACCCGGCGGCACCACGGCCAACCTGTACAGCCACCTGTTCGGCGGGCACGTGGCGCTCAACGTGACCCTGACCGCGGTCAACTCGGTCCTCGCGGTGGTCACCCTGCCGGTGATCGTGAACCTGTCGGCCGGCCACTTCCTCGCCGACGGGTCCTCGATCGGGCTCCAGTTCGACAAAGTGCTCCAGGTCTTCGCGATCGTGCTGGTCCCGGTCGCGATCGGGATGGCGGTGCGGGTGCTGCGCGAGGGGCTCGCCGAACGGCTCGCCCGCCCGGTCAAGATCCTCTCGGTGGTCGTCCTGGTCGCGGTGATCGCCGGGACACTGTTGAAGGAATGGGACAACATCGCCGACTACGTGGTCGCGGTAGGCGTTGCGGTCCTGGTCTTCAACATCATCAGCCTGATCATCGGGTACGGGGCCCCGCGCCTCGCCGGAGTCGGGCAGCGCGAGTCGATCGCGGCCGGCATGGAGATCGGCATCCACAACAGCACCCTGGCGATCACCGTGGCGGTCAGCCCGGCCCTGCTGAACAGCACCGAGATGGCGATCCCGGCCGCCGTCTACGGCATCGTCATGTTCTTCACCGCCGCCGCCTTCGGATACCTTGTCACCCGTCAGCGCACGACGGCGGCCAGCAGCGCCTGAGCATCGATCGGGGTGTGCCCTGGACGGTCTGTGGTGGATCGGCGGGTCGCCCTGTTCGGGCAAGAGCACCGTGGCCACGGAGATCGCCGCCGCCCGCGGGGTGGCGGTGTACTCCTGTGACGACGCCTTCGAGCGACACGCCGACGCCGGGCCGGTGCTGCGCAAGGTCACCACGATGGGCGTCGGCGAGCGACTGGCCCAGCCGGTCCGGACACAGGTCGACGACGTGTTCCAGCTGTACCGGGAGGAGTTCCCGCTGATCCTGGACGAACTCCGGGCAGCCGGCGAGGGCACCGTCGTCGAAGGCGCCGCGCTGCTGCCCGAGTCGCTCGCCGGCATCGGCGTGCCGCGGGAGCGGGCCGTGTGGATCGTGCCGACCGAGGAGTTCCAGCTCCGGCACCACCGGCGGCGGGCCTGGGCGCACGAGCTGCTGGCCGGGCTGGACCGCCCGGAGGAGGCGTTCGCCAGGTGGATGCGCCGGGATGCGGCCTTCGCACGGGCGATCGACGGCCAGGCACGTGACCTGGGCTACCGGGTGATCTTGGCCGACGGCCGCCCGATCACCGCAGTGGTGGCCGGGCTCCTGCGATCCGGGTGAGATCACGGGCCTACAGTCGGCGGCGACACGATGACGGGATCGGAGCAGGGTGATGCGAGCGGTTGTGGTGATCGCCGGGATGGGGCCGGTGGGCGCTCTGCTCGCTGCGCTGCTCGGCAGCCGCGGGGTGGACACCGTCGTCGTCGAGCCGCAGGAGACGCCCTATCCGAAACCCCGGGCGGCGGTGCTCGACACTGAGGCGATTCGTGGGCTGGCGCTGGTGCCGGGGCTGGGGCCGTTGACCGAGTGGGCCACCCCGGTGGCCCGCAACGGGGTGATCGGGGCGGATCAGCGGCCGCTGCTGATGATCGAGCAGACCGGGCTGGCGTACGGCTATCCCGGTCTGGTTCGTCTCGACCAGCCGAGACTCGAAGCCGGACTGCGAGCTGCCGCCCTCGCCACCGGATGTGTGCGGATCCTGGCCGGGCGCAGTGTCACGGGTGTCGAGCAGGACGCGGACCAGGCCGTCGCCCTGCTCGACGACGGGCAGCGGGTGGCCGGGCGGTGGCTGGTGGGCTGCGACGGCGCCGGGAGCACCGTGCGGGAGGCGGCCGGGATCGGGTTCGCCGGTACGACGTACCCCCAGCCCTGGTTGGTGGTCGACGCCGTAGGCGGCGAAGCCGAGGGCGGACCGAGCGTCGCCTTCGTCGCCGATGCGACGCGACCGTGCGTGGTGATGTCGCAGCCGGGCCGGTGGCGGTGGGAGTGGATGCTGCTCCCCGGCGAGGATCCGCGGACGATGACAGCCGACGAGGTCGTCCTCGGGATGGTCGGCGCCTGGACCGACCCGGCGGGACTGGAGATCGAACGGGCCACGGTGTTCACCTTCCACGCCCGGATGGCCGACCGGTGGCGGGCGGGCCGGGTGCTGCTGGCCGGGGACGCCGCGCACGCCCTGCCGCCGTTCGCCGGTGCCGGCCTGGGGATGGGCATCCGGGACGCGGTCACCCTCGCCTGGCGGCTCGGCGGCGACGGCACGACGCTCGACGGGTACGAGCGGGAGCGCCGGCCCGATGTCCGGAAGACCACGGCGCTGGCGCTGCGGATCGGCCGGATCGTGCAGAGCCGCAACCGTGCCGTCATGCGACTGACCCGGGCCGTGCTACGGGCGGTCGCGCTGCTTCCCGGGATCGAACGGGCCGGCGAGCGCTCACCCGTCGTCCGGCGGGCGCTGCCCAATCCTTCGGTACGGGTCGCCGACGGCCCGCCGACCCTGCTGGACCAGGTCATCGGATATCGGTGGGCCTACATCGGGCACGGCTGTGACCCGCGCGGGGTGGTCAGCGGCATCCCCGACGACGCGGTGCTGCTTGCCCTGGACCACCCCGATCCCGAGCCGGGCTGTCTGCCGATCACCGACCTGGACGGTCTGTTGGCGGGGCGGTCCGGGACCGTCACCGTGGCCCGCCCGGACCGGTTCCTGCACCCGACGATCAGGACGCCGGCCGCTCCGATCGGATGAATGTCGCACAACCCGTCCGCCACGGGTGTCCCGCCAGGGCCAACGTGGTGACCCGGGGTCGGGTTGAGGAGGCGATCGACATGGACGGTCCGGTCCGGGTCGAAACAGTCGGAGGCGGCCGGGTGGTCGTGACACTGACCGGATCGGTGCTGCTGGCCCGTCCGGCCGACGTGCTGCCGCAGGTCGAGCGGGCTCTGAAGGACGACGACACCACCGGTGTGGACGTCGACCTGGCCGAGGTCACCGCGCTGGACTCGTCCGGGGTGGCGCTGCTCATCCTGATCCGGCGCCTCACGGTCCGGGCCCGCACCGAGTTCCGGGTGCGCGACGCCCGCCCGGAGATCCTCCAGCACCTCAACCTGGTCGGTGTGAACGCCCTGCTCGGCCTGCCGGCGGCCGCCACACCGGACGACCGGGCCGCCGGGCCGCCCGCCCCGGCCACCGCTGTCGTCGTGCCGGTCTTCTCCGAGCCGTTCGATCTCCAGGGCGTCAAAGCGATCCGGGACCGGCTGTCCAGCTACGCCACCAGCTGCGGCCTGTCCGGATTCGATCACTACAAGCTGCTGCTCGCCGCGACCGAGATCATGGCGAACGTGGTGGTGCACGGCGGTGGGCACGGCACCATCGACGTCGAACGCCTCGCCGACCGGCTGCTCCTCCGGGTGACCGACCAGGGGCCCGGCATCCCCCGCCGCCGCCGGGTGGCCCGGCACCGCCCACGCCCCGGCCGGATCGGCGCCTCCGGGCTGTGGCTGGCCCGCCGGGTATGCGAACGCATCGACATCCAGTCCGGGCCGGGCGGCACCACCGTGCTGCTGACCTACGCGCTGTCCCCGCACGACGAGTAGAGCGGGCCGGGCAGCGTGGCGGACGTACCGGACCGGATCCCGGAAGCCAACGTGTCCGGGATGGATTTCCTGATGGCGGCCTACCGGGTGCTCGGGCAGTCGCTCAACCTGCAGCGCAACGCCCGCGCCGCGGTCTGCCTGCCGGTGCCCGTGCTGGCCGGCCTCGCGGCGCTGGTCGTCACGGTCGGCCCACGCCGGCTGCGCTGGTGGGCCCGGGACCCCCGGGTCGCGGCCGACGGGCCGGAACGGATGCCGGTCCGCGCTGCGGACATCACGCCGGGCGACCTTCCGGACTGGATCCGGATCGTCCTCGCCGACACCGACGGGCCCCGGGTGCGGGCCCTGGGCTCCGACGGATGGGCTCTGCCGGACGGCGGCAAACAGCATGGGCACGGCGCGGTCGTACGGCTGCCCTGCGACCATTTCCGCCCGGCTGTCCTGGTGCTGTTACGTGACCAGGACCGCGCACCCTTCGACGACGCCGAGCTGGGCCTCGCCGTCCAGTACGGCCAGGCGGTCGGCCGCGCTGTCACGGCCGCCCTGCTCTACCGGGATCAGGTGCAGGTCGCCGACGCCCTGCGCACCGCGCTACGGCCGGCGCCGCTGCCCGACGTCGCCGGGATCGAGCTGGCCACCGCGTACCGGCCGTCCCTCGAGGCGATGCACATCAGCGGCGACATCATGCACGTCGAGGCGCTCCCCGACGGCGGCGCCCTGTGTGTCGTCGGCGACGTGTGCGGCAAGGGCATCGACGCGGCGGTGGCCGGCGGGCGGCTGCGGCATTCGCTGCGGATCCTGCGCCGGGTCACCGGGGAGCCGCTGGAGATACTGACCGTGCTCAACAACGCCACCATCGACCTGAACGGCGAGACGTACACCCAGTTCAGCACGATCGTCGTCGGTTCGGTGCGGGCCGCCGCCGACGGGTCGGTGCTGCTGCGCCTGGCCGCCGGCGGCCACCTGCCGCCCCTGGTGATCCGCCGTTCGGGCGAGGTGGAGACGGTGCACATCGGCGGGATGATGCTCGGCGCCGACCCCAACGCGCAGTTCGCCGAGGCCGTGGTCTGGCTCCGGCCCGGCGAGACGTGCGTCGTCTACACCGACGGGGTGACCGAGGCCCGCGGCCCGGCCGGCGCGATGTTCGGCCAGGAACGCCTCACCGAACTCCTCGCCGGGTACGCCGGAATGCCCGCCGCCGTGGTGGCCGAACGGATCGAGCAGTCGGTGGTCGACTGGCTGGCCGAACCCGACCACGACGACATCGCGGTGCTCGTGCTGCGGGCGGTCCCGGCATGAACCCGGCCGCCCACCCCGAGTGCCCAGCCCTGCTGGGGTTCCTGCTGGCCGCCGACGAACCGGCCGCGATGCGGCTCACCGAGCGCGTCCTCGCCGCCGGCGCCACCCCGGAGGACGTGCTGCTGCGCCTGATCGCGCCGGTCCAGGCCCGGATCGGCGAACTGTGGGCGAGCAACTCGCTGTCCCCCGCCGACGAACACGTGGCCAGCTACATCTGCGAACGCATCGCCCTGTCCTGCGCCGGAACCGGCCGCCTGGACCGCCGCCCGGACCGTCTCGTGATCGCCTGCGCGGACGGCGAGTGGCACACCCTGCCGTCCCGGCTGCTCGCCGAGTGCCTGCGGCTGCGCGGCTACCCGGTGACCTTCCTGGGCGCCAGCGTCCCGGCCGCGCACCTGACGTCGTACCTGCAACAACACGAACCGGCGGCGGTGCTGATCAGCATCTCGCTGCCGGTCCGGCTGCCGTCCGCCCGCCGCTCGGTGCTGGCCGCCCGGCACGCCGGGGTGCCGGTCCTGGTCGGCGGCCGCGGCTTCGGCCCGACCGGCCGGTGGGCCCACCGCCTCGGCGCCGACGCGTGGGCCGCCGACGCGGTGTCGGCCGCCGCCGTGCTGGAGAACTGGCCGCCGCCGACGCTCCCGGCCGGCGGTCACCTCACCGACGACGAGCACACCCGCCTGGCCGCCGAGACCCCCGAGCTGGTGCTGAGCACGCTGTCGATCCTGGAACGCTGGTTCCCGCCGATGCGCGGCTACACCGTCCCGCAGCGGGAGTCGACAGCCGACGACCTGAACCACATCGCGGCGTTCCTGGCTGCCGCCGTCTACGTGGACGACGACACCCTGTTCACCGAATTCGTGTCCTGGCTGGCCGGCATCCTGACCACCCGGCAGGTCCCGGTGGCCGGCGTCGACCTGGTCCTGGAACACCTGCAGAAGACGCTGGACGGCCGCCCCCGAACCACCCGGATCCTGGCCGCCGGCCGCACCACCCTCCAGCACACGTAGCAAACCAGCCCGCGATCTCGTGAAGCTCGGCGAGACAGGCTTTTCAAGGATTCCGCCGTCTCCGGGGTCGATCCCTCTGCCGCGCGATGATTCGGCCGGCCTTCGTCCTGTCGTACCGGTCACGCAGGCGACTGGGACGCCGGGCCGGATTGTCACGCTCGCAGCGGATCCGGCCCCGGCCAGCCTCGCAGATCTTGCACGGTTCTCCACCTTCGCAGCGATCTTGCACGGTTCTTCATGTCTGGGTGTGGTTTGTCGTGCAAGGTCCACTACGTGGCGAAGACCTTGCAGCTTTCTTCCCGTCGGGACATGGAAAGGGCTGCAAGATCGGCGCGAGGGTGAACTCGACTTTCGCACTTTTGGGTGGTCGAGTGCGGGTGGCGGCGTGGCGTGGTGAGGTGATCTCGAAAGAGATGAAGCATCGGCGGTTCACTATCT
>NZ_JBEZXU010000045.1:0-91299 GCF_040638175.1 Actinoplanes sp. NPDC026670
GCCCCGGCGGGGCGCCCCGCCGGAGAGACCGGGCTCGCGGAGCGGCTCGCGGGGGAGACCGGGTCGGCGGAGCGGCTCGCGGGGGAGACCGGGCTCGCGGAGCGGCTCGCGGGGGAGACCGGGTCGGCGGAGCGGCTCGCGGGGGAGACCGGGTCGGCGGAGCGGCTCGCGGGGGAGACCGGGTCGGCAGAGCGGCTCGCGGGGGAGACCGGGTCGGCAGCACGGCCCGCAGAGGCAGCCGGGCTGGTGGAAGGCGCGGCCGGGGAGACCGGGGCCTCCGGCTGGACCGGGGCCTCGGTGGTCTTCTCACGGCTCTCGGTGGACTCCTGGCGGCGGCCGTGGGTGCCCTGCGCCGGGATGCCCGTGGACGTCACGACGACTGGGCTGGTGGGTGGGCCGTCCAGGTCGATGTCGATGTCGTCGGTGGCCGTTCGCTGGGCCGGGGGCACCATGCCCGGCGTCTGGGTGGCGGTGGTCGTGGTTGCGGTCGGGGAGGCTTCGGCCGTACCGGATGAGACCGTCGTTGTGGCTGAGGCGCTTCGCGGGCGTGGGCTCGGGCGGGAACCCGGCGGGCGGCCGGAGGCCGAGCCGGACCGGGGACCGGAAGCCGGGGGATCGCCCTGCGGGGAGGAGACGAAGGCGGACATGGGCGACGACGCGGCCGGGGTCTCCGACGCGGCCGGCCCGGACGAGGCCAGGTGGGACGGGTCCGGGTCGGAGGAGACCGTATGTGCGGAGCCGCTCCCGGGGGAGGCCGCGCGGGCGGAACCGGTCTCGGCCGGCGCCGGACCGGAACGGCCCGGGGCGGGATCGGGATCCAGGTCAGGCGCCGGAGCGGGGTCAGGAGCAGGATCGGCGTCGGCGGCGGGGGAGCGCCAGGGCGGCTCCGGCTCGGACCACTCGGCCTCGTCCTCCGGATCGGTCTCGGTGGCGTACGCGGCGGTCTCCGGCTGGATCGGGCGCGCCCGCCGGGGCAGCGGCGACAGCTCCTCGTCGGTGTCGACGACCTGGCCTTCGACTATGGTCCCGGTCGCGGTCTCGCGAACCACCACGGGCGTGCCGGTGCGCCGGGCGTAGGTGGTGGCGGCGCGCGGACCGGATGACGGGCCGGGCCCGTCCGGGTCGACGGTCCAGTCCTCGTCGCGGCCCTCCCAGGGCTCGTCGACGCTGCCGAACACCTCGTCGTCGAGGTCGTCGGCCTCGGTGCGGCCGGCCGGCTGCGGTGGTGGCGGCGGGTCGTCGCCCTCCACCCGGGTGGGCGCGTCACGCCAGCTCACCCGCACCCGGCGGGTGTCGTCGACGTCGACGGTGATCGGCACGGTGTCGCCGGGCATCGGCCATTTCTCGACCGGGATGCGCGGCTCGCGGACCGTGCTCTCGAACGCGCCGAGCCCGGGGGCGACCACGACCAGCTGAATGGTGGCACGGCCGTAGGCGCCGGCGACCGGGGGCGGCGTGATCGAGCGGACCTCGGCCGAGCCGGCCACGGTGGCGCGCCCACCCCGTCGCGGCGCCGGCATGAAGGCCACCGCTATGGCTATGGCCAGGACCGCCACCCCGAAGAACGCGACCGGTGAACTGGACATGCCGAGACCGAGCGCGATCACGAAGACCGCAATCGTGCCGATGATCCACGCCACCAGCTTGCGCGCTGGAGCGATGGGTCGGCCGGTCTGGTTTGCCACTGTGGACCTCCCGGTAGTTCCCGTCAGGTTATGACCCGGCGGTGCGTCCGCGAAAGTGCGCCAGTCCGGACATGGCCGCTCGCCTGGTTCCCGGTACCGATAGGCTGAACCCCTCGCGTGTCTGCCCTTGTAACGGAGGAACTGCGTGTCCAGCACCACCGAGCGTTCGCTCGTCCTGATCAAGCCGGACGCGGTGCGCCGCGGACTGCTCGGCGAGATTCTGTCCCGTTTCGAGGGTAAGGGGCTGATCGTCGAGGCGCTGGAGTTGCGCACGATGGACGAGTCGCTTGCCGACGCGCACTACGCCGAGCATGTGGACAAGGCGTTCTACCCGCCGCTCAAGGAGTTCATGACCAGTGGCCCGCTGGCCGCTCTGGTCCTCACCGGCGACTCGGTGATCGAGGTGGTCCGCGCGATGATCGGCGCGACCGACGGCCGCAAGGCGGCCGCCGGCACGATCCGTGGTGACCTGTCTCTCTCCAACCGGGAGAACCTGGTGCACGCCTCCGACTCGCCGGAGAGCGCCGAGCGCGAGCTGGCTCTCTGGTTCCCCAAGCTCTGAGTCAGCAAGCTCTGAGTCAGAGCGTGTCGAGGCTGGCCCGTCGCCGGGATTCGGCCTCGAAGAACTTGAGCAGGATCGCGGCCACCACCGCGTAGACCGCTCCGACCAGCACTTCCTGGCCGATCACGGGCGCGGCCGCATCGAGGCCGCGCCCGGCGGCGAGCATCCGGGCCGCTTCGGCCGCGTGGGTGATCGGCAGGCCCTGCCCGACGGTGACCATCCACTGCGGCAGGTTGCCGGGCGGCACGTTCACTCCGGTGAGCAGCAGGAGCAGGGCCACCGCGACGTTCGAGATGACGAAGACGTCACGGAACCGCAGCCCCAGCGCGCCGAGCGTCAGCCCGAAGAAGCCGCAGGCCAGCGAGCCGGCCGCCATCGCCAGCGCGAGACCGGGCAGCGCGGCGGGCGGGATCCGCAGGCCGAGCATCAGCGACGCCACGGTCAGGGTGAAGACCGAGATCAAGAGCCCGTTTCCGGCGTACGGCAGAACGCGCCCCCAGAAGATCGCGGTGCGGCTGCGCGGCGACAGGAGCACGTGTCCCAGAGTGCCGAAGCGGCGTTCGTTGGCGACCGCCATGGTCCCGCCGAACACGCAGGCCAGTGAGGCGGTCAGCACCGCGTTGCCGACCAGGAAGAACTGGTCGTCGCCGACCCGCAGCTGCCGGCCCAGGTAGGCGAAGAAGAGCAGCTGGAACAGCGGCCCGATGAAGAGCGTGCCGACGAAGAGCGCCGGGCGGGTCCAGTTGAACAGGGCTCGGTAGGCGATCATGCCGCCCACCGTCACCAGCCTCAGCCCGCTCATGTCGCCACCTCCGCTTCGCTCCGGCATCGCCATGAGCTTTTGACGTTTTCTGATGATTCGCTCGCGAGCTCGCTCATGCCAGAGCCAGGGTGGCGGTGGCGCGGGCCCGGCGTTCGACCACGGTCAGCGATGCCGCGCCGAGGGCCAGGCAGATCCCGCTGATCAGCAGGCACATCGCGACCGACGGCCAGACCGGTCCGCCGGTGGTGGCCTCGTGCAGGGCGCGGGCGCCCCAGGTGGTCGGCAGCACCGCGGCGATCGGACCGGTCCAGACCGGCAGCACGGTCAGTGGCACGAGCATGCCGGAGACCAGCCACACCGGGTATTCGAGGACGTTGGCCAGCGCGTTGGCGTTGCGCATCAGCACGAACGTGGACGCCAGCAGCAGCCCGAACATGCCGAGCGCGACGATGCAGACGACCGCGGCGACCGGGAACGCGACCGGGTGCGCGAAGTCGAGCCGGATGCCGAACAGCAGCCGTCCCCAGATCAGGGTGGCCAGCAGCGAGTAGGTGCCGGTGATGCCGGTGGCGATGGTCAGCGGCAGGATCACCACGACCGGCCGCCGCGGCGCCATCATGATCATTTCGAGGGTGCCCTGCCAGCGCTGGTTCTGGATGGCGCCGCCGGAGCCGAAGAGCACCGACGACCACACGCCCATCAGGCCGGCGCCGACCGCGGCCTGCAACAGCCGGTCCTGCTCGCCGCCGGACCGGAACAGGTAGACCGCGAGCACCGCCTGCACCACCGGCACCACGAGCGAGATCGCGATCTCGAACGGGGACCGGCTGAGGTGCTTGGCGTGCATCAGCGTGCCGACGAGCAGCATTCTCAGGGTCCTCATGACGCGTTCACGATCGTCACGTACGCGTCCTCCAGCGTGGGCTCCCGGCTGTCCACCCGGCCCAGCCGGATCCCGGCCAGCTCACGCAGCACATCGCCCTGCACGTCCACGTGCGCGTCCGACTGCACGGTCAGCACCTGGAGCGAGCCGCGGGTCTCCACCGCGGTCTCCCGCACCCCGGGCAGGTCCCGCAGCGCGGCCAGGGCGGTGTCCGGCACGCCGTACGCCTCCACCTCGACGACCCGGCGCCCGTCGGCCCGGCTGCGCAGCTCGGCAGGTGTCCCGAGAGCCTGGATCCGCCCGTCGGCGATCACCGCGATCCGGTCGCAGAGCTCGTCCGCCTCGGCCATGTAGTGGGTGGTCAGCAGCACCGTGGTGCCGGTGGCGGCCAGGTTGGCCACGGTCTGGCGCAGCTCACGGGCGGCGACCGGGTCCACCCCGATCGACGGCTCGTCGAGGAACAGCACCTCCGGCGAGTGCAGCAGCCCACGGGCGATGTGCAGGCGCTGCCGCATGCCCCGCGAATAGCCCTCGACCCGTTCCTGCTCCCGGCCGGTCAGGCGGACCAGGTCGAGCAGCTCGGCGATGCGGCGCTTCTGGTCGCGGGCGGGCACCCCGTACAACTCGGCGAAGTAACGCAGGTTGTCCAGCGCGGAGAGGCGGTCGTAGAGGCCACGGTCGCCGCCGAACACGTACCCGATCCGCCGTCGAACCTCCCGGGTCTGTCTTTCGACGTCGAAACCGCAGATCCGGGCCGTTCCGCCGGTCGGGATGAGCAGGGTGTTGAGCATTTTGATGGTGGTGGTCTTGCCGGCGCCGTTCGGCCCGAGCAGGCCGAACAGCTCACCGCGGCGAACCGTGAAGTCCACGCCGCGGACCGCGTCGACCGTGGTCAGGCGTGGCCGCAGCCAGCCGGTACGGGACCGGTAGGAGCGGCGCAGACCCTCCGCCTCGATGGCGTAGTCGCTTTCCATGCCCGCAAACTAGAGAACTTTGCCGATGTCAGGAAACGAATTCGGCGGAGGCCGAATCCTCGCCCAGCAGCTTCACCAGAGCCAGCCCGGCCGGTTCCAGGCCGTAGAGAACCCGCCGCCCGGCCCGTCGCCGGTGCACCACCCCGGCCGCCTGGAGATGGGCCAGGTGCTCGGAGACGGTGCTCATCGCCAGGCCCAGCACGGCCGCCAGCCCGGTGGTGGTGGACGGGGTGACCAGGGCGCGCAGCACGGCGGACCGGCCCCGGCCGATCAGCAGGGCCAGCCGGTCGCCGGGCGCCGGGGCGGGAGTGTCGGCCAGCAGCGCCGCGCCGCGGGACTGGTAGGTGATCATCTGGGTGCCGGGGTCGTCGGTCGAGCACAGCATCCCGCCGCGGGAGAAGATCAGCGGCACCAGCAGGACCCGGCTGCCGGTGACCGTGAACCCGGCGTCCAGCCGCTTGATCAGGGTGAGCACCGGCCGCTCCCAGATGATCCGTTCGTGCAGCCGGGAGAGCAGCGCGTCCGGGCCGTCGGCGGCCAGCGCCCGGGCCCGGAGCAGCACCTCCTCGTCCAGCGCGGCCCGCATGGCCGGCCAGCGTGCCGCCAGCGCGGCGTCCCACCAGGTGGCCAGGCCGTCGGCCAGCCGGTCCAGCGCGGTCGCCGGATCGTCGCGGAACTGGTGCAGGTGCTCCGGCAGCCGGCCGTCCCGGTAATGGGTCGCGAGCTGGGCGTCGACCACCTCGGCCGGGGTGCGGCGAAGCAGCTCCAGCTGCTCCTCGATGGCCGGCGCCGGAGTGAGCGGCATCGGCGCGACGAAATCCGGCATCCGTTTCGGCAGGTGGAGGTAGAGCTGGGCGGGCGCCGGCAGCGGGATGTCGCGGGCCTTGCGCACCCAGTCGGCGAACGGCCACGGCAGACCGGCCGGATCGCGGGCCACCAGCCAGAGACTGCACACCGTCTCCAGCAGCGGGCTGATCGCGATCCGGGTACGCGACAGCGTCGGGTCGTCCAGCTCGATCCGGATCACGGGTGCAGTGTAGGCGCGAGGTGGTAATGCGGATGAGGGAATGAGGGAGCGGCCGGTATCGTTGACGGTACGCAGGCTTTGAACCGGCCATCACCGGGGAGCCTCCGGAAGAACGGGATGTCTTTCACCAGACAGCCCCAGTAGAACCGGGCGGACACCGGACCGCGCAGGCAATCCGGCGAATGAGCGGGCGGGGTCATCCCGTCAAGCGAGGTGGTACCGCGGGCCCCCGGGCTCGTCCTCGCAGTCACGACATGTGAACTGCTTGAGGGGAACACCAGAATGGCCTACCCGAAACACACCGACGCCACGGGCGTTCCGGCGAGCCCGGATCTGCCCGCGGTCGAGCGTGCCGTCCTCGACCACTGGGCGGCGGACAAGACGTTCGAGGCATCCGTCGACCGGAACCCGGCCGGGGAGAACGGCGCCAACGAGTACGTCTTCTACGACGGCCCGCCGTTCGCCAACGGCCTGCCGCACTACGGGCACCTCTTCACCGGGTACGTGAAGGACCTGGTCCCGCGCTACCAGACGATGCGAGGCAAGCACGTCGAGCGCCGGTTCGGCTGGGACACCCACGGCATGCCCGCCGAGGTGGAGACCGAGAAGCAGCTCGGCATCACCAGCAAGGCGCAGATCGTCGACCTGGGCATCGAGAAGTTCAACGAGGCCTGCCGGGCGTCGGTGCTCGCCTACACCAAGGACTGGGAGAAGTACGTCACCCGGCAGGCCCGGTGGGTGGACTTCGAGAACGACTACAAGACGCTCGACCCGGCGTACATGGAATCGGTCATGTGGGCGTTCAAGACGCTGCATGACAAGGGCCTGGTGTACGAGGGTTTCCGGGTGCTGGCGTACTGCTGGCGCTGTGAGACCCCGCTGTCGAACACCGAGACCCGGATGGACGACGTCTACCGGGACCGGACCGACCCGGCCCTGACCGTCAAGTTCCGCCTCTCGACGGGCGAGGACATCGCGGTCTGGACCACGACGCCGTGGACGCTTCCGTCGAACCTGGCGCTCGCCGTCGGGCCGGACATCGAGTACGCGGTGCTCGAGAAGGACGGGCAGAAGCTTCTCGTGGGCGCGGGCCGTGTCGGCGCGTACGCCAAGGAGCTGGAGGGGTACGAGCAGGTCGGCGTCGTGCGAGGGGAGGAACTGGTCGGCCGCCGGTACACGCCGCTGTTCGACTTCCTCGTGGAGCCGGCCGGCGAGAACGCCTTCCAGGTGCTCGGCGCCGATTTCGTCACCACCGAGGACGGCACCGGTGTCGTCCACATGGCCCCGGCCTTCGGTGAGGACGACCAGAACGCCTGCAACGCGGCCGGCATCCCGACCGTGGTGACCGTCGACGAGCACACCCGCTTCACCTCGCTGGTCCCGGACTTCCAGGGCCTGCAGGTCTTCGACGCGAACAAGCCGGTGATCGCCGTGCTGAAGGAGCGCGGAGTGGTGCTGCGCCACGACGCGTACGTCCACTCGTACCCGCACTGCTGGCGCTGCGACACCCCGCTCGTCTACAAGGCGGTGTCGTCGTGGTTCGTCGCGGTGTCGACGTTCCGGGACCGGATGGTCGAGCTCAACCAGCAGATCAACTGGACCCCGGCGCACATCAAGGACGGCTCGTTCGGCAAGTGGCTGGCCAACGCCCGCGACTGGTCGATCTCCCGGAACCGGTTCTGGGGCTCGCCGATCCCGGTGTGGAAGTCGGACGACCCGCAGTACCCGCGCGTCGACGTCTACGGCTCCTACGAGGAGCTGGAGCGCGACTTCGGGGTGCGGGTCACCGATCTGCACCGGCCGTACGTGGACGAGCTGACCCGGCCCAACCCGGACGACCCCACCGGGAAGTCGGTCATGCGCCGGGTCCCCGAGGTGCTGGACTGCTGGTTCGAGTCCGGGTCGATGCCGTTCGCCCAGGTGCACTACCCGTTCGAGAACAAGGACTGGTTCGAGCACCACTACCCGGGCGACTTCATCGTCGAGTACATCGGGCAGACCCGCGGCTGGTTCTACACCATGCACGTGCTGGCCACGGCGCTGTTCGACAGGCCCGCGTTCCGTAACTGCCTGAGCCACGGCATCCTGCTGGGCGAGGACGGGCGCAAGATGTCCAAGTCGCTGCGGAACTACCCGGACGTGTATCGGGTGTTCGACACGTACGGCTCGGACGCCATGCGCTGGATGCTGATGTCCTCGCCGGTGCTGCGGGGCGGGGACATGCCGGTCACCGAGCCGGCCATCCGCGATTCGGTGCGCCAGGTCCTGCTGCCGCTCTGGAACGTCTGGTACTTCTTCAGCCTTTATGCCAATGCTTCAGGCTATGAGGCGAAACTCCGGACAGATTCGGAGCACTTGCTGGACCGCTACATCCTCGCCAAGACCGGCGAGCTGGTGTCGCAAACCGAAAAGCAGATGGACGACTACGACATCTCCGGCGCGGCCGCGAGCGTCCGGTCCTACCTCGACGCGCTGACCAACTGGTACGTGCGCCGCTCGCGGGACCGCTTCTGGGAGGGGGACGAGGACGCCTTCGACACTCTCGCCACCGTGCTGGAGACGGTCACCCGGGTGGTGGCGCCGCTCGCGCCGCTGACCACCGAAGAGATCTGGCGCGGCCTGACCGGTGGCCGTTCGGTGCACCTGACCGACTGGCCCTCGGCGGACGTGTTCCCGGCCGACCACGAACTGGTCGCCTCGATGGACGCGATCCGGGACGTCGCCTCGGCGGCCCTGTCGCTGCGCAAGGCGAAGGGCCTCCGGGTCCGGCTGCCGCTGGCCTCGCTCACCGTCGCGGTTCCGGACGGCTCCTCTTTGAACGGGCTCGGTGATCTGCTCAAGGACGAGGTCAACGTCAAGGAAGTGGTCTTCACCGACGATGTCGCCGCGTACTGCCAGCAGGTCCTGACCGTCGTTCCGCGGGCGCTCGGCCCCCGGGTCGGCAAGCAGGTCCAGCAGGTGATCAAGGCGGTCAAGGCCGGCGAGTGGGAGCTCGTCGACGGTGCGCCGGTCGCGGCCGGCGTCACCCTGGCCGAAGGGGAGTACGAGCTGAAGCTGGTCGCCGCCGATGTGGAGAACTCCGCGCCGCTGCCGGCCGGCGGTGGTGTCGTGGTCCTCGACACGGTCGTCACCGACGAACTGGCCACCGAGGGCCTGGCCCGCGACGTGATCCGCGTCGTGCAGCAGGCCCGCCGGGACGCCGACCTGGACGTCAGCGACCGGATCACGCTCGTGCTGTCGGCCTCGCCGGCGGTCCGGGCCGCGGTCGAGACGTTCCGGGACTTCGTCGCCGGTGAGACGCTCGCCACCACGGTGGACTTCGCCGAGCTGACCGGCGGGTTCGCCGGCGAGGTGGGCGACGGCGACCAGGTCGTGGTGACGGTCACCGCCGTCTGATTCAGCCGATTGGCCCGGATGTTCGCCTTCAAGTGGGCGAGCGTCCGGGCCCGGCCAAGATCACTAGGTACTTCCCGGCCACTGTCAGCTAACCTCACAGCACCACACACCCCCCATGCGTCCCGGAGGACGGAAGTGCCCCTGCTCTACTCGATCGCCAAAGCCACGGTCGGCACGACCCTGAGCCTCGGGTGGCGCCCGCACGTCGAAGGCATCGAGCACATCCCGGCCACCGGCGGCGCGATCTTCGCGGGCAACCACCTCTCCGTCGCCGACGAACTCCTCCTGGGCACCGTGGTTCCCCGTCACCTGGCCTTCTGGGCCAAGTCCGACTACTTCACCGGCACCGGCGTCAAGGGCTTCCTCAACCGCAAACTGATGGAGGGCCTGGGCGCCATCCGGGTCGAGCGCGAAGGCGGCCGGGCCGCGCTGACCGCTTTCGACGCCGCGATCCCGGCGCTCCAGGGCGGCGACCTGATCGCCGTCTACCCGGAGGGAACGCGCTCTCCCGACGGACGCCTCTACCGCGGCCGCACCGGTGTCGCCCGCCTCGCCGTCGCCGCCGGCGTCCCGATCATCCCGGTCGGCGTGGCCGGCACCGACAAGGTCCAGCCGATCGGCCGCCTGGTGCCCAAGCTGGAACGAGGCGTGATCTCGGTCAAGTTCGGCAAGCCGATCGAGACGATCGGCCGCTCCGACGACCGGACCGCTCTGCGCGAGCTCACCGACTACGTGATGACCGAGATCCAGAAACTGACGGGCCAGGAATACATCCCGCGATACGCCCCCAAACGCGACGAAACAGAATAATCTCGTACGGCTACCCGCCCCGCCTCGTGCCGGCCCGCGACGCAGGCGACACGAACGGCCCCAGCGCGCCTTTCGGGCTGAGGCGTCTGGTCACCAACCGCCAGCCGTCGCTCACCGCGGTTATGCCGTACGCATTCCCGTGTTCAGCGACGGCTGGCGGTTTTGCGGCGGGGGTCCGGACCGTCGGCCGTCGCTCACGGCGGTTATGCCGTGCGGTTTCCCGCGCTCAGCGACGGCTGGCGGTTTTGCGGCGGGGGTCCGGACCGTCGGCCGTCGCTCACGGCGGTAATGCCGTGCGTATTTCCGTGTTCAGCGACGGCTGGCGGTGGTGACGGACGCATACGCCCGTGCGGCGCGCTGTCGGGCCGGACGGGTGGCCTGCGTCGCGGGTCGGCACGAAGCGGGGCACGTAGCCGTACCGGATAAGGGTTCACGTAGCCGTACCGGATAAGGGTTTATGTGGCCGGGACCAGGACCGACTTGCGGAGGCTGGCCACCAGTTCGGCGCTTTCGGTCAGGTTGCGGCGGGTCAGCAGGACCGTGGCCAGGCTGCCGTGATCGGCCCAGGCGCAGGCCACGACCGAGGTGTCGTCGAGGCGGCCGGTCCCGCAGCGCTGGTGTGCGCCGAACTCGCCGAGGTCGAAGGATTCGATGTCCTTCAGTTTCAGGGCGTCGGCCAGGCGGCTGAGCTGGGCGTCCACGTCGGTCCCGGGAGTCAGGCGGAGGCCGGTGACGCCGAAGACGGTGACCCGTTTGCCGCGGGTGTCGGTGTAGATGCCGGCGAACGTGTTCCCGTCGGCGCCCTGCAACTCGTCGGCCAGCCGTTGCGCGGCGCGCCGACCGGCCTCGTTGTCGCGCAGGTTGAGGTCGGAGAAGGAGTCCGGCAGGACGGCGGCCACCGGGTACTGGCGTAGGCCCGGCACATACCAGTAGGCGCCGGCCAGGGCCAGGATCACCACCAGCAGCAGGCCCAGCCGGCGGAACCGGCGCCGGCGGCGCGGCCTCGGGGGAGCCCACGGTGCGGCGACCGGGGTGCGGGGCTGGACCGGAGTGCGGGGCTGAACCGGGATCCGCGGCGCGGCCGGACGACGACTCAGCAGTCGTCCGGGGGCGACCCGCTGGCCCGTGGCCGCCGCCTGCCGGCGCAGCGACCGCAGCCGGTCCGGGGCGTCGGCGGCCACCTGCTGGCCCTTCGCCGCGGCCTGCCGGCCCAGGGACCGCAGCCGGTCCGGGGCGTCGGCCGCCGCCTGCTGGCTCTTCGCGGCGGCCCGGCGGCCCCAGGCGCGGACCTTCGGCGGGATGAGCGGAGGCAGACCGGTGCCGCCCGCCGGCGGGGGATAGGTGCCGGGAGCGGGGAGCGGTGACGGCGTGATTCCCGGCGCTTTCGCCTGGATCGGGTCTTCTTGCGGCGCCGGGTTCGGCTGGGGCACCGGGTTCGGCTGGGGCGCCGGGTTCTCCCGCAGCGTCGGGTTCTCGATGCGGGTCGGAGGCAGCGGCGCCGCCGGCGTCGTGTACGCGTCCGGCCAGACCGGAGTGTCCTGATCGGCCCACGGGTCGACGGCCGGGATCGTGGTGCGGTCGTCGTCCGGGTCGGCCGGCTCGGCGCCGTTGATCCGATCCACCATGCGAGTCCACAGGGAACGGCGTGGGGCCGTCTCGGGAACCGGAGCGGCGCCGCTCCACCAACCGGGCGCATCAGCCGTCGGTGGTCCGCCGGGTCCGGCGAACCGGGTGGGGTCGGGCATTCCGGCGGCCGGGGTGGTGTCACCCGGCTGCTGGTCGGCCATGGATTCGATCTCCTCCCGCGCGCCTGAAGGCGGCACTCCCATCCCAGGTTAGGCACGGTGTGCCAGTGGGACGCGAGGTCGGGATCCGGACTCCGGACATGAATGGCGGACAACGAGGGCGATGTGCGAAACGCTCCGGAGTCGTATGGTTACCCGGACTTGGCTTCGACCCGGCCTGCCGGGCCGGATAGTGCCCGGGGTCACTCGGGCACGCGACACCTCATTCGCTGCGGGAGGGAGGGGCGCGCCGGTCTCCAGCGGTGCGCCGGAATCGCATGGGTACGACGGAGAGAAACGCGGTAACGATCACGGGCGCCGAGTCCGGCCGGCCGATGCTGTTCGCTCACGGGTACGGCTGCGACCAGAACATGTGGCGGTTCGTCACGCCGGCGTTCCAGGACACCCACCGGATCGTCCTGTTCGATCACGTCGGCAACGGGCGGTCGGACCTGTCGGCCTACCGCGACGAACGACACGGCTCCCTGGACGGGTACGCCGAGGACGTCCTGGACATCGTCCGGGAGCACGACCTGCACGAGGTGATCCTCGTCGGCCACTCGGTGAGCTCGATGATCGGCGTGCTGGCCGCCAACCGGGAGCCGGAGCGGTTCGCCGGGATCGTGATGGTCGGCCCGTCCCCGCGGTACATCGACGACGAGGCGGCCGGATATGTGGGCGGCTTCACCGCTGAGGACATCGACGGGCTGCTGGAGTCGCTGGACAGCAACTACCTGGGCTGGTCGAGCGCGATGGCCCCGGTCATCATGGGCAACCCGGAGCGCCCCGAGCTGGGCGAGGAACTGACCAACAGCTTCTGCGCGACCGACCCGGAGATCGCCAAGAAGTTCGCCCGGGTCACGTTCCTCTCCGACAACCGGGCCGACCTGCCGGCGCTGCGGGTCCCGTCGCTGATCCTGCAGTGCTCGGACGACGTCATCGCGCCCACCGTGGTCGGTGAGTACGTCCACCAGAACACACCTGACAGCAAGTTCATGGCGCTCAACGCGACAGGTCACTGTCCGAATCTGAGCGCGCCGGAGGAAACGGTTGACGCCATCAAGTCCTGGTTGTAGACAGCGGGCATGATCGGCGGAGCATTGGCGTGAGTGAATCTGGTGGGCCGGACGTGACACAGGAGTTACGACTGCCCTGGGACGACGATCCCGAGGACCTGTACGAACATGCGCCGTGTGGTTACCTGACGACGCTTCCGGACGGAACCATCGTCCGGGTCAACGAGACGTTCCTGACGTGGACCGGGTACTCCCGGACCGACCTGATCGGTCACAAACGGTTCCGTGACCTGCTCACTCCGGGTGACCAGATCTATCACGAGACCCACTACGCGCCGTTGCTGGCGATGCAGGGCGAGGTGCACGAGATCGCCCTGGAGGTGGTCGGCGCCGACAAACGCCGGCTGCCGACCCTGGTCAACTCGGTGCTGGAGCGCGGCGCGACCGGGTCGCCCCGGATCATCCGCACGATGGTCTTCAACGCCACCGAGCGGCGCAGCTACGAGCGGGAGCTGCTGGCCCACCGCCGGGCCGCCGAGGCGTCCGAGCAGCGGGTCCAGGTCCTCCAGCAGATAGTGGCCGACCTGGCGGCGGCCCCGACCGAGGCCGAGGTCGCGGAGGCGGTGGTACGCGCCCCGGAGCCCGCCTTCCAGGCCACCAGCACCAGCATCTACCTGATCGACGCGGAACGGGATCAGCTGGTCGCGGTGGCGTCGACCGACCCGACCACCGGCAACTGGGACGACATGCCGCGCTCGTCGACCCGCGCGGTGGCCGAGGTGGCCCGGCGCGGCGACCTGCACGTGATCGGCACCCTGGCCGAGGCCGAGGCGCACTTCCCGGATCTGGCCGAGTCGATGCGCAAGTCCGGCCGGGGCACCGTGGTGCTGCTGCCGTTGACCACCGGCCCGGCCGAGGACCATGGCGGTCCGGCGGTCCTCGGGGTGCTCGCGTTCAGTTTCCGTGACGAGCGTGTGCTCACTGACGGTGAACTGCGGGTCATCCGGCTGCTCGGCCAGCAGGCCGGTCAGGCGCTGGACCGGGCCCGCCTCTACGACGACGCCCGCCATCGTGAGGAGCGGGCCTCCTTCCTGGCCCGGACCACCCGCGCGCTCGACGAGGAGCACCGCCTGCTCCAGCGGGCCCGCCGGCTGGTCGAGCGGGTGGTGCCGGAGATCGCCGACTGGGCGCTGGTCCGGCTCCAGGTGGGCCCGGCCGGCCTGGTCGAGCACCACGGCGGCCCGGCGCCGGACCCGGCCCGGATCGAGGCCCGGACGGCCGAGGCGATCGAGACCGCGGCTCCGGTCTTCGCCACCGACGGCGACGGCCTGGGCTGTACGGTCCTGCCGCTGATCGTCCGTGGCCGGGTGCTCGGCACGCTGGCGCTGCGGATGGCGGCCGACCGCCGTGGCGCCGAGGCGGAGCGGCGGTTCCTGATCGACCTGGCCGACCGGGCCGCTCTCGCCTGTGAGAACGCCCGCCTCTACGAGCAGGAACGCGCGATCGCCCGGACCCTCCAGCGCAGCCTGCTCGCCGCCGACGTGCCGGGCACCGACCCGAGATTCGTGGTGGAGACCCACTATCAGGCCGCGGCACAGGACATGGAGGTCGGCGGGGACTGGTACGACGCCTTCCTGATCACCGCGAACAAGCTGGCCGTGGTGGTCGGCGACGTGGTCGGCCGGGGCATCGAGGCGGCCACCACGATGGGGCAGCTGCGCAGCGCGATCCGGGCGCTGGCCTCGGCCGAGAACGGGCCGGCCCGGCTGCTGGAGGGCCTGGACCGGTTCTGTGACCGGGTCGACTCGGCCCGGATGGCCACCCTGGTCTACGCCGAGGTGGACCTGCTCAGCAGCGAGATGGCGTTCGCCTGCGCCGGGCACCTGCCGCCGTTGCTGCACGAGCCGGCCGGTTCCCCCGAGTACCTGATGCAGGCGCGGTCGGCGCCGCTCGGCTCCCGGGCCGGTGACGTCCGCCGGGTCGAGCACCGGATGCGGCTGGCCGCCGGGAGCCGCCTGCTGCTCTACACCGACGGCCTGATCGAGCGCCGCGGCCGGGGCATCGACCGCGGTTTCGAGATCCTGGCCCGGGAGTACGCCCGGGTGCGCGACGCCCCGCTCAAGGGCCTGACCGCCGGGCTGGCCGACACGCTCGTCGGCCGGGACCACGCCGACGACGTCTGTCTGCTCTGCCTGACGCTCGGCACCGAGGAGCGGCTGGAACGCTCGATCGGCGCCGACCCGCTCCAGATAGCGCTGCTCCGCGCCGACATGCGCGGCTGGCTGGCCGGGCACAGCGTCGACCCGGACTGTCTGAACGCGGTGCTGCTGGCCTGTTCCGAGGCGGTGGCCAACTCGATCGAGCACGGCTACCAGGACGACCCGTTCGGTGTGGTCGACGTGGCCGCCACGATCAGCTCGGGCACGGTGGAGATCCGGGTCAGCGACCGGGGCCGCTGGCGCGGGCCGGGCAACGACGAGGCCCGTGGGCGCGGGCTGCAACTGATGTACGAGTCGATGGACGAGGTGGCCTTCGACCGGGCCGGGGAGGGTACGACAGTGATCATGCGCCGGCACAGAGGCGATTCATGACGGATCAGTGGGTGAGTTTCTCCCGCCGGGGTGTCGCCGATCTCGTCCATCTCAAGGGTGAGATCGACCTGGCCAACGCCAACGACATCGGCCGGGTCATCGTGGCCCGGACGACGTCGGCCAGCGCCGTGCTGATCGACCTGACCGCCGTCTCGTTCCTGGACAGCGCCGGGGTGCGGCTGCTCGACTTCATCGTCGGGGACCTGGACGACCGGGGGAAACCGATCCGCCTGGTCGTCGGCGAGCGCGGGGCCGCACGGATGACGTTGCAGCTCTGCGCGTTCCGGGCCGACCTGCTCGCCACCGACCTGGACCGGGCCGCGACGGAACTGGGCGGGTAGTCCGCGTACCCTGGACACCCATGAGCGTGAGTTCCGTCTTCCCGCAGCTGGAGCAGCTGCTGCCCCGGGTCAGCAAACCGATCCAGTATGTGGGCGGCGAGCTCGGCGCCGTCGTCAAGGACTGGGACACCACCACCGTCCGGTGGGCTCTGATGTACCCGGACGCCTACGAGGTCGGCCTGCCCAACCAGGGTGTGCAGATCCTCTACGAGGTGCTCAACGAGCAGGAGGACGTGCTCGCCGAGCGCACCTACTCGGTCTGGCCGGACCTCGAGGCGCTCATGAAGGAGCACGGCGTCCCCCAGTTCACCGTCGACGCGCACCGGCCGGTGACGGCGTTCGACGTGTTCGGGCTGTCGTTCGCCACCGAGCTGGGCTACACCAACATGCTCAGCGCGCTCGACCTGGCCGGCATCCCGCTGGACAGCGCCGACCGTGACGAGTCCCACCCGATCGTCCTGGCCGGTGGGCACGCCAGCTTCAACCCGGAGCCGATCGCCGACTTCATCGACGCCGCCGTGCTCGGTGACGGCGAGGAGGCGGTCCTGGAGATCACCGGGATCATCCGGGAGTGGAAGGCGGAGGGCTGCCCCGGCGGCCGCGACGAGCTGCTGCTGCGCCTGGCCCGGACCGAGAGCATCTACGTGCCCCGGTTCTACGACGTCGACTACCTGCCCGACGGCCGTATTCAGCGGGTCGTGCCGAACCGGCCGGACGTTCCGTTCCGGGTGGCCAAGCGGACCACGATGGATCTGGACGCGTGGCCGTACCCGAAGAAGCCCTTGGTCCCGCTGGCCGAGACCGTCCACGAGCGGTATGCGGTGGAGATCTTCCGCGGCTGCACCCGGGGTTGCCGGTTCTGCCAGGCCGGCATGATCACCCGCCCGGTGCGGGAGCGGTCGATCACCACGGTCGGCCAGATGGTCAAGGAGGGCCTGGAGTTCTCCGGTTACAGCGAGGTCGGCCTGCTCTCGCTCTCCAGCGCCGACCACTCCGAGATCGGTGACATGTGCTCCGGCCTGGCCGAGCAGTATGCGGACACCAACGTCTCGCTGTCGCTGCCGTCCACCCGGGTCGACGCGTTCAACATCGACCTGGCCCAGGAGCTGTCCCGCAACGGGCGGCGGACCGGTCTCACGTTCGCGCCGGAGGGCGGCTCGGAACGGATCCGCAAGGTCATCAACAAGATGGTGACCAAGGAGGATCTGATCCGGACGGTCGTCACCGCGTATTCGAACGGCTGGCGGCAGGTCAAGCTGTACTTCATGTGCGGCCTGCCCAGCGAGACCGATGAGGACGTGCTGGAGATCGCCGAGATGGCGCACGAGGTGATCCGGGCCGGCCGGGAGGCCGCCGGCACCAAGGACATCCGCTGCACGGTGTCGATCGGCGGGTTCGTGCCCAAGCCGCACACCCCGTTCCAGTGGGCGCCGATGGACACGCCGGAGACCATCGACGGCCGGCTCAAGATGCTCAAGAACGCGATCAACAGCGACCGCTCGCTCGGCCGCGCGATCGGATTCCGCTACCACGACGGCGAGCCCTCGCTGATCGAGGGCCTGCTGTCGCGCGGCGATCGCCGGGTCGGCAAGGTCATCCTCCGGACCTGGGAGAAGGGCGGCCGGTTCGACGGCTGGTCCGAGCACTTCTCGTATGCCCGGTGGGTCGAGGCGGCCGCCGAGGTGCTGCCGGAGTTCGGCGTCGACCTGGACTGGTACACCACCCGCGAGCGCGAGGAGCTGGAGGTCCTGCCCTGGGACCACCTGGACTCCGGCCTCGACAAGGACTGGCTCTGGCAGGACTGGCAGGACTCGAAGAGCGAGTACGAGCAGGACGACTGCCGCTGGACCCCGTGCTTCGACTGTGGCGTCTGCCCGTCGATGGACACCGAGATCCAGATCGGCCCGACCGGCAAGAAGCTGCTGCCCCTGACACCCGTTAACAACCTGCGGGTTTCCGCTTAGGAGATAGACATTCCCCCGAAGAACCAGCCCGTCGGCGGCCAGGCCCCGGTCGTCCAGCGGATCCGCCTCCGGTACGCGAAGCGTGGCCCACTGCGCTTCACCTCGCACCGTGACTTCGCCCGTGCCTTCGAGCGGGCGCTGCGCCGTGCGAACGTGCCGATCGCCTTCTCGCAGGGCTTCACCCCACACCCGAAGATCTCGTACGCCAGCGCCGCCCCGACCGGAGTCGGCAGTGAGGCGGAGTACCTGGAGATCGGCCTCCAGGCCCCGGTCGACCCGGCGGAGCTGCTCGTCGCGCTGGACGCCGCGCTCTCCCCGGGCCTGGACGTGCTGGAAGCGGTGATCGCCGGCCCGGGCAGCCTGGCCGACCGGATCGACGCCTCCCGGTGGCGCCTGGAGCTGCCGGGTGTCGGCGCCGCCGAGGCGGAGAAGGCCGTGGAGGCGTTCCTGGGCTCCTCGGAAGTCCTGGTGGAGCGCATGACCAAGCAGGGCCGCCGCAGTTTCGACGCGCGCGCGGCCGTCACGCGGTGCGAGGTGGCCGGTGAGCCGGACCTACCTTCCGAGGCCGTTGCGGTACCGTGTGCGATAATCGACCTTGTCGTACGGCAGGTGACTCCCGCCGTGCGGCCCGATGACGTCCTCTCCGGCCTGCGCGTGGTGGCCGGCCTGGAGCCGCCGGCGCCCCCACGGGTGACCCGGCTGGCCCAGGGCACACTCACCGCGCAGGGGGAGATCGCTGATCCGTTGGACGCGGATCGCGTGGACGTCGGCATCGGAGAACGCTAGCCGGGAGGCCGGCCGGCGTTCGACGAGAACGTTTTTCAACGTGGTTAGGCGGGCAACACCCGGAGCCGTACATCGGACCGGTGGTCTTCGGCTGATGCCAGGTTGAAAGTGTTCGCTGGCAGACTTCGGCAAGCCCGACTTGTGAAGGCCGGGCCCGAAAAACTTTGCAGCGACCCTGCGTGGCAGCGCTCACCCGCGCCCGGGGTCGCCGAGAACTGGAGAGCGCCCCATGCTCGATAACGAGCCCCCAGTCAACCTGGGTGATCAGGGCGGCGAACCGGGTGGAGCCACCGCTCCCTCCGGTGATACCGCCGCAAGCACGACCCCGGCCCGCCGGGCACGCGCCCCGCGCCGAAAGGCAGCAGCGCCGCCCGCGGAGACCCCGGGGACCGACGACGCCGCCGATCCCGGCACGGCGATCGAGGCGGCAGTCGCGGGGGACGCGGCCGCCACGCCGGAGACGCCTGCCGCGCCGGTGAAGAAGGCCACCCGGGCCCGCCGTAAGAAGGTCGAGCCGGCCGCCGAGACGCCGGCCTCTGAGACGTCGGACCCGGAGACTCCGGTCGCGGAGAAGCCGGCCCTCGCAACGCCGGCCGCCGCGTCGCCGGCTACCGAAACGACGCCTGCCGCGGCGTCACCGGCTATCGAGACGACGCCGGCCGGCGTGACGCCGGCTATCGAGACGACGACGGCTGGTCCCGCCGCCGAGGTCGCCGAGGCCCCGCCGGTGAAGAAGGCGACCCGGGCCCGCCGTAAGAAGGCCGAGCCGGCCGCCGAACAGCCCGCCCTGGTCGAGATCCCGGCCGCAGCGCCGCCCGTCGTGGCCGAGGTCACCGACCCGGCCGCCGAGGAGGAGCTCACCGAGGACGAGGCCGCCCTCATCGAGGACGCCGCCGTGGAAGCCGCCTCCGCGGCCCGCGCCGCCGGTGTCCCGGTGGTCGGCATCCTCCCGCTCGACGACGACTTCGTGGAGGAGCAGCCGGCCGAGCCCGCACGCGGCCGCCGCGCCGCCCTGCCGCCTGCTGTGCTGTTCATGCCCCCGGAGGCCACCCAGGCCGAGCCGGCCGCTCCGGCGACCCGTCGCCGCCGTACGGCCGCCGTGCCGGAGGTCGTCGCCGAGCCGGTCGCCGCCGGGGTGACCGCCGAGCCCGAGACCATCGCGGAGGAGCCCGCCGAGGGCGCCCGCCGCAGCCGTCGCCGCCGCCGTGGGGCGGCCGAGGAGCCCGCCGAGGTCGCGGTCACCGAGGCCGAGCCCGCCGTGGACGAGGCCGACGAGAGCGCCGACGACGTCGAGGACGGCGACGAGGGTGACGACGACGAGGACGGCGCCCTGGGCCGCCGCCGCCGTCGCCGGGGCCGTCGTGGCCGGGGCCGGGGCAAGGGCCCGTCCGACGACGCCGAGGACGGCGACGCCGACGCCGAGTCCGATGCGGAGGAGGGCGCCGAGGCGTCCGCCGACGAGGGTGAGGACGAGGAGGAGCCGGAGGACGGCGAGAGCGAGGGCGACGGGGTCACCCGCCGCCGGCGTCGCCGCCGCCGCAAGGGCTCCGGTGACGCCGAGACCGGTGGCATCGAGGACGGCGTGCACACCGTCGTCCGTGTTCGTGAGCCCCGCCGTACCTCCGACGAGGTGCAGGGTGTCTCCGGCTCGACCCGGCTGGAGGCCAAGCGCCAGCGCCGCCGGGACGGCCGTGAACAGCGCCGCACCCGCCCGCCGATCCTGAGCGAGTCGGAGTTCCTGGCCCGCCGCGAGGCGGTCGACCGCGTCATGGTGGTGCGGCAGAAGCAGGACCGTACCCAGATCGCGGTCCTGGAGGACGGGATCCTGGTCGAGCACTACGTGGCCCGGGCGACGTCCGGCACCATGGTCGGCAACGTGTACCTGGGCAAGGTGCAGAACGTGCTGCCGAGCATGGAGGCCGCGTTCGTCGACGTGGGCCGTGGCCGTAACGCCGTGCTCTACGCCGGTGAGGTCAACTGGGACGCCACCGGCCTGGAGGGGCGCGCCCGCTCGATCGAGCAGGCGCTGCGCTCCGGCGACTCGGTGCTGGTGCAGGTCACCAAGGACCCGATCGGCCACAAGGGCGCCCGGCTGACCAGCCACATCGCGCTCTCCGGCCGGCACCTGGTCTACGTGCCGAACGGCAACGCCTCGGGCATCAGCCGGAAGCTGCCGGACACCGAGCGCAAGCGGCTGCGCGACATCCTGAAAAAGCTGGTGCCGGACGGCGCCGGGGTGATCGTCCGGACCGCGGCCGAGGGCGCGAGCGAGGACGAGCTGGCCCGCGACGTCAAGCGGCTCCAGGCGCAGTGGGAGGACATCCAGGCCCGGGCCACCGAGGGCAACGCGCCGCGCGCGCTCTCCGAGGAGCCCGACCTGGTCATCCGGGTGGTCCGGGACCTCTTCAACGAGGACTTCCGCGAGCTGGTCGTGCAGGGCGAGCAGGCGTACGCCGAGGTGGAGAACTACCTCGACTCGGTCTCCCCGGACCTGGTGGAGCGGCTGCGGCGGCACACCGGCATGGCCGACGTGTTCGCCGAGTGGCGGATCGACGAGCAGATCCTCAAGGGCCTGGACCGCAAGGTGTTCCTGCCGTCCGGCGGCCACCTGGTGATCGACCGGACCGAGGCGATGACCGTCGTCGACGTCAACACCGGTAAGTACACCGGCGCCGGCGGCAACCTGGAGGAGACGGTCACCCGCAACAACCTGGAGGCGGCCGAGGAGATCGTGCGCCAGCTGCGGCTGCGCGACCTCGGTGGCATCGTGGTGATCGACTTCATCGACATGGTGCTGGAGAGCAACCGTGAGCTGGTTCTGCGCCGGCTCACCGAGTGCCTGGGCCGGGACCGGACGAAGCACCAGGTCACCGAGATCACCTCGCTGGGCCTGGTGCAGATGACCCGGAAGCGGATCGGCGCGGGGCTGCTCGAGGCGTTCAGCGAGACCTGTGACCACTGCAAGGGCCGTGGTGTGGTGATCCACCCGGAGCCGGTGCCGGAGAAGCGGTCGAACGGCGGGGCGGCGAGCACCCAGGTGAAGACGGTCGCTGCGGCGCCGGCCCGTACCGAGGCGCCGGTGCAGCAACAGCAGCAGCCGGCGGCCCGTCAGCGGCGGCGCCGTGGCGGCGACAGCGCTCCGGTGGAGCAGCCGGCCGAGGCCGTGGAGACGGTCACCGAGGTGGCTGAGGTCGCCGAGGCCGTCGAGCCGGTCGTCGAGGTGGTCGTGGCGCCGGCCGTGGTCGTGGAGCCGGGCCCGGTCGCTGAGGTGGCCGAGGTGCCGTCGGCCCCGGTCGTGGGTTCGGGCATCGTCCGGCGGGCGCCGAAGGTGGCGCTGACCACCTCGGACGGTGACGACGAGTACGACATCAGCGGGTACGACCTGTCCCGTTACGACGCTCCGGCCGAGCAGAACGGCACGCACGGGGAGTCCGCGGAGGAGCCGTTGCGGCTCGCCGGCGCGGACGACCCGGACGCGGCGGACGACGACGAGGACGAGGACGACGACGTGGTGGGCGCCGGCACGGGCACCCGCCGGCGGTCGCGGCGTGGTGGCGCGAGGCGGCGAACGCGTCCCTGACCTGTGTGAACCCGGCCGGATAGTTACCTGTAAAGAAAGTTAACTACCCGGCCGGGTTTTCCGTTACCCTCGGCGGATCGATCCCTGTCCCCCCGAGGAGACCGAGTCCCATGCGTATCCCCGCCCTCGCCGTAGTGACGATCTCCGCGGTCCTTCTGGCCGGCTGCACCGGTGGCGACGAGCCGTCGGCCCCGTCCGCCGCGGCGAACGGCAGCGCGCCCGCGGCCCAGCAGACCGAGCCGCCGACCGACGCCGCGCTCTCCGAGGACACCGAGGCGATCTGCGCCCAGGCGAGCCGGACCAGCAACGAGTTCGGCAAGACCTTCGCTGAGGACTACCAGCTGCTCGTCCGCGCGGCCGCGGAGAGCAAGGAGGCGAAGGCCAAGGCACAGGAGAAGGTCACACGTGACCTGCAGAACTTCTCCTTCGCCCTGCTCGACATGTCGAAACTGGCCGCCGACCCGGCGGTGAAGAAGGCGCTGGGCTCGATGGGGGCTCAGGTCACGGCGCTCAAGGGCGACGTCACCAAGGTCGACGAGAAGAAGCTGGCCGAGCTGCACGCCGTGCTGGACAAGGCCTGCGGCCGCGGGTGACAGCCCGGTTTGGGTCTCGGCCCTGCGATGAAGTAGTCTTTCCGACGGCGCCTTTTCGGCGCTAGCTCCGTGCGCGCTCCAGGATCGCAAGAATGGGTCACTTGAGCGCCTGCCGGAATCTCAGCACCATCCGCCAGCAGCCTCCGGCTGCGTAAGTCTCAGGGAGTCCGCGTCCCATGTACGCGATCGTCAAGACCGGCGGCAAGCAGTACAAGGTTGCCGAGGGCGACGTGATCGAGGTCGAGAAGCTCGCGGGTCAGCCCGGCGACGCCCTGACCCTCGCCGCGGTCCTCCTCGTCGACGGTGACAACCTGGTGACCGAAGCGGCCAAGCTTGCCAACGTTACGGTGTCCGGCGAGATCGCCGAGCACACCAAGGGTCCGAAGATCCGGATCCACAAGTTCAAGAACAAGACCGGATACCACAAGCGCCAGGGGCACCGTCAGCCGCTGACCCGCGTCAAGGTCACCGGCATCAAGAGCGGGAAGTAGGCGCGGACATGGCTCATAAAAAGGGTGCATCCAGCTCGCGTAACGGCCGTGAGTCCGCTGCCCAGCGGCTGGGCGTCAAGCGGTTCGGTGGTCAGCTGGTCAACGCCGGCGAGATCCTGATCCGCCAGCGGGGCACGAAGTTCCACCCCGGCGACCTGGTCGGCCGTGGCGGCGACGACACGCTGTTCGCGCTCGCCGCCGGCAACGTGCAGTTCGGCACCGCGCGCGGTCGCAAGACCGTCAGCATCGTGCCGGTCGCGCAGTAGTTTTCTCTACAGCGGGCCGTGGACCCTCGGGTCCGCGGCCCGCTGTCGTTTTTCTCGGCAAGCAGTAGGAGTCGCAAGTGACCACGTTCGTCGACCGGGTAGTGCTGCACCTGCAGGCGGGTGACGGCGGCCACGGCTGTGCCTCCGTGCACCGGGAGAAGTTCAAGCCGCTCGGCGGGCCGGACGGCGGCAACGGCGGGCACGGCGGAAGCATCACCCTGGTGGTGGACCCGCAGCAGCACACCCTGCTGGACTTCCACTTCCACCCGCACATCAAGGCCAACAACGGTGGTGGCGGCGCCGGCTCGAACCGGGACGGCGCGACCGGCCGTGACCTGGTCCTCAAGGTGCCGGACGGCACGGTCGTGCAGACCGAGGACGGCGAGGTGCTGGCCGACATGGTCGGGGCCGGCACCGAGTTCACCGTGGCCCGGGGCGGCCGTGGCGGCCGGGGCAACGCGTCGCTGGCGAACGCCCGCCGCAAGGTTCCCGGTTTCGCCGAGCTGGGTGAGCCCGGCGACCAGCTGGACGTGGTGCTGGAGCTGAAGAGCGTCGCCGACGTCGGCCTGGTGGGCTTCCCGTCGGCGGGCAAGTCGTCGCTGATCTCGGTGATGTCCGCGGCCAAGCCGAAGATCGCCGACTACCCGTTCACCACGCTGGTGCCCAACCTCGGTGTGGTGCAGGCCGGCGAGCAGACCTACACCATCGCCGACGTGCCGGGCCTGATCCCCGGCGCGGCCACCGGCAAGGGCCTGGGCATGCAGTTCCTGCGGCACATCGAGCGGACCTCGGTGCTGGTGCACGTGCTGGACGCGGCCGCGCCGGAGATCGAGCGTGACCCGCTGGCCGACCTGGACGCGATCGAGGCCGAGCTGTCCGCGTACGGCGGCCTGGAGGACCGGCCCCGGATCGTGGTGCTGAACAAGGTCGACATCCCGGACGGCCGCGACCTGGCCGAGATGGTCCGCCCCGACCTGGAGGCCCGTGGCTTCCAGGTGTTCGAGGTCAGCGCGATGACCCGGGAGGGCCTGCGTGAGTTCGGGTTCGCCCTGGCCAAGCTGGTCGCCGAGTACCGTGCGGCCAAGCCGGTCGAGGAGGCCACCCGGATCGTGATCCGCCCGCGCGCGGTCGACGACACCGGCTTCACGATCGAGCAGGACGAGGACGGCGTCTTCGTGATCCGTGGCACCCAGGTGGAGCGCTGGATCAAGCAGACCAACTTCGACAACGACGAAGCCGTCGGTTACCTCGGTGACCGCCTCGAGCGGATCGGCGTCGAGGCCGAGCTCGGCAAGAAGGGCGCGCAGGCCGGCGACCCGGTGCGGATCGGCGCCCGGGAGTTCGACTGGCACCCGAACGCCGGCGAGTACGTCTCCGGCCCCCGCGGCACCGACTCCCGTCTCGAGGAGCTGGACACCCGTCCCTCGGCGGCGCAGCGGCTCGCGGCCCGCAAGGCCCGGCGTGTCCGTAACGAGGACGAGATGGTCCACATGGCGGCCGACGGCACGATCAGCACGGTCACCAACTCGAAGCTCCCCGTGCTGGTGAGTGACGAGGATGACATCGAGGGCGACACCGACGAATAGGCATCCGGCCAGATCAGCGCAACCCGCCGGAAACGGTCGTCACCTAGAGTCACGTCCGTGCTGATCGAAATCCGCCCCTCCCTGGACCCGGAACTCGCCGCCCTCGTCACTGCTCAGCAGCGCGAACTGGCCGAGTCCGGCGCCTCGGCGGGGCGGATATTCGAACCGGACGATGACGTCGAGTATCTGGTCGGTGTGGTGAACGGCCGGGGTGTGGCGTGTGGCGCCTGGCAGGCGCTCGGGCCGGGCGCGGCCGAGCTGCGGCGGATGTACGTGCGCCCGGCCTTCCGCGGCCGCGGCCTGGCCCGCCAGATGATCGTGGCGATCGAGGAGGAGGCGCTCGCCGCCGACCGGCCCCTGCTCCGGGTGGAGCTGGAGTCCGGGCTGGCCGCGGCGATCGCCCTCTACCAGTCGTCCGGGTACCGGCAGGTCGAGCCGATCGCCCGCGGCCGGGTGCGGTTCGAGAAGCGGCTGCCGGCGTTAGTCCAGTAGGCCCAGGGCGGTACGCGTACGGCGTACCGTCTCGGAGGCTCGTGGCCGGACCCGCGCGGCGCCCTCCGCCAAGATCTTCCGAACGTGTGCCGGGTCGTCGGCCAGCTCGGCGTGCCGCGCCCGGATGGGCACCAGAAGCGCCTCTACCGCGTCGGTGACCTCGCGTTTCAGCTTTCCGTAGGAGTGCTGGTCGGCCGGCGGCCGGCCCGCGCAGGCGGCCAGGATGCCGATCAGGTTGGTGACGCCGGGCTGGTTCTCCGGGTCCCGGCGGACCACGCCGATCTCGTCGGTGACCGCCCGCGCGATCGTGCGGCGCACCACTTCGGGCGGGTCGAGCAGCCCGATCCGCCCGGTTCCGGTGCTCTTGCCCATCTTGGTGGTCGGGTCGGCGAGATCCATCACCCGGGCGGCGGCCTCCGGGCGCACTCCCTCGGGCACCGTGAAGGTCGGCCCGTAACGGCTGTTGAACCTGGTCGCGAGGGTGCGGGCGAGCTCCAGATGCTGGTTCTGGTCCTCACCGACGGGCACCTGGAGCGTGTCGTGCAGCAGGATGTCGGCGGCCATCAGCACCGGGTAGGTGAGCAGGCTCAACCGGACGTGACCGCCGCCGGCCGACTTCTCCTTGAACTGGATCATGCGGGCTGCCTCACCGAACCCGGTCACACACTCCAGCAGGTAGTGCAGCTCGGTGTGCTCGGGCACGTGCGACTGCACGACGATCGGGGTGCGTTCCGGATCGACGCCGGCGGCCAGCATCACCGTCGCCTGTTCGAGCGTGAGGGCGCGTACCCGCTCGGGGTCGTGCTCGACGGTCATCGCATGCAGGTCCGCGATGAGCGCGATGGAATCGGTGTGTCCCTGCACCGCGAGCAGCGGGCGCAGAGCGCCCAGCAGATTGCCGAGATGCAGGTGGCCGGTGGGCTTGAAGCCGGTCAGGCGGCGGGTCGCTGTCATGTCGATCTCCTTTTGCAGGTACGGGTGACCGTCCGCTCCGGGAGACCAGGATCACGAAAACGGCCGCCCGGTGAGGGCGGCCGCGGAATGATGAACGCGCGTGTGGGTGTGCCGCCCCGTCAGGGCAGCCACCACTCGCTACGAGAGACGCGCATGCACTGAAGACTAGCCTGCCCGTCGAGCGGGCTGCGCACCTGTAACGGCATGATTGTCGTCATGCCGACCCTGACCCGTGCCGAGGCGGTCGAACGAGCATCACTCGTCGACGTCGAGGAATACCATGTCGACCTGGACCTGACCGGTTCCGGCGACACCTTCCGCTCCCGTGTCACAGTGCGTTTCCACGCCCGGGCCGGCGCCGCCACCTTCCTCGAGTTCGAGCCGGCCGAGGTCGCCTCGATGACGCTGAACGGCTCGCCGCTCGACCCGGCCGCCGCCACCGGTGCCCGGCTGGAGCTGACCGGCCTGGCCGAGGCGAACACGCTGGTCGTCGATGCTCTGATGCGGTATTCGAACGACGGCGAGGGCCTGCACCGCTACACCGACCCGGGTGACGGCAACACGTACCTCTACCAGCACCTGTTCATCAACAACGCCGGGCGGGTGCTGCCCAGCTTCGACCAGCCCGACCTGAAAGCGGTCTTCCGGGTCAGCGTCACCGCGCCCGCGGAGTGGCTGGTCGCGACCAACGGCGAGCTGGTCTCCCGGGACGGCGGCCGGTGGGAGTTCGCGCCCACGAAGCGCATCTCCACCTACCTGGCCTCGCTGATCGCCGGGCCGTACCACGCGGTCACCAGCGAGCACGACGGCATCCCGCTGGCGCTGTACGCCCGGGCCGCGCTCGCCACCCACCTGGACGAGCAGGCGGCGGAGATCTTCGAGCTGACCCGGCAGTCGCTGGACCGGTTCCACGAGATGTTCCGGATCCGCTACCCGTTCGGGCACTACCAGCAGGCGTTCGCGCCCGAGTTCAACTTCGGCGCCATGGAGTACCCGGGCATCGTCGTCTTCCGGGACGAGCTGATCCCGCGCTCGGCGGTCACCGACGCCGACCGGGAGCGCCGGGCCAACATCATCGCCCACGAGATGGCCCACATGTGGTTCGGCGACCTGGTCACCATGGCCTGGTGGGACGACCTGTGGCTGAACGAGTCGTTCGCCGAGTACCTGGGCTCCCGGGTCACCGCCGAGGCCACCCGCTTCGCCGACGCGTGGACCACGTTCGCGATGCAGCGCAAGGCCTGGGGGCTGCGCGCCGACCAGCGGCCCTCCACCCACCCGGTCGCGCCGTCCGAGGTGAACGACACCGAGCAGGCACTTCTCAACTTCGACGGCATCTCGTACGCCAAGGGCGCCGCCGTCCTCAAGCAACTGGTCGCCTGGCTCGGCGACGAGGCGTTCCTGACCGGGCTGAACGCCCACTTCGAGACGCACGCCTACGGCAACGCCACCCTCGCCGACCTGCTCGGCGCCCTGTCCGGGTCGAGCGGCCGCGACCTGTCCGGCTGGGCCGACGTCTGGCTGCGCCACGCCCAGGTCAACACGCTGCGCGCCGAGATCACCCGGGACGGCGCGGACTACGCCGAGGTGGCCGTGGTGCAGACCGCCCCGGACGGATACCCCACCCTGCGGCCGCACCGGATCGGCGTGGGCCTCTACGACCGGGCGCCGGACGGTGGCGTGGTGCTGCGGGAACACCTCGACGTGGAGGTGGACGCGTCCGGGCGTACCGTGCTGGTCGGCCTCGCCGGGAAACCCGCCGCCGACCTGCTGCTGCTCAACGACGGCGACCTGACGTACGCCAAGATCCGTCTCGACGACGACTCGGCCGCCGCCGTGCCGCAACTGCTGCCCCGCCTGGGCGACCCGCTGGCCCGCGCGGTGATCTGGGCCGCCACGCTGGACGCCGTGGTCGACGGCGAGCGCCCGGTCGCCGAGCTGGTCACCCTGGTCCTCGCCGCGCTGCCGGTGGAGAGCGAGGTGGTGGTCGTCGAGGACGTGCTGCGGGCCGCCCGTGGGCTGGTCGACAGGTACTCCGGCCCGGCCACCCGCCCGGCCGGGCTGGAACTGCTCGCCCAGGCCGCCGACCGGCTGCTCGCGGTCACCGGCCCCGGCGACTCCCGGCAGCTCGCCGCCGCCCGCGGGCTGATCAGCGCCACCGTCGACACCGCCCGGCTACGCGGCTGGCTGGCCGGCGAGAACGTGCCGGACGGCCTGGCCGTCGACGCCGACCTGCGCTGGCTGATCCTCTACCGGCTGTCCGTGCTGGGCGCGGCCGGCGCCGCCGAGATCGACGCCGAACTGGACTCCGACCGCAGCGCCTCCGGCGAGCAGTGGGCCGCCACCTGCCGGGCCGCCCTCCCGGACGCCGACGCCAAGGAGGCCGCCTGGGCCGCGATCGTCGGCGACGCGACGCTGTCCAACCGGCTGGCCGAGCGCACCGCGGCCGGCTTCTGGCAGCCCGAACAGCTGGACCTGCTGGAGCCGTATGTGAAGCGCTACTTCGCCGACATGCCGGAGATGATGCGGATCCGGGGCGGGATGAGCGCCGAGCACATCGCCACGATGGCCTACCCGTCGGTGGCCGTCGCCGAGCGGACCAGGCAGTTCGCCGCCGGGCTGCTGGCCGCCCCCGGCCTCAACCAGATCCTGCACCGGGTGATCCAGGACGCCGACGACGACATGCGCCGGGCGCTGCTCACGCGCGGCTGACCCGATTCGCCCGACTCCACCCCCGTGCCCGCACGCTCCTCGTAGCCTGTGGCTACGGGGGTGGATGCGTGGAGTGGTCCGAGGAGCTGTCCAGCGGTCTGCTGCAGGCCGCGCCGGACGCGATCCTGGTCCTGGACAGTGGCCTGATCGTGCTGGCCAACGACCGGGCCGGGCAGATGTACGGCTGGCCCACCGCCGAACTCGTCGGACAGCCCGTGGAGGTCCTGCTCACCGACGCCTCCCGGGCCCTCATGCCGGAGCGCCGGCGGCTGATCGCCGAGGCCGAGTCCGGTTCGATCGGCCGGATCGTCACCACCGCCCGCCGCCGGGACGGCACCGAGTTCCCGTGCGAGTCGTCCACCGCCCTGGTCGAGACCGACCGGGGCCGGGTGGCCGTCGCCGTGGTCCGCGACATCACCGAGCGGGTGCAGGCCGAGGAGGAGAAGGAACGGCTCCGGGCCGAGGCCCAGGCCCACCGTGACCAGCGCCTGGAGAGTCTCGGGCAACTGGCCGGCGGCATCGCCCACGACTTCAACAACATGCTCGGGGTGATCCTCAACTACGCGAACTTCGTCATCGAGGAGGCGGAGGCCGACCAGCCGGACATCGCGATGATCGCCTCCGACGCCAAGCAGGTGGTGCGGGCCGGCAAACGCGGCACCGACCTCACCCACCAGCTGCTCGCCTTCGCCCGGCGCGAGGTGGTCCGCCCCCAGCCGGTCGACCTGAACACGCTGATCACCGGCGCCCAGGAGCTGCTGCGCCGCACTCTCGGCGAGCACATCAGCCTGATCCTGCGGCCCGGCCCGGACCTGCCGACGGTCACCTGCGACCCCAACCAGATCGAGCAGATGCTGGTCAACCTGGCCCTGAACGCCCGCGACGCGATGCCGTCCGGTGGCCAGCTGGTGATCGACACCGGGCTGCTCGACTCCCGGGTCCGGCTGCGGGTCTGTGACTCCGGCCGGGGCATGACCGCCGAGGTGGCCGAGCGGGCGTTCGAGCCGTTCTACACCACCAAGGGCAGCGGCGAGGGGACCGGACTGGGCCTGGCCACCGTCTACGGCATCGTCACCCAGGCCGGCGGCGAGGTCACCCTGAGCAGCGAGGTCGGGCTCGGCACCACGATCACCGTGCTGCTGCCGGCCGGGACCGCGCCGAGCGATCCGGACGCCGTCGGCGAACCGGCCGGAACCGTGGGACGCGGCGAGACCCTGCTGGTCGCCGAGGACGAGGACGCGCTGCGTGACGTGGCCGGCCGGATCCTCACCGGGGCCGGCTACCGGGTGCTGCTGGCCGACGGCGGGGCGCAGGCGCTGGAACTGGCCGCCCGCCACGACGGTGACATCGACCTGCTGGTCAGCGATGTGGTGATGCCCGGGATGCTGGGCAAGGAGCTGGCCGAGCGGCTGGTGGTGGCCCGCCCGGGGACGCGGGTGCTCTACATGTCCGGCTACGCCCAGCCGGTCCTCGCCTCCCAGGGCACCCTGGATCCCGGAGTGGCCCTGTTGGAGAAGCCGTTCACCGCGGGCGACCTGCTCACCGCGGTTCGCCGCCGTCTCGACGGTTGATCTTCGCGCCGATTATTCTTCTCGAATGTCCGGTAAGCGTGTAGGGATCATGGGTGGGACGTTCGACCCCATCCATCACGGTCACCTGGTCGCGGCGAGCGAGGTGCAGGCCCGCTTCGATCTGGACGAGGTGATGTTCGTCCCGACCGGCCAGCCGTACGAGAAGGGCCGCGTCTCACCCGCCGAGGACCGCTACCTGATGACGGTCGTCGCCACCGCCTCGAACCCGAGGTTCCACGTGAGCCGCGCCGACATGGACCGGGACGGCCCCACCTACACCGTCGACACGCTGCGTGACATGCGTGCCGTCTACGGGCAGTCGGCCGAGCTCTACTTCATCACCGGGGCGGACGCGCTGGCCCGCATCATGTCGTGGAAGGACGCCATGACGATGCTCGGCCTGGCCCACTTCATCGGCGTCACCCGGCCCGGTTTCGAGCTCAGCAACGAGCATCTGCCGGCCGACAGCGTGACCCTCGTCGAGGTTCCGGCCATGGCCATATCCTCGAGCGACTGCCGAAAACGGGTGGCCGCCGGTCTTCCGGTCTGGTACTTGGTACCGGACGGTGTCGTGCAGTACATCAACAAGCGGGGCCTGTATCGGGACTCGGGTATTGCCGGGCCGGTGTGAGACGCTTGATGTCCTGTAACCCGACCGAGGGGACCCTCTTTTGCCCGTCACCGAACGCGCTCTCGAACTTGCTCTGACGGCCGCTCAGGCCGCCGCCGACAAGAAGGCGCACGACATCTCCATCATCGACGTCGGCGAGCAGCTCTACATCACCGACGCCTTCGTCGTCGTCTCGGCCTCCAACGAGCGCCAGGTCATGTCCGTCGTCGACGCCATCGAGGAGGCGCTGCTCAACCTCCCCGAGAAAGCCAAGCCGGAGCGCCGTGAGGGCCACCAGCAGGGCCGCTGGGTGCTCCTCGACTTCGTCGACATCGTGGTGCACGTCCAGCACGACGAGGAGCGCGAGTTCTACGCCCTCGACAAGCTGTGGAAGGACTGCCCGATCATCCCGTTCGTCGACCGCGATCTGGCCGAGGCCGGCGCCGAGGCGCCGTGACGCGCCTCATCGTCTGGCGGCACGGCAACACCGACTGGAACGCCGCCTCCCGCGTGCAGGGGCAGACCGACGTGCCGCTCAACGACCTCGGCCGCCGGCAGGCCGTCGACGCGGCCGAGCTGCTCGTCCGCCTCCGCCCGGCCGCGATCGTCGCCAGCGATCTGAGCCGGGCCGCCGACACCGCGGCCGCTCTCGCCGCGCTGACCGGGCTGCCGGTCGGCACCGACGAGCGGCTCCGCGAGCGGCACTTCGGCGAGTGGCAGGGCCACACCATGGCCGAGGTCGCCGCCGAGCGCCCCGAGGAGCACGCCCGCTGGACAGCCGGGGCGGACGTCATCGGCGGCGGTGTCGAGACCCTGGAAGACCTGGGCAAGCGGGTCTGCGACGCCCTGCAGGACGCGGCCCGCCTGGCCCCGCCGGGCGGCACCGTCGTCGTCGCCACCCACGGCGCCGCGGCCCGGTCGGGTGTCGGCCACCTGCTCGGCTGGGGGCGCGAGCAGTTGCGCACCCTGCGCGCGCTGCAGAACTGTCACTGGGTGGAGCTCACCCACGACGAGTCCCGTGGCTGGCAGATGTCGGCGTACAACGTCGGGGTCCTGGCCGAGCGCCCGGTCCCCCCGCCGGTGTAGGGAACCCGGATATGTCCGGTAACGTCAGAACATCATGCTGATCCGTAGAACCGTCGTCCCCGCCGCGCTGCTTCTGGCGCTCTCCGCCGGCTGCGCGAACAACACCCAGACCCCCATCGACGCCGGCGGCGCGATTCCCGAGTCCGCCGTCGCGTCCCCGGCCGCCCCCACGGTCTCCGCCCCCACGGTCTCCGCCGCCCCCGGCGAGACCACCCTCACCGGCACCGTGTCCGCCGGTGTCGAGCCGAACTGCCTGCTCCTCAAGGACGGCACCGGCGACCATCTGCTGATCACCGAGGACGTCAAGCTGAAGTCCGCGCTCCAGCCCGGGGCTGAGGTGACAGTGGTCGGAAAGTCCGAGCCGGGGCTGATGACCACGTGCATGCAGGGCCAGCCGTTCGTGGTCTCCTCGGTGGCCGCCAGCTGACGTACATCTGAATCAAGTACCTTGCCTGCATGACCATCGCGGTCGTCACCGACTCCACCGCGTACCTGCCGGCCGAGCTGAACGGCACGTATGAGCTGACCATCGTGCCGCTCACCGTCGTGATCAACGGCTGGGCCGGGCTGGAGGGCCTCGAGGTCGCCCCGGCCGAGGTGGCCCGGGCGCTCACCGCGCGCCGGGCCGCCGTCAGCACCTCACGGCCCGCGCCCTCCCAGTTCGCCGACGAGTACCGTCGCCTGCTCGCGGCGGGCGCCGACGGTGTCGTCTCGGTTCATCTGTCGGCCAAGCTGTCCGGCACCTACGAGGCCGCCCAGCTCGCCGCGGCCGAGGTCGGCCCCCAGGTCCGGGTGGTCGACAGCGGGACCGCCGCGATGGGCCTCGGGTTCCCCGCGCTGGCCGCCGCGGCGTCCGCCCGCCGGGGCCACGACCTGGACACCGTCACCCGCGCCGCGGTCGAGCACGCCGCCGCGGTGACCACCCTCTTCTACGTCGACACGCTCGAGTTCCTGCGCCGGGGCGGGCGCATCGGCGCGGCTGAGGCGCTGCTCGGGACGGCCCTGTCGGTCAAGCCGATCCTGCACGTCCAGGACGGCGCGGTCGTCGTCCGCGACAAGGTCCGCACGGCCGGGCGGGCCCTCACCCGGCTCGTCGATCTCGCGGTCGAGGCCGCCGGGGACGGCGAGGCGGACGTCGCGGTCCATCACCTGGGCACACCGGACCGGGCGTCCGCGCTGGTCGACGATCTGAGCGCGCGACTCGGCAATCGCTTGCGCGATTGTTACCTCACCGAGGTGGGCGCGGTGGTCGCGGCACATACCGGTCCGGGTCTGGCCGGGGTCGTCGTTCACAAACGCTGATTCGGTACGGAGTAAGCGCCGTCCCCGACCGCATCCCGGGTGCCCCGTGAGTGCGCCCGCGGGGCCGGCGTCCGCGGGTCTCGGGTCGGGCGTGCGTGCGTCTCGGGTTCGGCTGGCGCTCAGCGCTGTGTTCGGCGGCTTGAGGCAGCGCTGAGCGCCGGCTGATCTTGATCTTGCCGGTACCGGCCGATCAGCCCGGCGGTCGCGCCGGCGGCCGGGAGCGGGCAGCCACCTCGCGGGGTAGCCACGGTGCTCTTCGTGGCCGTACCGAATAGGGGTCTCAATGCGGCCAGGACGTCGCCAGCCACCGGGACGGAACGTGATCGGTGGGGGTCAGGTGTGGGGTCAGGTCGTGCCAGGCGATGGTGACCGGGCCGGCCTGGACCTCGTCGGCCTCCGGGAGCAGGGTCGGGGTGTCCTTCGGCCAGACGGCCCTGGTCCGCCAGCCCTCGGTGGTGTTGCCGAGCAGGTGGAGCTCCGCGGACGGCAGGGACGGGTCCGGCGGCTGCTGGTGGTATTCGTGCATGGCCAGCAGGCGTTCGGCCCGGCGGACCGTCTGGTGCAGCGGATGGCCCTCGGTGGCTGTGTAGGGGATCGTGCAGCCGTCGGCGTCGCTGCGGTAGGCCATCGGGGTCAGCGGATGCGGCGCGGTCACGAAGATCGTCTCGGCCTCGGCGAACAACGCCGCCAGCAGGGCGGTGTCGTCGGCGGTGACCAGGAGGGTTCCGCGTTCCGGGGCGAACGCTATCGGGACCCCGCCCACCTGGCCGGCGAGACGTGCCAGCCAGCCGGGCAGCAGCAGGTGGGACGTCCAGTAGGCGTTGCCGTCGTCGACGAACCGCACGATCGTCGGGCCGCCGGCCGAACCGTGCAGAACCGCGCCGGTCAGGTTCGACCGGGCGGTCGTGAAGATCTCGTCGACCGGCCGCTTCCATGCGGTGACCTGGGCCTCGGTGACGTAGGTCATGGTGTCCGGCTGGTCGATCACCGCGAACTCCGACAGGAACGGCAGAACCGGGCGGCGGATCGGAGCGCCTGGTGCCGCGCCGCGCAGCACCGGGCGGAGCATCGGGGCCGCCTCATCCCAGCCGGGCGGCACCCGCAGCAGCTCGGTGACCAGGTCGTTCACGGCTCTGCGGCGGCCCAGCAGGGGCGCCAGCGGGACGATGGTGGGCTCGTCCTCGCCCGGCACGGTGAACCTGATCTCGAAGCGCTTCGCGTGATAGCGGGCATCCCGGACACCGGCCCGCCGCAGGCGCCTGAGCATCCGCCCGGCCAGGCGGGCGCGGGCGATCCTACGCAGCAGGCCCACGGGGTCCTCGGGGATTCTCGTCAGGGGTCATCGGGGGCGGCGCGCCAGGATCGCGCGGGCGTCGAGATCATCGTCGGTGGCGACGGTGGCCGTCAATCCGTTCCCATCGGCGATCGTCGACGCGATCGGGGTCTGTGCCTCGGTGATCTCGGAGATCAGCAGGCCGCCGGGGGCCAGCCACTCCCGGGCGCCGGCGGCGACCGCCCGGAACACGGTCAGGCCGTCGTCGCCGCCGTCCAGCGCGGTGCGGGGCTCGTGGTCGCGGGCCTCGGCCGGGAGGAACGGGAGGTGGCCGGTCGCCACGTACGGGACGTTGGCCAGGAGCAGGTCGATCCGGCCGCGCAACCTCTCCGGGAGGGCATCGAACAGGTCGCCCTGGTGGACGTTCGTGGTCAGGTTGCCGACGGCGCACTCCACCGCCGCCGGCTCCACGTCGGCCGCGTGCAGGGTGATCCCGGGGACCCGGTTCCGCAGTGCCAGGCCCAGCGCGCCGGAACCGCAGCACAGATCCACCACCAGGGCGTCCGGGCGGATCTCGGCGGCGGCCAGGCGGACCAGCAGCTCACTGCGGACCCGGGGCACGAAGACACCAGGCCGCAGCCGGACGCGGACCCCGGCGAAGTCGGCATGACCGACCACCTGTTCCAGGGGCTCGCCCGCGGCCCGGCGCTCGACCATCCCGGCCAGCGACGGGCCGGCCGCCGCGGCCTCGATCAGGACGTCCGCCTCGTCCTCGGCGAAGACACAACCCGCCGCCCGTAGCCGGGAAATCGCCTGCTCTCGTGTCACACCCAGTCCTCGGGGAGTTGTCCACAACACCGGTTCGTCCACAGGGCCGCGAGCGGGGGAGCGGTGGAGTTCCTACGGTCGGGCCGTGCGAGAGGCGAAGGATAGCGGTGACGTCGTGGGAGCGCGGCTCCGGGCGGTGCTCGACGGGGGCGCGGCCGGCCGTCAGCTGCCCGCGGACGGGCCGCTGGACTGGGCGGACATCGTTCCGGCCTGGTCGGTCGAGGAGGACGATGTCTCCCCTTTAGAGGTAACCGGCGGTGGGCGCGGGGCCCGGCACGGCGGCGGTTCGCGGGAGTCTTCGGCCGTGGGCGGGGTCACCGGGGAGGGGGCGTTCGGGGATGGGCGGCGGCAGTGGCTGCACGCCTTCGACCCGGGGCGTCCCGGAGTGCGGGCGATGGCCGCGGTGGCGGTCGTCGTCGTGCTCGTGGCGGGGTTTCTGGCCTGGAAGTCGCGGCCGCAGGTGGACGAGGTGGTCTCCGAGCCGGCGGCCACCACCCCCGGGCCGGCGCCGGCCGGCTCGGCCGCCGCCGGGGGTGAGCTCGTCGTCGCCGTCGGCGGGAAGGTTCGTGAGCCCGGGCTGGTGCGGCTCGCGGCCGGGGCCCGCGTGGCGGACGCGCTGGAGGCGGCCGGCGGCGCCCAGCCCGGGGTGGACGTGGCGCCGCTCAACCTCGCCCGGAAGGTCGTCGACGGCGAGCTGATCATGGTGGGGGCGTCGCCGCCGCCGGGTCCGGCCATCGCCGGGGGCACTCCCGGTGCGGCTGGCGGGCTGATCAACCTCAACACCGCGACTCTCGGCCAGCTGGACACGCTGCCCGGGGTGGGGCCGGTGCTCGCGCAGCGGATCCTGGACGCCCGGGACGCTCAGGGCGGGTTCCGGGCGGTCACCGATCTCCGCAAGGTCGACGGGATCGGGGAGTCCCGCTACGAGCAGCTGAAAGACCTGGTGACGGTCTGATGGGCGGGGCGTCTCCGGAGTCACGGCGGATTCCGGATCTGCGGCTGGCCGGGTTCACCGTCGGTCTCTGGCTGGCCGCGCTGGGCGCGCTCCACCTGTCGGCCGGCTGGGGGCTGGTGGTCGGCGTCATCGGGCTGGGTCTCGCCGGCGGGCTCGTCGGGCGGCGGTGGACCGGTCCGTCGGCCGGTCCGTCGGCCGGTCCGTCGGCCGGTCTGGCCAGTCGGACGGCCGGTCTTCCGGCCGGTCTTCCGGCAGGTCCGTCGGCTGGTCTTTCGGCCGGTCTTTCGGCCGGTCTTCCGGCCGGGCCGTTGGCCGGGACTGGAGACGGCGGTCGGTGGTGGGTCGGGGCGGTTCGGTGGATCGGGGTGGCGGTCGCGCTCGGGGCCGGGTGCGGGGCGGTCGCCACGGCGGCCCGGGTCTCGGTCCGGGAGGCTCCGGCGCTGGCCGGTCTGGTCGGGGCGGGCGCGACCGTGCAGGTGGAACTGGTCGTCCGGGACGATCCACGGCCGCTGGCCACGTCGTCGGGGCCGCCCACCTATCTGGTCGCCGTCGATCTGGAGACGGTCACCGCCGAGGACTCCGCTCCGGTCCGGCTGTCGGCACGGGCGCTGGTGCTCGGTGCGGATCCGGGCTGGCGGGGGCTGCTTCCCGGGCAGCGGGTGGCGGCGTCCGGACGGCTCATGCCGCCGCGGCCGGGTGATCTGCGAGCCGCGGTCGTGTCGGCGCGGACCCCACCCCGCCTGCTCGGGAAGCCGTCCTGGGCGCAGCGCGGCGCGGGCGTGCTGCGGGCCGGCTTGCAGCTGGCCTGCGAGCCACTGCCGGACGCCTCCGGCGGGCTGCTGCCGGGCCTCGTCGTGGGCGACACGAGCCGCCTCGATCCGGCGCTGGAGGAGGACTTCCGGACCACCGGGCTCACGCATTTGACGGCGGTTTCCGGTACCAATGTGGCGATTGTCCTGGGTGTGGTGCTCTTCGTGGTGCGGCGGGCCCGGGCCGGGCCGGTGGTCTGTGCGGTGCTGTGCGCGATCGCGCTGGCCGGGTTCGTCATTCTGGCCCGGCCGTCGCCCAGCGTGATCCGGGCCGGGGCGATGGGGGCCATCGGGCTGCTCGGGCTGGCCACCGGGCGCAGCCGGGCGGCGGTTCCGGCGCTGGCGGCGGGCGCGGCGGTGCTCCTGATCGCCGACCCGGAACTCGCCGCCGACGCCGGGTTCGCGCTGTCCGTGATGGCCACGGCCGGCCTGCTGCTGATCGCCCCGGCCTGGCGGGACGGGCTGCGCCGGCGCGGATTCCCGGCCGGGGTGGCCGAGGCGCTGGCCGTGCCGGCGGCCGCCCAGGTCGCCTGCGGGCCGGTGGTCGCGGCCATCTCCGGCACGGTCAGCCTGGTCGCGGTGCCGGCCAACCTGGTCGCGGTCCCGGCGATCGCCCCGGCCACCCTGTGCGGGGTGCTGGCCGCCGTGCTGTCGCCGTTGTGGCCGGCCGGCGCCGAGTTCGTCGCCTGGGCCGGGCACTGGCCGACCGAGTGGCTGGTGCTGGTCGCGCGCACCGGGGCGCGGGTGCCGGCCGGAGCACTGCCGTGGCCGGGCGGCGCGTTCGGCGGGGTGCTGCTCGCGGTGCTGACCGTCATGTTCCTGGTGGCGGCGCGGCGGGTGGTGGTGCGCCGGCTGGCCACCGTGATCGCCCTCGGTGCGATCCTCGGCGCCCTGCCGGTGCGCCTGCTCGCGTCCGGCTGGCCGCCGCCGGGCTGGCTCGTGGTGGCGTGCGAGGTCGGCCAGGGCGACGCCGTGGTGCTGGCCGCCGGGCCAGGACGGGCGGTGGTCGTCGATGCCGGACCGGAGCCGAACGCGGTCGACAGGTGCCTGCGGCGGCTCGGTGTCGAGCAGGTCGCGGTGCTGGTGGTCAGCCACTTCCACGCCGACCACATCGGTGGGGTGGCCGGCGTGTTCCGCGGTCGTGAGGTGGGTGCGGTGATCGGGCCGGACTGGCCGGAACCGGCGAGTGGGCGGACCGCCGTCGAGGAAGCGGCGGCCGCGGCCGGGATCGCGGTGCAGTCGGTGGGGCGCGGGTGGGCGTACCGGAGCGGGGGGTTGATCCTGGAGGTTCTCGGGCCGATCACACCGATGCGCGGCACCAACTCGGATCCCAACAACAACTCGCTGATCCTGCGGGCGGTCTCGGGCGGGCGGGCGGTGCTGCTGCTCGGCGACGCCGAGACCGAGGAGCAGGAGGACCTGGTCACCGTGCTCGGGGCGCCCGCGCTGCGCGCGGACGTGCTGAAGGTCGCGCATCACGGGAGCGCGCTTCAGGCGACGTCACTTCTCGATGCGGTACGGCCGGCGGTGGCGCTCGTGTCGGTCGGGCCGGACAACGACTACGGGCATCCGAATCAGGTGCTGCTCGCGCGGATCGCCCGGGGCGGGGCACGGGTGCTGCGAACCGACGAGTCGGGGGACGTGGCGGCGGTCGTGGTCGGTAACGGACTCGGTGTCGCGGCACGTGGCGTCGAGGGGTGACCGCCCTACCTGAGGGGTCGGCGGAAGGTGCCGATGTGTGACACGCCCGGGTGAGGGATGCGCGCCGGAAGATTTTATGCCGTATTACTTCAATGAGCTGCGAAACAGGCAAATCGGATGTACGGCGGATCGCGCCTGAGTTCAGCGACTGTACGGTGGGGAGGGCATATCCGGTCGTTGATATGTCTGGTTTCGCGTTCGGTGATCAGCGGCCTGCGCTAACGAGTGAGGCTCGCGGAACTGTCGGTGGCCCGTGCGACGATGTTGCACGTGAATGCCGCGCCACCCCCCTCGTTGCTGCTCGTCCAAGGCGACGAGGAGCTGCTCGCCGCCCGTGCCGTCGCCGAGGCGGTCGAGGCTGCGCGAGCCGCCGACCCAGGGGCGGACGTCCGGGAGTATGAGGGTGGCTCGCTCGCCGCCGGCGAGGTCGCCGAGATGCTGAGCCCGTCACTCTTCGGCGGTCGTCGCGTCCTGGTGATCAGAAGCGGTCAGGATGCGCGTAAGGATTTGACCACTGCGCTGCTCGCCTATGCGAAGAGCCCGGATCCCGAGGTCACCCTGGTCGTCACGCACGTCGGCGGGGCCAAGGGCAAGGCGTTCGCCGACGGCCTGCGCGCCGCCGGGGCCACCGTGGTGCCGGTGATGAAGCTGAAGAAGGACTCCGAGCGGATCGGGTTCGTCCGCAACGAGTTCCGGCGCAACGGCGCCCGGTGTGACGACTCCGCCGCGGCCGCCCTGCTCCAGGCCGTCGGCACCGACCTCCGTGAGATCGCCGCCGCCTGCTCCCAGCTGCTCGCCGACACCGACGGCAAGATCACCGAGGCGGTCGTCGCGCGGTATTACAAGGGGCGTGCCGAGGTCACCGGTTTCGCGGTCGCCGACGCGGCCATGGTCGGTGATCTGCCCGGCGCGCTCGAAGCGTTGCGCTGGGCCCTGCACGTCGGTGTCGATCCGGTGCCGATCGCGGACGCCCTGGCCGACGGGGTGCGGACGGTGGCCCGGGTCGCCTCGGCGGGGCGCGGTAGTCCGTACCAGCTGGCCAGCAGTCTGGGCATGCCCGCCTGGAAGATCGAGAAGGCGCAGCAGCGCAGCCGCGGCTGGACGCCGGAGGGCCTGGTCGACGCGATGCGGGCGGCCGCCGACTGCAATGCCGCCGTCAAGGGCGGCGCTGAGGACCGTGGCTACGCCCTGGAGCAGACGGTCTTCGCCATCGCTGCCGCGCGTCGTGACGGAGGCGCCCGATGACCCGGACCAGCCAGCCCCTCTACGCCCGCGTGCTTCGGCTGCGCCACCTGGCGCCCAGTGGGCTGCTGTGCTTCGTCTTCCTCGAGGGCGCCGTCGTGCTCGGCATCCTGCTCGCCCTCGCTGAGCTGGTCAGCTGGTGGGGCGTGGTCGTGCTGCCGGTCACCGTCGCGCTGATGGTCAAGTTCAACGACCTGGTCGCGGGGGCGTTCGCTCCGCAGGCGGTCGCCACCGAGGGTGCCTCGTCCCGCACCGCTGTGCTGCGGCCGGCCGTGATGGCCACGCCGTCCGAGCAGGTGGCGGCCACCGGGGTGATGCGGCCGGTGGGGGCCGCCACCGAGCGGGGGAGCGGGTTCGGGCCTGCCGGGGCGGCATTCACCCGGGCCACCGGGGGGTCGGCTCCGGCGGCCGAGTGGACCGGGGTCTACAGCAGTGCCTCGGGTGAGCGGGCCGGGGGCGTCTACGGGTCGGCTTCCGGTGGGCGGCCCGGGGTTTATGGGTCGGGTTCCCCCGGAAACCATCGGCCGGCTTTTCCGGCCGGCGATCAGGAGCCTGGGTTTACGCCTGCCGCAGCGCCGGTCGCCGGTGGGTTCACGCCGGCGGCCATGCCGCTTGCGGGTGGGTATGCGCCTATCGTCTCGGCAGCGCCGGGGCCGCTCGGGTATGACCCGGCGGTTCCTGGTGACGTGATGCCGGAGGCGCCGGCTGTCGGGTATCCGGGGTCGTATTCGCGGGGAGTCTCCAGCGGGGGGTACCCGTCTGGCGCCGGTGGCCACGGCTCGTCCGGTCCGGGTGGGCACAGCTCGTCCAGTCCTGGGGCCGGCTCGTCTGTCCCTGGGACATACGGCTCGTCTGGTCCAGGGGGTTACGGATCCTCTGGCCCCGGTGGGCACGTCTCGTCTGGTCCCGGTGGGCACGTCTCGCCTGGTTCAGGGGGGTACAGCTCGTCTGGTGCCGGGGGATACGGCGAGGATGGGCAGCATCAGGTGCGGTCGACCGTGGAGCCGGCGGTGGAGGAGCCGCGTGCGCACAACGCTCCGGTTCGCCGTGCCTGGGCTGACGAGCTCGACATCCGGCAGCAGATGGCCCGGCAGGCCGCTTCGCGTCGCTACGAATGAGCCCGTTGCCTTTCGGGCTTCGGAGTGCGGTTCGAGCGGTGTCGCCGGTCGCCACACGGTTGTGTGGTCAGGTGCGGTTCGATGCGAGCCGCGGGTAGCCACGCGGATGGGTGCCGGTGGTTGTGTGGTGAGGTGTGGTCCGATGCGCGCCGCGGGTTGCCACGCGGATGGGCGCTGGCGGTTGTGTGGTGAGGTGCGGTTCGATGCGCGCCGCGGGTTGCCACGCGGATGGGTGCCGGTGGTTGTGTGGTGAGGTGTGGTCCGATGCGCGCCGCGGGTTGCCGCACTGCTAAACGAAACCGGGCACCGACACGAACCGTGAGGTTCGGCGGTGCCCGGGTTTGTCCGTGCCGGCCCGCCTCAAGGGCGGGCACGGGCTATCAGCCGCGTCCATGCGGCTGTGCTCTGATCCAGAACGAGCGGATCAGGCGGACAGCGAGGCGATCTTCTTGGCGATGGCCGACTTGCGGTTGGCCGCCTGGTTCTTGTGAATGACGCCCTTGCTGACGGCCTTGTCCAGCTGGCGCGAAGCGTCACGCAGCAGCGCGGTGGCCGACTCGACGTTGCCCGAGTCACTCGCCTCGTGCAGCTTGCGGATCACGGTCTTCAGCGAAGACTTGACCGACTTGTTGCGCAGACGGGCCTTCTCGTTCTGCCGGTTGCGCTTGATCTGGGACTTGATGTTCGCCACGCGACAGCCTTGTCCTGACTAGTTCGGAAACAATGGTCTAAAACGAGTGTTCACCGCGCGGCCGTCTCGATCCGGCGAGGCCGGTGCAGGAAACAACAGCGTGTCACCACACGCGAGGTACCAGGTTACCAGCACGCCAACGGGCCGCCAAAACGGCTCCGGATTCGGCGGCTTTCACCGTCTCCCACCGGCTCTCACCGGCGGAACCAGCGGCGTCGGCTGGGCTCCGCGTCCCACCCTCGGCGCTCGGCCAGCCAGGCGAGCGCCTGCTCGCCGCTGAACCGCTGGTGCTGCCGGCTGTGCGGCGACGCGCTGCTCGGACCGTCCCCGGCTCGCGTCAGCCAGTATCCGGCGAGCGCGGCCAGCGCCCCGTCCACCCCCTCGTCGGGAGCGCCCCACGCGCGCAGCACGGTGTCCGTGTCCAGGCCGCTGGCGTACGCGCTGACCAGCAACGTCACCGTGTCGAACCAGGGCGCGCCGAGGCACGGCCAGGTCCAGTCGCACAGCCAGGCCCGGCCGTCCCGGTCGATCAGCACGTTGTCGATCCGCAGATCGCCGTGGCACATCCCGTCGCCGGCCGCCAGAGCGGGCAGCGCGCGCTCGAGTTTCGCCAGCTCGGCCAGCCGGTGCGGGGCGATCGTGGCGAGGGCCGGTTCGGGCATCGGCGCACGGCGGGCGGCGATCAGCGACCACCAGGACATCTCGTCGCGCAGGATCTCCGGGAGCGCCGGCAGGCCGATCCCGGCGAGTTGCGGCGACGGGTAAGCGAGCGCGGTCGCGGCGGCCGACCAGGTGCGCAGGGTGGTGTCCAGGTCCGGCTGTGACCAGGGCAACTCCGGGATCCGGCCGTCGATCGCCGGCAGGCACAGGACGTACCAATCGGAATCGGTCATGGTCCAGAGCGGGCGGGCGGCGGTCACCTCCGGCGGGAGGGCCGCGGTCAGGGCGGCTTCCCGGGCGTACCACTGGGACACCGGGTCGCTCAACGGCGCGGCCTTCACGAACACGCTGGTCCCGGTCTCGGTGTCGAGCACACTGGCGAGGGCCCTGGTGAAACCGCCACCTGCGCTACGCGCGGCGGACACCGGCGATCCGAGACGCCGGCTGATCGCTTTCCGCAGGTCGTCCGGCAGGTCAGACCACTGCGGCCGTACGGCGGTCGCGTCGTAAGGAACGTCGGGCAGAGTGATCGGCCGCATGACCTCATCCTGCCGCCCGCGGAAATGTCGTACCGCACTGGCAGGATCGCGGCATGCGAACCGACGATTTCTGGGCGGTCATCGACCGTGCCACCGCCGACCGGCCGGCCTCGCCCGCCCAGGTGGCCGAGCGTGCCGTCGCCGACCTGGCCGCGCGCGATCCGGAGGAGATCGTCGCGTGGGGCCGCCATCTCGACAAGGTGATGGCCGCCTCCGGCACCGAGGATCTGTGGGCGGCGGCCTATCTGATCAACAGCGGCGCCGACGAGGCCGGGTTCGACGCGTTCCGGGGCTGGCTCATCGCGCACGGGCGCAAGGCCGTGGCGGCCGCTGTTCAGAAACCGGATGTCCTGGCCAATGTGGTGGTGATCAAGGAGGCGGCGGACACCGGCGCGGTGTTCGAGGCGGAGGAGGTGCTCGGCATCGCGGCCCGCGCCTACGAGGAGGCGACAGGCGGCCCGCTGCCCGCCGAGGAGCGGCCACGTACCCGTCCCAAGGTGGCCGACCTGTGGGATTTCGACAACGAGGACGAGATGCGCCGCCGCCTGCCCCGGCTGGCCGCCCTGTTCCTGGAACCCCCGGACTGATCCCTCGGCGGCCCACCGAGAGGGCGGGAGACGCGGGCGCCTCGGGCGGTCCCGCCGACGTGGGTGATGCCGGGTGCGGGCGTGGGGATTCGTCCGGGGGATCCGGTTGGTGTTCGACGGCCGGCAGGTTCGGGTGGGCCGGTGGAACGGGTGTGATCGGACCTGCCCTTCCGGGCGTGGGACGATAGGGAGCGCCGGTGGATTGAGCCGGCGCCCGCAGCCAAGCCCGAGAAGAACGGAAGACCGTGCCTGGACCGCTCGACCCCGGCGTTAACGTGATCGGATCGACCGATCCCAGCCGCATCCGCAACTTCTGCATCATCGCCCACATCGACCACGGCAAGTCGACGCTGGCCGACCGGATGTTGCAGATCACCGGGGTGGTCGACCCGCGCCAGATGCGCGCGCAGTACCTCGACCGGATGGACATCGAACGCGAGCGCGGCATCACCATCAAGTCGCAGGCCGTGCGCATGCCCTGGACGGTCCGGGAGGGTGACAGGCAGGGCGAGTCGGTCGTCCTCAACATGATCGACACCCCGGGGCACGTCGACTTCACCTATGAGGTGTCGCGGAGCCTGGCCGCCTGTGAGGGCGCGGTTCTGCTGGTCGACGCGGCGCAGGGCATCGAGGCGCAGACCCTCGCCAACCTGTATCTGGCGATGGAGAACGACCTCCACATCATCCCGGTGCTCAACAAGATCGACCTGCCGGCCGCACAGCCGGAGAAGTATGCCGAGGAGCTCGCGAAGCTGATCGGCTGCGAGCCGTCGGACGTGCTGCGGGTGTCCGGCAAGACCGGTGTCGGTGTGGACCATCTGCTGGACGAGATCGTTCGCCAGTTCGTGGCGCCGGTGGGCGACGCGGTGGCGCCGGCCCGCGCGATGATCTTCGACTCGGTGTATGACGTGTATCGCGGCGTGGTCACCTACGTCCGGGTGATCGACGGCCGCATCGAGGCGCGCGACAAGATCAAGATGATGTCCACCGGCGCGGTGCACGAGCTGCTGGAGATCGGTGTCGTCTCGCCCGAGATGGAGAAGGCGACGGCGCTCGGTGTCGGCGAGGTCGGCTACCTGATCACCGGTGTGAAGGACGTCCGCCAGTCGAAGGTCGGCGACACCGTCACCGGCAACAACCGGCCGGCCAAGGAGGCGCTCGGCGGCTACAAGGACCCGAAGCCGATGGTCTACTCGGGCCTCTACCCGATCGACGGCTCGGACTATCCGGCGCTGCGCGACGCGCTCGACAAGCTGAAGCTGAACGACGCGGCGCTCACCTACGAGCCGGAGACGTCGGCGGCGCTCGGGTTCGGGTTCCGCGTCGGCTACCTGGGCCTGCTGCACCTGGAGATCATCGGTGAGCGGCTGGAGCGCGAGTTCGGCCTGGACCTGATCTCCACCGCGCCGAACGTGGTCTACCAGGTGTTCACCGAGGACGGTAAGGACTCGGTGGTCACCAACCCGAGCGAGTTCCCGAACGGGAAGATCGCCGAGATCCACGAGCCGGTGGTCCGCGCGACGGTGCTGGTGCCGAACGAGTACGTGGGCGCCGTCATGGAGCTGTGCCAGAGCCGCCGGGGCAGCCTGCTCGGCATGGAGTACCTGTCCTCCGAACGGGTGGAGCTGCGTTACACGCTCCCCCTCGCGGAGATCATCTTCGACTTCTTCGACCAGCTCAAGAGCAAGACCAAGGGGTACGCGTCACTCGACTACGAGCCCTCCGGCGAGCAGGTGGCCGACCTGGTGAAGGTCGACATCCTGCTGCACGGCGAGCCGGTCGACGCCTTCAGTGCGATCGTGCACAAGGACAAGGCGTACACCTATGGCACGACGATCGCCGCCAAGCTGCAGAAACTCATTCCGCGGCAGCAGTTCGAGGTGCCGATCCAGGCGGCCATCGGCAGCCGGATCATCGCCCGCGAGACGATTCGCGCCATCCGCAAGGACGTGCTCGCGAAGTGCTACGGCGGTGACATCAGCCGGAAGCGGAAGCTGCTGGAGAAGCAGAAGGAAGGCAAGAAGCGGATGAAGATGGTCGGTCGGGTGGAGGTTCCGCAGGAGGCCTTCATCGCCGCGCTGTCCACATCCGACAGCACTGACACCAAGGGGACGGCTAAAAAATAGGGCGGTTTGATTCCTCGGGGGGTCGGGAACACAGGGGCTCGACGGACGCAACCAACAAGCTCCACCCCCGAGGAGGACCCGATGGAATTCACGCTCATCGGCATCATCGTCGCCCTGATCGTCGGTCTGATCATTGGTGCGCTTGGCCGGCTCGTGGTGCCGGGCAAGCAGAACATCCCGATCTGGCTGACCATGGTCGTCGGTGTCGTCGCCGCTCTGCTGGGCACCGTGCTGGCGCGGGCGCTCGGTGTGGCGGACACCCGCGGCTTCGACTGGATCGAGTTCTTCTTCCAGGTCGTCCTGGCCGCCATCGGTGTCGCCCTGGTCGCCGGCACGAGTGGCCGTCGTGGCCTGACCCGCTGACGCACGGTCCGAAACCAGACGCGAGAAGCCGGCCCCACCGTTGGGGCCGGCTTCTCGCGTCTCCGGCGGCGAAGCGGGGCGGGCGGCGAAGCGGGGGCGGGCGGCGAAGCGGGGCAGGCGGCAGAGCGGGGCAGGCGGCAGAGCAGGGCGGGCGGCAGAGCAGGGCGGGCGGCAGAGCAGGGCGGGCGGCAGAGCAGGGCGGGCGGCAGAGCAGGGCGGGCGGCAGAGCGGGGCCAGCGGTGGATCAGAGCCGGCGGCGGTGGTGCAGGTGACCGCGAGGCGGGTCGTGGAAGGGGCCGGACTGAGCGGGCGCCGGGATCAGTAGCGGAACTTGTGGCGAGCGCTGCGACGGTTCACCCAGGCCGGGAGTTCGCCCTGGTGCTCGTGGTGCGGGGCGGGGTCGGCCACGTCGCCGGTGTTGCCGACCGGCCGGAGCGTGACGACCAGGCCCTGGACGAGGCGGTCGTGGCGCAGATCGCGGTACGCCATGGCGACCAGCACCTGGGTGCCGTCCGTCTGGTTCAGGGCGCAGTACACCGTGCCGTCGCCCTCGGCGCGCAGCGCACGGCGTACCGTCTCGCGGTCGTCGGCATGAACCAGATCGTCGAGGACGGTGAGTGGCGGCAGGTCGCCGCCGCCGGTCAGACGTCGCAGGCCCGGACTCGCGTAGCGGATCCGGTGGTCGGAATCGACGACCGCCATGATCTCCGCGGTGTTGCCGGTGACGGCCCGCAGGTAGAGATCGCTGTCCCGGCGGCCGATCGCCTCGACGAGCGTGATCCGGTCCAGGGCCAGCGCGGTCTCCCCGGCCAGCACCTCGAGCGCGTCGCGGCCGGCGACCAGCGCATCCCGGCGCCCGGTGATGATCAGGGCGCCGCCGCTGGGCCGGGCCACCGCCAGCGGCTCCAGGCGCAGCGGGCAGATCAGGGTGCGCTCGTCCGGATCGGCGGCACTGGTCCACCAGCTGTGGGAACCGGCGTCGGCGGGCTCGACCGACTGGCTCTCCCGGGACTGCCGCGCGTCGGCGGGCTCGACCGACCGGCCCTCTCGAGGCTGCCGCGCGTCGGCGCTGGGACGAGGCTGGGGCAGGCGCTTGCCGTCGGTGGGGAGAGGCCGGGGCAGGCGCTTGCCGTCGGTGGGGAGAGGCCGGGGCAGGCGCTCGCCGTCGGTGGCGAGGATCACGCGGCGGACGCTGCCGGGTGGCAGCAGGCGGCTGACGGCGACGCGGACCGCCTCCTCGACGGCGGGGACGTCGGCCGCCGCGACCAGGGCGGTGTTCGCCGAGCGCAGGCCGCGTTCCCGGGTCAGGGCCTGGCTGTGCTGGTGCACGGCGTCGGCGAGCCGGGTGATCATGAGCAGCAGGGTGATCGCCCCGGTGACCGCGATCACCACCCCGTTGCGGACCGGTCCGGAGACGGACTCGATGATCAGCACGATGGGCGGGGTGGCGGCCGACATGGCGAGCAGGATGGTGTCGCGGAACCGCCACGGCGCCATCCGCGCGGGCCGTGGCTCGGTGAGCCGGGTCATCGACGGGTGCAGCGCGGACAGTCCCCACGCGAGGTATAGCAGCACGTAGGCGGACTCGGCGGCCGGGCTCTCGCCGGTCAGCGGATAGAAGATGTCGCCGGTGAGCATGCCGGTCGACCCGGTGACCAGCAGGATCGCGGCGACGTTGCGATGGTCGGCGATCACCAGGCGCACGGCGACACCGATCAGCAGCAGGTCACCGATCACGTCGGCCGGGGAGACCGTGCCGAACCGGCCGTCCACGCTGATCACGAACACCCAGACCACGAGCATGCCGGAGCAGGCGAACGCCACCAGGTCGATGAGGCGGGCCCGGTCGACCAGCAGCGCGCCGCCCCGGGTGAACTGGAGCAGGCTCAGCGCCACCAGGACGAACATCAGCAGGTACGAGGTGTCGGCGAAGGCCATCCGGTCGTACGCGTAGAAGATGTCCCCGATCGCGAGGGTGGCCACCGCGCCGGCCAGCAGCAGCCACGGCGCACGACGGGCCGGGCGGTGCCGGTGAACGCCCCAGAGAATGGCGCCGGCGCTGCCCGCTCCCAGCAGGATCCACTCGATCGCCCTCAGCACGACCTACTTAGTACCAGGGTGGTTGCGCACTGTCCATGTGGATGTATACGCAGCGCTACCAGTCTTGGGCAAGCGAGACATTACGACTAGTCACCGATAATTCCGGAGGTCCCTCAATGGAAGACCTCCGCTACCACCTGAGCCGTACCGGCCCCGCCGTCGCCGGTTACCGGCTGCCACTTTCCCTCCGGCGCGTGCCACTCCAGATCGCCGAAACGTACCCGTTCGAGGCCGGTGGCCGAGGCGTGCGAGACCAGCCAGTGCGCGAACCGCCAGCCGACACTCGGGTCGGTCACCGCGACCGTGAGACCGGCCGCCTCGGCGCTGCGGGCCTGACCGGCCAGTTTCTTGCCCCAGTCCAGCTGGAGACTGCTCAGCAGCGCGGCGGCCGCCTCCGCGCCGCGCACCGCCGGGATGTCCGGCACGACACACTCGACGGCGCCGGTGGCCCGGCCGGTCAGCGCGGCGGCCAGCACCTTCGACTCGTCGGCCCACTTCTCGTAGGCCTCCGGATACGCCGACCGCTGCACCCGCTGCGCGGCGTCGGTGACCCGCATCTCCTCCCAGCCCTTGACCTTCTTGAGGGCGGCGTAGAACTTGCCGGCCGAATAGCGGGGGTCGCTGATCTGCTCGACCGTGCCCCACCCCTGGCTGGGCCGCTGCTGGAAGAGGCCGACCGAGTCGCGGTCGCCACTCTCCAGATTCTCCAGTTTCGACTCCTGGAAGGCGGTGGCCAGCGCGACCACGATCGCCTGCTCCGGCATGTTGCGCCGGACCCCGATCGCGGCGATGGTCGCCGCGTTGGCCATCTGGGCGGTGTCGAGAGTGACCTGACCGTCGGCGCGAACCGTGCACTCGGGACCGAGCTGTGGCAGCTTGATGGTGCCGGCCAGGTTGTTGATCAGGACGACCACACCGGCCACCACGGCGACGGACAGCAGGGCGATCACGCCCACGATCGGTTTCGCGCGCACCCACACCTCCTCTGACGCCGGACGCCAAGCCTAGACAACGAGCGCTTGCGGCCCGGCGTCACTGTGGCCCGCGGCACCCGACCGGGGCGGTCAGCGGATCCAGTCCGGGTCGCGTTTCTCGCGTGCGGCGGCCACCCCCTCCCGGCCCTCGGCCGACTTGAAGTATCCGGCTGAGCGGTGCGCGAGATCGGCCAGGTCGGCCCGGATCGAGTCGGCTCTCGTACGGCGCAGAAGTTGTTTGGTGCCGGCCAGGGCGAGCGGACCGCCGCGGACGAGTGAGGAGCAGTAACGCCGCACCGCGTCGTCCAGGTCGTCCTCCGCGACGGCCGCGGTGACCAGGCCGATCTCGGCCGCCCGGGCGCCGTCGAAGACGTCGCCGGTCAGATAGAGGTCGGCGGCGGCCCGCGGCGACAGCCGGGGCAGCACGGTCGAGCTGATCACCGCGGGGATCACGCCGAGCCGGACCTCGGTGAAGGCGAAGGTGGCCGAGCGGACGCAGACCGCGATGTCGGCCGCGCCGATCAGGCCGAGGCCGCCGGCGCGGGCCGGACCGGCGATCCGGGCGATCACCGGCTTTCCGAACTCCCAGAGCACCGCCAGCACGTCGGCCAGCATCTCGGCGGGCAGCCGGTCGCCGGGGCCGGCCGCGGCGGTCTCCTTCAGGTCGACGCCGGAGGAGAAGACCGGGCCCTCGTGGGTGAGAACCACCACACGGCTGTCCGGGTCGGCGGCCGACGCGGCGAGCGCGTCCAGCAGCTGCCCGAGCAGCGCGGTGGAGAGCGCGTTGCGGTTGGCCGGGTTGTCGATTGTCATCGTGGTCACGCCGGCGGCGGTGACGGTACGGACCAGATCCATCCCGGAACTGTAAGACGTGCACACTTGACGGATGGCCGGCGCACTCCCCGATGGCGAACCCGTACCCTCCGACGGGTCGCTCCCCGACGAAGCCACCCGTGAGGTGGGCAAGAACGGGTTCGCCGTCTACGTGCACGTCCCGTTCTGCGCCAGCCGCTGCGGGTACTGCGACTTCAACACCTACACGGCGAGCGAGCTGGGCGGCGGGGCGAGCCGCGACGAGTACGCGGAGACCGTCCTGGCCGAGCTGGCCCTCGCGGCCCGGGTGATCGAGCCCGGCCCGGTCGGCACGGTCTTCGTCGGCGGCGGCACTCCCACCCTGCTCAGCGCCGGTGACCTGGGCCGGATCCTGGAGGGCATCGACCGGACCTGGGGGCTGGCCCCCGGCGCCGAGGTGACCACCGAGGCCAACCCGGAGTCGGTGGACCCGGCCTATCTGCGGCAGCTGCGTGGGGCCGGTTTCACCCGGATCTCGCTCGGCATGCAGTCCGCGGCCACGAACGTGCTGCGGGTGCTCGACCGCAGACACACCGCCGGGCGCGCCCCGCAGGCCGCGATCGAGGCCCGCGAGGCCGGCTTCGAGCACGTCAACCTGGATCTGATCTACGGGACGCCGGGAGAGAGCCCGGACGACTTCGCGCGTTCCCTCCAGACCGTCGTCGACGCCGGTGTGGATCATGTGAGCGCCTACGCGCTGATCGTCGAGGACGGCACCCGGATGGCCGGGCGGATGCGGCGGGGCGAGCTGCCGTACCCGTCGGACGATGTGGCGGCCGACCGCTACCTGGCCGCCGAGGCGGCGCTGAGCGCGGCCGGATTCCAGTGGTACGAGGTGTCCAACTGGGCCCGGACCGGCGGGGAGTGCCGGCACAACCTGCTCTACTGGACCGGCGCCGACTGGTGGGGTCTGGGGCCGGGCGCGCACAGCCACGTCGGCGGGGTGCGCTGGTGGAACGTCAAACACCCGTCGGCGTACGCGAAACGCCTGGCCGAGGGGGTTTCGCCGGGACACGCGCGGGAGCTGCTGACCGACGCCGACCGGCACATGGAGGACGTGATGCTCCGGGTGCGGCTGCGCGAGGGCATCCCGCTCGACCGGGTCGACGCCGCCGGCGCCGCGCAGGCCCTGGCCGACGGCCTGCTCGACCCGGGCGCCTACGAACAGGGGAGGCTCGCGCTCACCCTGCGGGGCCGGCTGCTGGCCGACGCGGTCGTCCGCGACGTGCTGTAAAGACCGTTCTGACCCGTCCGGCCCCGAAATCCGAGCCCGGTACGTACTTTCGATCATCGCGTTGTGACCGCCCGCGACGTAGACTGGCACTCTATTAGCGGGAGTGCCAACAGGGGGAGGGGTCATATGAGTCTTGATGACCGCAAGCTCGAGGTGCTCCGGGCGATCGTCGAGGACTACGTCGAGACTCAGGAGCCGGTGGGCAGCAAGGCACTGGTCGACCGGCACAAGCTCGGCGTCTCCCCGGCCACCGTCCGCAACGACATGGCCGTGCTGGAGGAGGAGGGTTACATCCGGCAGCCGCACACCAGTGCCGGCCGGGTGCCCACCGACGCCGGTTACCGGCTCTTCGTCGACCGGCTCACCAAGATCAAGCCGCTCAGCCCGGCCGAGCGCCGCGCCATCGAGCGGTTCATGGTCGGCGCCGTCGACCTCGACGACGTGGTGCACCGCACCGTCCGGCTCCTGGCCCAGCTCACCCGCCAGGTCGCCGTCGTGCAGTATCCCAGCCTGTCCCGCTCCGCGGTCCGCCACCTGGAGCTGGTGCCGATCTCCACCACCCGCCTGATGCTGGTGATGATCACCGACACCGGCCGGGTCGAGCAGCGGCTCGTGGAGATGCCCGGCCCGCTCGCCGACGGCGAGGTGTGGGAGCTGCGGCTCCGGGTAAACGAGAAACTGGCCGGGCAGCGGCTCGCCGACACCCCGCCCCTGGTGCAGAAACTCGTCGAGGAGTGCGCCATCGAGCGCCGCGCGTCGATGACGTGCCTGGCGTCGATCCTGCTGGAGACTCTGGTCGAGCGGAGTGAGGAGCGCCTCGCGCTCGCGGGTACGGCCAACTTGACACGCGGGGGTGTGCTGGACTTCCAGGGCACGCTGCGGCCCGTCCTCGAGGCTCTCGAGGAGGAGGTGATCCTTCTGAAGCTCATCGGCGATCTGGAGCCCCGGACCACCCGGGTCCTGATCGGCGACGAGAACCAGATCGACAACCTCCGGTCGGCGTCCGTGGTGAGCAGTGGTTACGGACCGGGTACCACGATCGTTGGTGGGCTCGGCGTGCTGGGGCCCACCCGGATGGACTACCCCGGCACTATCGCTACCGTTCGTGCAGTGGCACGCTACGTTGGCGACCTGTTGGCACAGAATTGACGGATTCGCGCAGACATTGAGGACTCCAAACCCCGTGGCCAAGGACTATTACGGAATTCTCGGTGTGAGCCGGGAGGCAACCGACGACGAGATCAAGCGCGCCTACCGCAAACTGGCACGGCAGTACCACCCGGACGTCAATCCGGATCCGGAGGCGCACGACAAGTTCAAAGAGATCAACGCGGCGTACGAGGTTCTCTCCGACGACCAGAAGCGGCAGATCGTCGACCTCGGTGGCGACCCGCTGGCGCCGGGTGGAGGCATGCCCGGCGGAGCCGGTGGCGCCGGCCCGTTCGTCGGTTTCCAGGACATCATGGACGCGTTCTTCGGCACGGCCGCCGGTGGTGGCTCCCGTGGCCCGCGCCCGCGCACCCGGCCCGGCGCCGACGCGATCCTCCGGCTCGAGCTCGACCTGGTCGAGACCGCCTTCGGCGTGGAAGCCCCGATCACCGTCGACACCGCGGTCCTCTGCACCCAGTGCTCCGGCGCCGGCACCGCGCCCGGCACCCACCTGTCGACGTGCGAGGTCTGCTCCGGCCGCGGCGAGGTCCAGTCGGTGCAGCGCACCTTCCTCGGCCAGGTCGTCTCGTCCCGCCCCTGCCAGAACTGCCAGGGCCACGGCACGGTCATCCCCAGCCCCTGCCCGACCTGCGCGGGCGACGGCCGGATAAGGACACGCCGCTCGCTCACCGTCAAGATCCCGGCGGGCGTCGAGGACGGCATGCGGATCCGGCTGGCCCAGCAGGGCGAGGTCGGCCCCGGCGGCGGCACCGCCGGCGACCTGTATGTGGAGATCCACGAGCGGCCGCACGACGTCTACTCCCGCAAGGGCGACGACCTGCACTGCCGGGTCACCCTGCCGATGACGGCGGCCGCCCTCGGCACCCGGATGACCATCAAGACCCTCGACGGCGAGGAGAACATCGAGGTCAAGCCGGGCACCCAGCCGGCCAGCACGTTGCGTATCCGCGGCAAGGGCGTGCCGCACCTGCGTGGTCAGGGCCGTGGCGAGTTGTTCGTGCACCTCGACGTCAAGACGCCGACCAAGCTCACCGCCGACCAGGAGCGGATGCTCCGCGACTTCGCCAAGACCCGCGGGGAGGACGTCGCCGAGCTGAGCAAGCAGGGTGGCTTCTTCAGCCGGATGCGGGACGCGTTCAACGGCCACTGACGGCCGAAACGCCGGGTGTGCCCCCTTGCGCACCCGGCGTCTTCCGTGCCCGGATCAGGGGCAGGGCTGCTGCGGCGGAACCGCCCCGATCGTGAGGTTCACACGGCTGCCCGGGGCCGCCAGCGTCCCGGCGCGCGGATTCTGGAATCCGACGAGGCCGATGAAGTCGCAGCTGAGGTCGGGGAACGTGGTCACCGTGCCGCGAGTGAAACCCGCACGGACCAGCACGGTGGTGGCCTCCTCCGGGGTGATCCACCGCACGTTCGGCACCGCCGTCATCTTCACCCAGCTGGATCCGTTCGACCAGATGATCTTGCCGGGCCGGTACAACTGGCCGTACACCGTCTCGGCCGGGTTCGCGAAGGTGACCATGATGGTGTCGGCGTCGATGACGGTTCCCTGCGCCGGCGGTCGTCCCTGCGATGACATGTCGATGCTGAGCAGGTCACCGGTCCGGGTGATCACCGGTTTGACCGTGTCGGAGTAGTAGTAGGCGCCGTTCAGATCGAAGATCGTGGTGATCGCCGCGGCGGCGGGACTGGCGAACAGCATCGAACCGGCGAACGCCAGCACGGCGCTGAGCACGCCGATTCTCTTGAGCAGGGTGGTCCTCATGGCGCCCTTTCGTGACGAAGGCTTCGCGGCTCATCTCTCGGCCGCGGGTCGCGCCTACGCTGTCACCGGGCGCTGATGCGGCGCTGAAACGGCGTCGAAGCCGGCATCTCCCCGCAGCCGCCGGCCGGACGGCGTTCGGTAGCGTTCGGGCATGTCCGCGCCGCTGTTCCTGGTCGAGAGCCTGCCCGCCGGATCGTCGTTCACCCTGGACGGGCCGGAAGGGCACCATGCCGCCACCGTGCAGCGGCTGCGCGCCGGTGAGTCCCTGATCCTCGCCGACGGACGCGGCGGCACCGCCCGCGCCGAGGTCACCGGCGTCGGCCGGGGCAGCGTCGACCTGACGATCCTCAGTGTCGCCGCGGAGCCGGCCGCCGACCCGCGCCTGGTCGTCGTGCAGGGCGTCGCCAAGGGCGACCGGGGCGAGCTGGCCGTGCAGGCGATGACCGAGGTCGGCGTGGACGAGATTCTGCCGTGGGCGGCGTCCCGGTCGGTGGCGCAGTGGCGGGGCGACCGCGGGTTCAAGGCGCGCGACAAGTGGGCGGCGACCGCGCGGGAGGCCGCCAAGCAGGCGCGACGGTCGTGGCTTCCGGTCGTCGGCGGTGAGCCGGACTGCTCGACGAAACAGGTCGCGGCCCGGCTGACGGCGGCCGCCGCGGCGTTCGTGCTGCACGAGGAGGCCACCGAGCGGCTGACCGCGGCGAAGCTGCCGGACTCCGGTGAGGTGGTGCTGGTGGTCGGCCCCGAGGGGGGCATCAGCGACCCGGAGCTGGAGGTCTTCCGCGAAGCCGGCGCGGTGCCGGTGCGCCTCGGGTCCGAGGTGCTGCGCACCTCGACCGCCGGCGTCGCGTCGCTCGCCGTCCTCTCCACCCGGCTGGGCCGCTGGTGACAGCCGGCCGGGTTCAGGCTGGGCGGCGGGCCAGGGCTACCAGCGTGTGTACGGCGAAGTCGATCCGGTCGCCGTGGGCCTCGATCACCGCGATGGTGTCGTCGATGACGGTCTCCCGGCGGGACTCGTCGAGCATCCGGTACAGCGAGATCGAGTGCAGGTGGGCCCGGTACTCGGCGGGGGTGTATGAGCGGGTGGCCCGGTAGCGCAGGGTCCGCAGGTCGGTGAAGAGGCTCTCGATGCCGGCCAGGTCCGGCCAGTCCTCGGCGAACGGGCGGGGGACGTCCGGCACGTCGCGGGGGTGCAGTGAGTGCGGGGAGTGGTCACCGTCCAGGCCGTGCCGGGCGTCCACCTCGGCCAGGGCGGTGTGCAGCTCGCGGTCCGGGACCAGGAAGACGTTCCAGAACGGGGCGAGCAGACCGCCCGGGGCGAGCGCCTCGAAGGCCAGCGTGTTGCGGCGGTCCCGGTCGACCCAGTGCCAGGCCTGGGCGCTGATCACCAGACCGTAACCGCGATCCGGCGCCCAGCCCTCGAACGTGGACTCGATCACCGGCACGCCGGGGACGGCACGGCGCAGCACGGCGGCCATCCGGGGGTCCGGTTCCAGGCAGGTCAGATCGATGTCGTGGGCGGCGAACAGGGCGGTCGCCTTGCCGGTGCCGGCGCCCACCTCCAGCACCGGGCCGGGGCCGGCCAGCTCCAGGACGTCGGTCACCAGGCCGGCCGGGTAGCTCGGGCGGATCCGGTCGTACTCCTCGGCCAGTTCGCCGAAGACCTGTCCACGTTCGCGCGTCGTCATGACCGTCAACCTATCCGGGGCGGGACCGGCCGGCCCGCCCCGGAGACACGGTCAGACGGCGATCTCGACCGACCGGCGCGGATCGTCGAGGGCGTGCGCGGCGATCACCGTGTAGGTGCCGGGGACCGTCTGCCAGCCGTCGTTCCACACCTGGAAGGCCCGTTCGGGAAGCTGGATCGTGACGGTGACCGACTCGCCGGGCTCGGCGTCCGCCGTCGCGAATCCGGCCAGCCAGCGTTCCGGCCGTTCCACCGGCGAGCCGCTGTCCGGGACGGGGGTGGTGACCAGGGTGTCGGCGCCGGGGGACAGGTACACCTGCACGACCTCACGGCCGGCGCGCCAGCCGGTGTTGGTGACCGTCACCCGGACCTCCGATCCGGAGTGCGCCATGTGGTCGTACGACCAATCGGTGTATCCCAGGCCGTGACCGAAAGCGAACAGTGGCTCGGTCGCCTGCCGCAACCATCCGCGGTAGCCGATGAAGATCCCCTCGTCGTAACCGAGCGTGCCGTCCGACGGCTTGACGTCGAGCACCGGGCAGTCCTTCTCGCTGCGCGGCCAGGTGGTCGGCAGCCGGCCGCCGGGCTCGGCGACCCCGAGCAGGACGTCGGCCAGCGCGGCGCCCGCCTCCTGCCCGGGGAACCAGGTGAGCAGCACCGCCGCCACCTCCCCGGACCACGGCAGCAGCACCGGCGAACCGGCGTTGACCACGACGATCGTCCGCGGATTGGCCGCCGCGACCCGGGACACCAGCTCGTCCTGGCGGCCGGGGAGGGCCAGCGAGGTGCGGTCGAAGCCCTCCGACTCGACCTGCTCGGTGGTGCCGACCACGATCACCGCGACATCCGACCGGGCGGCCAGCTCGACCGCCTCGGCGATCAGCCCCTCCTCGTCCGGGCCCGGCGCCCGGTGACCGAGCGTGGTCGAGACCGAGTGCGCGGCCCCGGGCACGAAGGTCTGCCGGAGCAGCACCGGAACCGGCGTCCCAGCTTCCAGCGTGACCGCGAATCGCTGCTCCTTCGGGTGCAGCAGCAGGTCGGCGCGGCCGGTGCCGGGCGGGTGCAGCGAGCCCTCGTAGAGCTTCTCCCCGCCGACAAACAGCTCGAACGCGCCGAACCCGGAGACCGCCAGGACGTGCTCGCCGCCGGTCTCGGGGGTGAGCTCGGCGTGCAACTCCAGGGTGGTGATGCCGGCCACGTCCAGCCCGGCCGGCGGGTCGCCGATCCAGCGGATCGTGGCCGTCTCGACCGGGACATCCTGATCGTGGATCACGAACCGGAACGGCGCCCAGTCCGGACCCTGCGCGGCCGGCAGGAACGGCCGCGGGTCGGCGCCGATCGCGTAGGCGACGTCGACCCCGGGCAGGTCGTTGCGGAGCCCGTCGAGCGGGGAGATCACGTGCCGCGGGGTGACCTGGGCGCTGCCGCCGCCGAGCACCCGGGCGTCGGTGGCCAGGGCGCCGATCACCGCGACCCGGGTCAGTTCGGCCGGTTCCAGCGGGAGCGCGAAGTCGACGTTGCGGGCCAGCACGAACGAGCCCACGGCCACGTCGTGCGCCACGTCGTCGCCGTCCTCGTCGAGCGGCAGATCGGGCGTCGGCTCGACAGCCAGGGCGCCGGTCCGCGCGGCGAGGAGCAGCACACGGCGTACCTTCTCGTCGATCACGTCCGCACCGACGGCGCCGGACCGGACCGCCTCGACCAGCGCCGGGCCCCACGGGTTGTCCATCGCCGGCATGGCGATGTCGAGGCCGCCGAGCGCCGACGCCACCGTGTCCCGGGCCGCCCGCCAGTCGGAGACGACCACCCCGTCGAAGCCCCACTCGCGTTTCAGGATCTCGTCCTGGATGCGGCCGTTCGCGGCCATCGACTCGCCGTTGACCCCGTTGTACGCGCTCATCACGCCCCACCCGCCGGCCGCCGCGACCCGCTCGAACGGCGCCAGGTACAGCTCGCGCAGCGCCCGCTCACCGATCCGCACGTCGACTGTCATCCGCTCGGTCTCGAAGTCGTTGCCGACCAGGTGTTTCACCGTGGTGCCGACGCGGTGCTGCTGGACGCCCTCGACGAAGCCGGCGGCGATCTCACCGGTCAGCAGCGGGTCCTCGGAGTAGCACTCGAAGTGCCGGCCGCCGAGCGGGGTGCGGTGCAGGTTGACGGTCGGGCCGAGCAGCAGGTGCACGCCCTTGCGCCGGGACTCCTGGCCGAGCAGCCGGCCGGCCCGGCGGGCCAGGGCCACGTCCCAGGTGGCGGCGAGCGCGGTCGGGCTGGGCAGCGCGACCGACGGGTCGTCGGGCGTGTAGCCGGTGCCGCGGACGCCGACCGGACCGTCCGACATGACGAGCGAGCTCAGCCCGATGCGGGGGATCGCCGGCAGCGACCAGAAGTCCTGCCCGGTCAGCAGGGAGACCTTCTCCTCCAGGCTGAGCTGCTGGAGTAACGGGTCGAGGTCGATCATGAGAGCGCTCCCAGGGGTGTGTCGGAGGGTCCGTCGACCATCTAAGCCCACGCCCGGCCCATAAGATCCATCAGGTGGAAAACTCCTGCCTGTTCTGCCGGATCGTGGCCGGCCCGACAACGGTCCGGCCGTGAGCACCCCCGCCCCCCGTTACGAGCGGGCCGCCAGGCGTGCCCAGGCCGACGGCCGGATACCCGCGCTCTCGGTCGCGCTGCACCGCCCCGACCGGGAGCCCTGGGTCTTCACCGTCGGTGACTCCGGCAACCCGGCGCACCCGCTCGGGCCGGACAGCCGGTTCCGGATCGGGTCGGTCACCAAGACGTTCACCGCGGTGCTGGTCATGCAGGCCCGCGACGACGGGCTGCTCGACCTCGACCAGCCCGTCTCGGCCTACCTCGACCTGCCGGCGCACGGCGACGCCACGATCCGGCGGCTGCTCTCGCACACCGCCGGGTTCCAGCGTGAGCCGTCCGGCGACGTGTGGGACAGCCTGCTCGCCCCGGACGCCGGCCGGATGCTCGCCGAGCTGGACCGGGCCGAGCGGGTGCTGCCCAACGCCAGGCGTTTCCACTACTCCAACCTCGGCCTCGCCGTCCTCGGCCAGCTCGTCGCCAAGCTGCGCGGCGGCACCTGGGCGGAGATCACCCAGGAGCGGATCCTCGGCCCGCTCGGGCTGGCCGCGACCACGGTCGACCGGCCGGAGCAGGCGGTGGTCGGCTACCTCGTCGACGCGTACTCCGACGCGGCCCGCCCGGAGCCGCCGGTCGACATGGCCGGGCTGGCCCCGGCCGCCCAGATCTGGAGCACCGCCGGCGACATGGCCCGGTGGGCGGCGTTCCTGGCGAGCCCGGAGATCGCCGACCCGGGCGGGCGGGTGCTCGACGCCGCGACCGTCGACGAGATGCGCTGGCCGTCGACCACCACCGACGAGAACCTGTGGGCGCTCGGTTTCGGGCTCGGGCTGATCCTGGCCCCGGAGGGCAAGCGGGTGATGCACGTCGGCCACGACGGGGCGATGCCCGGTTTCCTGGCCGGTGTCTACGGCCGGCGCGGCGGCGAGGGCAACCCGGGCGGGCTCGGCTGCGCGGTGCTCGGCTCGTCCGGGACCGCGCTGCAGACCAATGAGCTGGTGCACGAGCTGCTGCGGATCGCGGTCGAGTCGGACCCGGCGGAGATCCGGCCGTGGCGGGCCGCGCCACCCGCGCCGGCCGCCTACCGCCCGGTGCTGGGGCGCTGGTGGAGCGAGGGCATGGAGTTCGTCTTCGCCTGGCACGACGGGCGGTTGCAGGCGCGTGCGGTCGACGCGCCGGCGAGCCGCCCACCGGCGATCTTCGAGTCGTTGCCGGACGAGGTGGACGTGCTCCGGACGGTCTCCGGGCGGGAGGCCGGCGAGCTGTTGCGGCTGACCCGCGACGATCGTGGCGGGATCGCCCGGATGCACTGGGCGACCTATCGCTTCACCAGAGCCCAGGAGGCCTTCGACGGGGGCCGGGCGACGGACGGCCCCGAATAGCGGACCGGCGATAATGGCATCGGCGTGCGGGCGGGCGAGCGGATAGGATGGCACGATCCTTGAGCGAGCCGCCCGACCCGGACGGCGATGAAGAAGAGAGCAGGTGGCGGAGGCCCTTCGGGCCACCCTATGACCGGTACGCCGAACGAATCCAGCACTGGCTCGACCAGCCCGGTGCGGGCGCAGACCAAGATCTCGGTGAACGACCCGAAGATCATGGTGAACCTGCTCGGCGCCAAGGACGAGATCCTCCGGCTCATCGAGCGCACCATCGAAAGCGACGTGCACGTCCGCGGCAACGAGATCACCATCACCGGCGATCCGGCCGAGAACGCGACCGCCGAGCGTCTCTTCTCCGAGCTGATCGAGCTGATCGAGAAGGGCGAGACGCTCAGCGTCGACGCCGTCCGCCGCACCCTCCGGATGCTCCAGGAGAACACCTCCGAGCGGCCGGCCGAGGTGCTCACCCTCAACATCCTGTCCCGGCGCGGGCGCACCATCCGGCCCAAGACCCTGGGGCAGAAACACTACGTCGACGCCATCGACAAGAACACGATCGTCTTCGGCATCGGCCCCGCCGGCACCGGTAAGACGTATCTGGCGATGGCCAAGGCGGTGCAGGCGCTCCAGGCCAAGCAGATCAACCGGATCATCCTGACCCGGCCGGCGGTCGAGGCGGGGGAGCGGCTGGGCTTCCTGCCCGGCACGCTGACCGAGAAGATCGACCCGTATCTGCGGCCGCTCTACGACGCCCTGCACGACATGCTCGACCCGGAGACCATCCCGCGCCTGATGGCGGCCGGGACGATCGAGGTCGCGCCGCTGGCGTACATGCGTGGCCGCACTCTCAACGACGCCTTCATCATCCTGGACGAGGCGCAGAACACCACGCCCGAGCAGATGAAGATGTTCCTGACCCGTCTCGGGTTCGGGGCGAAGATCGTGGTCACCGGCGACGTCACCCAGGTCGACCTGCCCGGCGGCACCACCAGCGGTCTCCGGATCGTGCGGGAGATCCTGCGCGACGTGGAGGACGTGCACTTCGCGGAGCTGTCCAGCTCCGACGTGGTGCGGCACCGTCTGGTCGCCGAGATCGTCGACGCCTATGCGCGGTTCGACGCGGCGCAGGAGCAGCAGACAGCACAATCCGTCCACGCCGTGCCGGGCCGGGCCGCCAGCGGTGGCCGGACGCCGGGCCGACGGCGCTGATACACAAGGGGTAATCGCACCACTATGTCCATCGAGATCGCCAACGAGTCGGGAGTCGAGGTCGACACCGACGCGATTCTCGCGGTCGCCCGGCACGCCCTGGACGAGATGGGGGTCAACCCGCTCGCCGAGCTGTCGATCCTGCTCGTCGACATCGACTACATGGCCGAGCTGAACCATCGGTGGATGGGCAGCGATGGCCCGACCGACGTGCTCGCCTTCCCGATGGACGAGGGCAGCGTCGACCACGGCCCCGGCGAGTCCGGGGCCGGCGAGCCGGCGCTGCTCGGCGACATCGTGCTCTCCCCGGAGGTGGCCGCCAAGCAGGCGACCGTCGCCGGGCACGCCGCCGCCGACGAGCTGCACCTGCTCACCGTGCACGGCGCCCTGCACCTGCTCGGCTACGACCATGCCGAGCCGGATGAGGAGCGGGAGATGTTCGCTCTGCAGAACAAGCTTCTGCAGAGCTGGCGAGCCGGACGCAAAGCCGGCTGATCATGGACCCCGCCTCGGCCGGCCTACCGGATCTGCAACTGATCACCCTCGCGGTCCTGCTGGTGCTCCTCGCCGGCCTGGCCTCGATGACGGATGCCGCGCTGGCGACCGTCTCCCACGCCCGGGCCACCGAGCTGGCCCGGGAGGGGAAACGGGGCGCCGGCGCGCTGGCCGCGGTCGCCTCCGACGTGGTGCGCTACGTCAACCTGCTGCTCCTGCTGCGCCTGCTCTGCGAACTGACCGCGACCACGCTGGTGACCCTGGTGGCGGTCGACACGTGGGAGGTCGGCTGGCGGGCCGCGCTGGTGGCGGCGGGCGCGATGACACTGGTCAGCTTCGTCGTGGTGGGGGTGGCCCCGCGGACCCTGGGGCGCCAGCACGCGTACGCGGTGGGCCGGGCGACCGCCCCGCTGGTGCGCTGGCTGGGCCGGGTCCTCAACCCGCTCGCCAAGCTGCTGATCCTGATCGGTAACGCGGTGACTCCCGGTAAGGGGTTCCCGGAGGGCCCGTTCGGCAGCCAGGTGGAGCTGCGTGAGCTGGTCGACCTGGCCGAGCAGCGCGGTGTGGTGGAGCACGGCGAGCGCGAGATGATCCACTCCGTGTTCACGCTGGGTGACACCATCGCCCGTGAGGTGATGGTCCCGCGTACCGACATGGTGTGGATCGAGGCGCCGAAGACCCTCCAGCAGGCGCTCTACCTGTTCCTGCGGTCCGGGTTCTCCCGGATCCCGGTGATCGGCGAGAGCGTCGACGACGTGCTGGGTGTGCTGTATCTGAAAGACGTGATCCGGCGCACGCAGAACGGTGATCCGGCCGCGACCTCGCAGGCGGTCGCCGAGGCGATGCGCCCGGCGAACTTCGTGCCCGAGTCGAAACCCGTCGACGACCTGCTCTCCGAGATGCAGGCCGCCCGCAACCACCTGGTCATCGTGGTCGACGAGTACGGTGGCACCGCCGGCCTGGTCACCATCGAGGACATCCTGGAGGAGATCGTCGGCGAGATCACCGACGAGTACGACGTCGAGCGCCCGCCGATCGAGCACCTCGACGACGGTGCGGTCCGGGTCGCGGCCCGCCTCCCGATCGAGGACCTCGGCGACGTGTTCGGTGTCGAGCTGCCCGCCGACGAGGTCGAGACGGTCGGTGGCCTGCTCGCGCAGACCCTCGGCCGGGTGCCCATCCCGGGCGCGAAAGCCGAGGTCAGGGGCCTGCACCTGACCGCCGAAGGCACCACCGGCCGACGGAACCGGATCGACTCGGTGCTGGTGCGCCGGATCCGTCCGGAGCCGGGGGCCGCGCAGGACGATGAGAACGTAGCCGAGAACGAGGAAAGACAACCCGCCGATGCCTGACCAGATCGTTGCCGACAATGCGCTGAGCGCCGAGGATGCCAAGCTGGTGACCCTCGCGCGCCATTCCCGGACCCGGGTGGGTGCGGCCGAGGGCGCTGCGGTGCGCGACCAGGACGGCCGCACCTACGCGGCCGCTTCGGTGCAACTGACCAGCCTCTCGCTCAGCGCGCTCCAGCTCGCCGTGGCGCAGGCCGTGTCGTCCGGGGCCACCCGGCTGGAGGCGGCCGCGGTCGTCACCGAGGCGTCCTCGCTGGAGAGCGCGGGCCTCGCGGCGGTGCGTGACCTCGCGGCCGACGCGCCGGTGCACCTGGCGGGCCCGGACGGCGCGCTGTCCGGCACGGTCCAGTGATGGCCGGCGAGAAGCCGGAACGGCGTCCGGCCTCCGGGGATCAAGGTGAGCGGCGTCTCACCGCCGGCGAGCGCAACGAGCAGCGGCGGCAGGAACGCCGGGCGGCCCGCCGGGCCGAGGAGCAGGGCGGACGCAAACCCACAAGATCAAACCCCGCATCCGGTACGGGTGAAGGCGGCTCCGCCGGAGGCAGAGGCGGGCCGGCGCCCCGTGGAAACGGGGCGTCAGCCGGGCCTACGGGTAAGGCGGGCGGCACCGGCAGCTCCCGGGGACGGGGTGGTGCTTCTGTCGAAGGCGACGTCCGTACTCCACAAAGGGTCAAGAAGCACCGGCACAAGGCCGCGCGGGCCGCTGCACCGCAAGACGACGTCTACCGTGCGGGTTTTGCCTGTTTTGTCGGAAGGCCGAACGCCGGCAAGTCGACCCTGACCAACGCCATCGTCGGCCAGAAGATCGCGATCACCTCGAACAAGCCGCAGACCACCAGGCATGTGATCCGCGGCATCCTGCACCGGCCGGACGCGCAGCTCGTGCTGGTCGACACCCCCGGTCTGCACCGCCCCCGGACGCTGCTCGGCGAGCGGCTGAACGACCTGGTCCGTGAGGTGTGGAGCGAGGTCGACGTGATCGGCGTGTGCTTCCCGGCGGACGAGCCGATCGGGCGGGGCGACAGGTTCATCTCGTCGGAGATCAGCGAGCTGAAGGCCAAGGTCATCGCGGTGGTGACCAAGGTGGACCTGGTCGACCCGCAGACCCTGGCCCAGCGGCTGCTCGCGGTGTCCGAGCTGTACGACTTCGCGGACATCGTCCCGGTCAGCGCGGTCTCCGGGCATCAGGTGGAGATCCTGACCGACGTCATGGTCCGGCACATGCCCGAGTCGCCACAGCTCTACCCGGACGACGTGCTCACCGACGAGCCGGAGCAGGTCCTGATCGGCGAGCTGATCCGCGAGGCGGCGCTGGAGGGCGTCCGCGACGAACTGCCGCACTCGATCGCCGTGCTCGTCGAGGAGATGCTGGTCGAGGGCAACCTCACCCGGATCTTCGCGGACATCTATGTGGAGCGTGACAGCCAGAAGTCGATCGTGATCGGCACCCGTGGCGCACGGCTCAAGGAGGTCGGCACGAAGGCCCGCGCGGAGATCGAACAGCTCCTCGGTCGTCGGGTCTACCTGGACCTGCACGTTCGAGTGGCCAAGGAATGGCAGCGAGACCCCAAACAGCTGCGTAAGCTCGGTTTCTGATCGAAACTTGGACATTCTCTGACTATGGTGAACTTCACCATAGTTTGCACAGGTTGACTCGGCGCGGGTAACACCTTGGTCCATGCGAAATCGGTACCTGGACCTGCTGCGTGCCGTGGCTACCGTCCGGGTCGTGATCTACCACATCACCGGGTGGGCCGCGTTCACCGTGGTCCTCCCAGCGATGTCGGTCATGTTCGCGCTGGCGGGGTCGCTCATGGCGGCCTCGCTCGACCGGTTCGGGGTGTGGGCGGTCGAGCGCCGGCTCCGCCGCCTGCTGCCGTCACTGTGGGTGCTCGCCGCGATCGCGGTCACCGTCATGCTGGCCACCGGCACCTCCAGCTGGAACACGATGCTCCTGCTCTGGGGATTTCCGATCGACACGCCGGAGGCCACCGGCTGGTGGGTCCAGGGCCTCAGCCACACCTGGTATCTGCGTGACTTCCTCTGGATGGTGCTGCTCTCGCCGCTGGTGCTGCCCGTCTACCGCCGGTTTCCGCTGGCCACGATCCTCACGCCGTACCTCGCCCTGATCGTGATCACGATGGCCGGGCGGACCGTGCCGCCGGTCGCGCAGAGCCTCGCCCTCTACGGCGGGGCATGGCTGCTCGGCTTCGCCCACCACGACGGCCACCTGGAACGACTGGGCCGCCGCCGGCTGCTCGGCATCGCGGCCGCGGTCACCGTCGCGGCCTTCGCCTGGATCACCACCCACCCCGGCCCGCGCGGCTGGGACCTCAACGACATCCCGCTCGGCAACGCCCTCTGGTCGGCCGCGTTCATCCTGGTCGTGCTCGGCTGCCTCCGGCCGGTGATCAGCGGGAACCGGGTGCTCACCGTGCTCAACGCCCGCGCCCTCACGATCTACCTCTGGCACGTGCCGGTGGTCGTGGCGGTCACCCAGTTCGGCGAGCGGCACGGCCTGCCGATCATCGGCTGGGTCGGGATCAGCTGGCGGCTCACCGTCGTCGCTGTCCTGCTGACCGGGTTCGTCCTCCTTTTCGGCTGGATCGAGGACGTGGCCGCCGGCCGGCCCCCGGTGCTGCTGCCCGGCCGGCGGATCCCCATCCCCGTTTCACCGGCTCCGGCCGGCCCCCGCGAGCCGGAGCCGGCCGTCAGCCTCCGGTGACCATCAGGTCGCCACCGCCGGTCCGGAGCTCCAGCACCTTGTCCGAGGTCGGGTTGTCGGTGATCCCGATGACGTTCTTGTCGCCGGAGCCGGTCACCGCGCGCACCCGGTAGTCGCCGGACGGCACCATCAGATTGATGTCACCGCTGTTCACCGACGCGGTCACCGACGCCGCCGCGGTCAGCTTGAGATCGATGTCGCCGGAGGCCGCCTTGGCGGTCACCGGCCCGGTCGCGTCCATCACCGAGAGATTGCCGGAATTCGACTCGAGGTTGACCTCGGAGCCGCCGATCACATTCAGATCGCCCGAGGTCGTCCGCACCTTCACCAGGCCGGAGCTGCTCTCCACCATCACGTCGCCGGAGGTCAGTTTCAGGTCGACCGCGCCGGTCCCGCGCAGCATCACGTCGCCGGAACGCAGCTCACCTTTCACCGCGGCCCCCGGTGGGGTGGTGACCACGAAGTCGACCCGGCAGTCACGGCCGCAGTCGCCGTCCAGGGTGAGCACCCCGCCGGCCAGCGTGTAGGAGCCGCCCGGATCGGTGCCGCCGTAGATCACCCGGCGGATGTGGGTCTCGGTCGCCGAGGCGTCCGACTCCACCGTGACGTTGCTGGCGCCACCGGTCAGCACGACCTCGGTGACCTTGGCGGTCTCGGTGTCGTCGAAGGTCATCCGAGCGCCCACCACGCCGTCACAGCCGGCGAGGGCGCCCGCCGAGACGGCGGCGGCGAGGATCAGGGCAACTCTGCGGGTCATGTCCTGACGCTATTTTGGTGGGCCCCTGGAAACCATCGGTCCCGTCCCCTAGACGACCCTGAGATCCGGGTCAGGGTCTGTCGTAGGCAGGGGGCAGAATGGCGGGGTGCCCGCCGGATACCGCCGCCAGCTCTACCGCGACGACGCGGTGGTCCTGCGTGTGCAGAAACTCGGCGAGAGCGACCGGATCGTCACCCTGCTGACCCGCCGCCACGGCCGGTTGCGGGCCGTCGCCCGGGGCGTGCGCCGCACGTCGTCCCGCTTCGGCGCCCGGCTCGAGCCGTTCGGTCACATCGACCTCCAGCTCGCCGGATCCCCCGAGGGCCTGGGCAGCGCGCTGCACTCGGTCAGCCAGGTCGAGGCGGTCACGCTCTACGGCAAGAACTTCCTCACCGACTACCCGCGATACACCGCGGCCAGCGCGATCTGCGAGACCGCCGAGCGGCTCACCCCGGTCGAGCGGGAGCCCGCGTTGCGCCTGTTCCAGCTCACCCTGGGGGCGCTCAAGGCGCTCTCCGCCGGCGAGCATCCGGGCGCCCTGGTGCTCGACGCCTACCTGCTCCGGGCGATGGCCTTCGCCGGGTGGGCGCCGGCGATCACCGAGTGCGCGGTCTGCGGCACCGCCGGGCAGCACGCGGCGTTCTCGGTCCCGGCCGGTGGCTCGGTCTGCCCCGACTGCCGGCCGCCCGGGTCCGCCCACCCCAGCCCCGACACCCTCGGCCTGATGTCCGCCCTCACCTCCGGCGACTGGGCGGTGGCGGACGCGTCCGCGCCGTCGGTGCGCCGCGAGTGCAGCGGGCTCGTCGCCGCCCACCTGCAATGGCACATGGAGCGGGCGCTGCGCTCGCTCCCGCTTGTCGATCGACGGGAGTTGAAACCTTGAGCCCGCGTCCGCCCACCCCACACATCTCCGGCGCCCGGCCACCCCAGTTGCCCTCCGCGGCCCTGCCGAAACACGTGGCGATCGTCATGGACGGCAACGGCCGCTGGGCCAAGGAGCGCGGGCTCTCCCGGACCAAGGGGCACGAGCAGGGGGAGCACTCGCTCTTCGACACCATCGAGGGCGCCATCGAGATCGGTGTGCCGTATCTCTCGGCGTACGCCTTCTCCACCGAGAACTGGAAGCGCTCGCCCGAGGAGGTGCGCTTCCTGATGGGCTTCAACCGCGACGTCATCCGCCGCCGCCGTGACCAGCTCGTCGACCTCGGCGTGCGGGTCGTCTGGTCCGGGCGGGCCGGGCGGCTGTGGAAGAGCGTCATCTCCGAGCTGCAGACCGCCGAGGAGATGAGCCGGCACAACACCAAGCTGACGCTCCAGTTCTGCGTCAACTACGGCGGCCAGGCCGAGATCGCCGACGCGGCCGCGGCCATCGCCCGGGACGTGGCGGCCGGCAAGCTCAAGGCCGACAAGGTCACCGAGAAGACCATCGCCAAATACCTCTACCACCCGGAGATCCCCGAGGTGGACATGTTCCTGCGGCCATCAGGCGAGCAGCGTACGTCGAACTTCCTGCTCTGGCAGTCGGCGTATGCGGAGATGGTCTACCTGGACACGCTCTGGCCCGACTTCGACCGCCGCCACCTCTGGTATGCGTGTGAGCTCTTCGCCCAGCGGGACAGGCGGTTCGGCGGGGCGCTGCCCAACCCGGTCAGCCCCACGTGAGCGGAGTCCGGCACCTCTGGATCGCCCGGCACGCCGAGGCCACCTCCGACGAGACCGGGCTGAGCGCCGCCGGCGAGCAGCAGGCCGCCCTCCTCGGTGAACGGCTCAGCGGGGTCCCGTTCGCGGCGATCAGCCACAGCCCGCTGCCCCGGGCGGTGCGGACCGCCGCGATCGTGTCGGCCCACCTGCCCGGTGTGCCGGTGCAGGTGGCCGACGAGCTCGACGATCGTTTCCCGACCGACGAGCCGGCCGCGTCCGCCGCGATGATCGCCAAGTTCACCGGCCCGTTCGACGTCGAGCGGCATGAGCTGGTGATCACGCACGCCTTCCAGGTGGCGTGGTTCGTCCGGGACGCGCTGGAGACACCCGAGCCACGGTGGCGGGACGTCATCCCGGCCAACACCGGGCTCACCGTGATCAGGTACTTCCCCAGCGGGCGGACCCGGGTGATCGTCTTCAACGACCTGTCCCACCTGCCCGAGCAGCTCCGGTGGACCGGTTCGCCGCCGGAGCTCAGGTTGTAAGGGCCGTCACCGCGGCCTCCAGGTCGCTCAGGTCCGGCAGCACCACATGCGCGCCCGCGGCGGTCAGCTCGGCCGCCGTGGTCGCGCCGGTCGCCACCGCGATCGCCACGGCGTTGTTCGCCAGCGCCGCCGTCACGTCGTTCACCGTGTCGCCGATCACCACCGGGCGGAAGTCCTCGCGGTATTTGGCGCGAGCCCGCTCCAGGCACCGGCGCACCAGGGTCGCCCGGACACTGTCGTCGGTGCCGTAACCGCCGATCTCCGCGTCGAACGCGCCGTCCAGGCCGAACGCCGCCACCTTCATCGCCGCCACCTGCGGGACGTTGCCGGTCACCAGGGTCTGCACCACGTCCGGGTCGTGCCCCAGGTGGTCCAGCACCGCACGGACCCCGGGCATCAGGCGGCCCTGCTCGGCGAACTCGTGCCGGGCCGCGTGCACCACCTCCACGTAGCGGGCGAAGAACCGCTCGTGCGTGCAGTCGGTCACCCCGTGCGAGGCGAACACCTCGGTGCAGATGTCCGTGTCGGTGCGCCCGCCGAAGATCGGCGTGTCCTGCCACGGCACACCTGTCACCTCGGTGAACGCCGCCTTCCAGGCCGTCGACGCCACCCCGCCGCCGCGCAGCAGGGTGTAGTCGATGTCCCACATCACCAGTCGTCTCACTCGGCCAGCACCCGCTCGATGTGCTCGACCTTGGCGGTCAGCGCGCCGGTGACACCCGGCCGGACATCCGCCTTCAGCGAGAGACTGACCCGCGGCGAGACCTTCGCGACGGCGTCGACGGCCTGCTTGACCACGGCCATCACCTCGTCCCACTCGCCTTCGATGGTGGTGAACATGGCATCGGTCCGGTTCGGCAGCCCGGAGGCGCGAACCACACGGACCGCCTCGGCGACGGCGTCCCCCACGGAGTCACCGGCCCCGATGGGCGTCACGGAAAAGGCAACCAGCATGCCCCCATCCTCCCAGCCCTCGCCGGCTTGAGTCGATCAATGCAAGCGACTAGTCTAGGTCAAAGACCAGTTGGACTGTGACTAGATGAACTATGCTTAGGGAGCTGATCGCTGCATGGGAGACCTGATGACCAAAAACCTGGTCGATCTTGATGACGATGCGCTGGCCGACGCGGCGGAGTGGTTCGGGACGACGACCACGGGCGACACCGTCAATGCAGCTCTGCGTGATGCCGCCGCCCGTGCCCAGCGAGCCAGGGCACTCGCCGAGATGGTGGAGATCGCCAAGACCGGCCAGTTCGATGAGCTGCTCGACAAGCGCAACCGCCGTTGAACACGGCTGAGTTCCTGATCGACACGAGCGCACTGGTTCGATTGCTCCGTAATCCCGATGTTCTCGAGCAGTGGGACGCGACGGTGACGGACGGATTGATCGCAACGTGCGACATCACGGAGATCGAGATGCTCTACACGGCTCGTTCTCATGCTGATCGTGGTCGTCAGCAGAAGCTTCTCCGGCGGATGTTCAGCTGGGTGGTCATGCCGGACGGCGCTTTCAAAAAGGCCTACCGACTGCAGGATGCGCTGTCCGAGAAAGGGGCGCATCGATCGGCGGGTGCGGTCGATCTTCTCACCGCGGTCACGGCCGAACAGCATCGCTTGACGTTGCTCCATTATGACCGTGACTTCGTGAGCGTTGCTGAGGTGACCGGTCAGCCGGTGCGATGGATCGCAGAGCCGGGGACGATCGACTGACCCTCATCTCACTGTCTGAAAACTATCAGCTATCGGCCTTTGTCGGTATCGGGTCGGTGGTGGAGTGCGGCTGGGGGAAGGGCTGCGTAGGTTCGCCGGGTGGTAGCGGAGCGAATCGATGCGTCAGTGGCGGGGCAGTGGCGGCTCGGGGACCGGGTCGTCAACCGGATGGGGTTCGGGTCGATGCGGCTCACCGTTCGGAACGATCGGGAACTTGCGGTTCGGGTGTTGCGGCGAGCCGTTGAGCTCGGCGTCGATCACATCGACACTGCGGCGTTCTACTTCTCGCCCGGGGGGATTCTCGACGGGGAAACGGGGGATGTTCGGTATGCGGCGGAACTGATTCGGGACGGGCTCCGGCCGTACCCGAAAGGGCTTTTCATCGCGACGAAAGTCGGACCGGATCGCCTGCCGGACGGCAGCTGGGGTGAAGCAGTCACCGCGGAACGCCTGCGTCATCAGGTGGAGGACAATCTGCGCCGGCTGGGAGTGGAGGCGCTCGACCTGGTCAATCTGCGGATCGTCCGGCCGGCCGAGCCGGATGATGTCGCCGAACGGTTCGGGATGCTCGCCGAGATGCGTGCCGAAGGGCTGATTCGCAACCTCGGGCTCTCCAATGTGCGCTGGGAACACGTCGAGGCGGCACGTCGGATCGCGCCTGTCGTCTGTGTACAGAACGCCTTCGCCGCGGACCTGCGCCGGCATTTCGAGCTGCTCCGGAAATGCGGTGCGGAGGGAATCGCCTTCGTGCCGTTCTTCACGATCGCCGGCGCCACCCGCGAGGACGGCCCGCAACCGAGAGCGGCGATCGAGGCCCGGGCCGGGAATGAGGGTAGCGGCGCCGAGTGGCGGATCGCTGCGGCTCGTGGGGTCACCGGGCATCAGGTCCGGCTCGCCTGGACATTGCAGCAGGGCAGGCACGTGCTGGCGATTCCGGGCACCGGCGACGTCGCTCACCTGGAGGAGAACATCGCCGCCGGGGCACTGCGGCTCACCGCCGAGGAGATGGCCGAAATCGATCAGCGCCGGTAGCGAAGCATCCCGGACACCTCGGCGGCCAGATCGATGCTGGCCTCGATCTCGGCCTTGCGGATCGACACGCTCTCGATGTTGAAGCCGTAAGGCAGACCCAGGTGCTCACAGAAATCGATCAGGTCGCGGGCGATCGCCAAGCACTGCCGGTAGGACTCGGCGAGTGGATCGTCCGCGTGCCTGATCGAATTCTCCAGCCAGCGGGGGACGTCGACACCCAGCCACCGGACGAACTCCAGCGTCTTCAACGACCCACACAGCGACAGCGTGAAGATCACCGTCCGCGGGGCGGCGCTCCGGGCCCGGCACTCGTAGAAGTAGTCGCTGAGCAGGTTCTTCATGTCGTTGACGTGATAGACGACCTGGCTCACGAAGAACGAGGCGCCGCGATCCTGCTTGGCCAGCATGCGCAGGTGCTCGTCGGGGCGCTCACCGATCGCGACGGCGCCGAGCGGCAGGTCCGGGCGCACCTCGGCGCGCAGCTCCTGGGCGCGGCGCAGCCCGGTGCGGACCTCCTTGCCACCTGACGACGCGCCGACGAAAACGCTCAGAACCCGCGAGTCGGCACCGCTCATCCAGTCGCGGAGCTCGTCCTCGGAATACTTCCCGACACACCTGTAGATGATCACCGGCTGCCGCCAGCCGGTCAGGTGCTCGGCGTAGTAGCGGCCCGGGTCGAGCGTCGGCAGATACGGGAACGGCCTGTCGTCCGGGTTCCGGTCCGACTCGTCGTCGATGTCGTACAGGATCAGGCCGTCAAGGTCGAGCGCGGTCAGCCGGTCGAGCGTGACCTCGGCGATCTCCTTGATCCGCTCCTCGGTGGCGCTGCGCCGCGGCGGAGTGACGCTGAACACCAGCACGCCGCTACGTGCCTCGGCCAGCAGCTGCGGCAGGGGGTGACGAGACATGCGGCAACCCTATGGGCCCGGCAATGCGTCCCGGTCACCGCACACACCCCATCCCGAAGAGCGAGCCATCCGGTACGCCGTCCGCGCGCGCGAAACCCAGGCCCGCCAGCCGTCGCTCACGGTGGTTCCGGGTGGGGTTTAGCAGTCGTGGGCGACGGCTGAGCCCGCCAGCCGTCGTTCACGGTGGTTCTGGGTGGGGTTTAGCAGTTGTGGGCGACGGCTGAGCCCGCCAGCCGTCGTTCACGGTGGTTCTGGGTGGGGTTTAACAGTTGTGGGCGACGGCTGGTGGTCAGTGGTCGGTGCAGCAGGGGGTCGGGTTTCGGGTCTCGAATGGGACCAGGGTTCCGCCGGCGGCCGGTGTGGTGATCAGGATCAGTTCGCCGTCCCGGAACTGAGGGCGCACGAAATCGCCGGTCTCGACGATCGTGTCCGGAGTGGCCGGGCCGCTGCCGAGCACCTCGACACGGGCGATCGAGCTGCGCTGGAGGATTTCGCTGACGGTGAGTGCGCCGGTCAGGCGCTCGACACCGGGGAACCGGACCGCTCGTCCGAATTGTCCGGTCGCGGCAGCGGCTACGGCCGGTTCGAGGTCCGGAGCGGTCGCGAAGGTGTGCGCGGTGAGCAGGCTGATCGCGACGTGGGGGAACGGTTCGCGCACCAGGTGCGTGCAGGCGAGCACCGGCGCCGGCGCCAGCGTCTGGATCCAGTGATCGGCCTCCGCGAGCGTGGCATGCCCCAGGCTCACTCCGACTATCCGGGCGGCCCCGGTGGAAGAAGAGCCGGACCTGGTGGAAGAAGAGCCAGACCCGGTGGAAGAAGAGCCGGACCCGGCGGGAGAAGGGCCGGACCCAACGGGAGAAGAGTCGGCCCCGCCGGGGGAGGGACCGGCCCCGGCGTGGGCGGGGACGGGCCGGGTGGTGGCGGCTGGAGAAGGGTGGGCGGGGACGGGCCGGGTGGCCCCGGCCGCGGAAGCGGCCGGAGCTCCGGTTGCCGGGTACGGCGTCATCGGGGCAGGACCCAGATGGGGTTGGTGTAGAACCACAGGTCGCCCCACGGATCGGCGGCGCCGACCACGTCGAGCTGCGGGCCGTACGGGTCGACCGCCGCGCCGAGCAGGCCGGGCTGGGTGCGGTTGCCGTCGGTGCCACGAACCCGCAGGTAGAACGGCTTGTCGAGGCGGCCCAGGTCATAGGTGAAGGTGACCCGTCCGCTGCTCTTGGTGACCTCGAACGACTTGACCACCCGGGTGTCCGGGGTGGTGTAGGTGTCCTTGTCGGTGACCGGGCCGGTGACGGTGCCGACGATGACGTCGACCCGCTTGAGAGCGGCCACGAAACCGGCCCAGTTCGGCACGTCCTGGAGATCGATGTCGAGGACCAGTTCGGTGGAGGTGCCGCGCTTGACCTGGAGGACGCCACCGAGCGGGGTTCCGGTGTGGTCGCGGCGGTCGCCGGTCACCCGTACCCGCGCATCCAGGTTTTTGATCAGGCGCCCGTGGTCGACCCAGATCCGGCCGGCGCGGAGGCCGTCCATGACCGCCTTGTACGAGAACGACGACGCGCCCACGTTGGTCCGGCCGTAGTAGCCGGGCCAGAAGTCGCCGGCTGTCGTGTTGACCGTGCCGGTGTAGACCGGGTCGTTGTACTTGCCGTTGGCGTCGAAGTCGCTGCCCGGGCCGCGGCCGGTCTGGTCGAGATAGTTGACGTGGCTGTCCGAGTTGACGGTGATCCACCACGCTTTGCCCTCGGCGAGGAGGCTGTCCCAGAGTCCGCCGACGGTGGCGGTCATCCAGTCGAAGCCGCCCCACGTGCGGTAGCTCTCCAGCGGGTACCCGGGGAACGACGCCGCCGACGGGTTGTTGTCGTAGTAGCCACGGGCGCCGCCGCGGCCGTTCGGGGCGGGGATGCCGGCCGCCTGGTGGCCGGGCGCGCCCTCGAAACCGACGGCGACCGTGGGGTCGGCGTCGCGCCAGTTGCGGATCTCGTGCGGGGAGTCGATGCCGCGCCGGGCCGGGTGGTTGGCGAAGAACAGCGCCCCGTCGATCTTGCGCTTGCGGACCTGCTCACCGAGGAACTGGATGCCGGCGACGGCCAGCGCCTCGTTCTGGGCGGCGGTGTTCGTCGAGGGCAGCAGCGAGCCGTCGTACGCGTTCTCGAACTGCTTGAGGACGTCGACCTCGTGCCGGCCGGGGTGGACGAAGACGGTCGCGTGTTCGGCGGCCGGGATGTTCCACTCCAGACCCTGGAAGGTCAGCAGCGAGGGAAGTGCCGAGCGGGTCTTGACGATGTCCGGGTTGACCTTGTCGACACCGATCTTGGCGTGGGTGGCGCTGCCGTGGTCGGTGATGACCAGCCAGTCGAGGCCGTAGGCGTGGCCCTTCTGTGCCTGGTCGAGCACCCGGTACTGGGCGTCCGAGCTGTACTGGGTGTGGATGTGGTGGTCGCCGGCGAGCCAGCGGAAACCGCCCTTGCCGGTGCCGCCGCCCACCGGGTCGTGGGTGTGCGGGAGCCCGGCGGCCTCGGCGGCGCCCGGCTGGGCGAGCACGGAGGCCGCCGCGCCGGCGCCGAGCAGGCCCGCGCCGAGCAGGAAGCGGCGGCGGGACGCGTCGGACGGCGACAGTTCGGCGGTGGGAACCGAGAGATCGAGAGCCTCGGGGAGGTCGCCCCCGGTGGCTGTGGCGTGCGAGTGGTCGTGAAGATGATCGTGGCCGTGACCCATGGCGGTCACCCTCGTCCGAACAGGACAACACCCGCTGTCGGTTCCGTGACGCCGAGGCGAAGAGTGCACAGCGTTGAGCACTGCCGAAGGCGGCTGAGCGACGGCCGGCGGTCAGACGACCGGGTGGAAGTGGCCGAGCAGCACCGAGACGGCGATGATCAGGGCCGCTGTCAGCAGCGACAGGACGAGCAGGGCGGTGTCGGCGGCGGTGAAGTACTGGCGGCGGGCGTACGTCCGGGGGGTCTCGGCGTCGAAACCGCGCGCGTCCATCGCCACCGCCAGTCGCACCCCGCGCCGCAACGCGCCGACCAGCAGCGCGAACGCCGTCGACACGAAGAGCCGCACGCGGGCGACCGGGTTGCGGCCGGCGTCGACACCGCGGGCGCGGCGGGCCAGGCTGAGCGACCGCCACTCGTCACCGAGCAGCGGGACCAGGCGGAACGCGGCCAGCGCCCCGATCGCGAACCGGGCCGGGGCTTTCGCATTCTGTACCAGCGCGTCGGCCAGGTCGGTCGGGTCGGTGGTGGCGAACACCACGATGCCCGGCAGCGCCACCGCGAAGATCCGCAGATTCAGCGCGCCCGCCGTGGACAGCACCCCGGTGGTGACGTCGACCGGACCGAGCGACACCAGCAGCTCACCGCCGCGATCGGCGGCGAACAGCACCATCGTGATCAGGATCCCCACGGCGGCCAGCAGCAGCGGCGTGGCCCGCCGGGCCAGCGCGCCGGGCCGTACCCCGAAGAACGGCAGGACCAGCAGTTCGACGGCGAGCGCGACGGCCGGCGTGAACGGATCCATGGTGGCGATCAGCGGCATCGAGAAGAGCAGCGCGGCGCCGACCTTCGCGACCGGGTTGCGGCGGGCCAGCGGCGCCGCCGGATCGGCGACCGGCGCGAACGAGAGGCTCACAGCGGCGTCCTTCCAGGACGGCGGGAAGAACCGGTCACGGCCGCGTCCGTCGAGGCAGCGGGTCCGGTTCCGGTGCGCCGAGCGAGACGGTTCGATCGGCGAGGGTACGGACGAACGCGTCATCATGCGTGACGGCGACGATCCCGTGTCCCTCGTCGCGCAGGCCGGCGAGCAGGTCGACCAGTTCCCGCCAGGTGCGCCGGTCCTGGCCGAACGTGGGTTCGTCGAGCACCAGCAGCCGCGGCGCGGTGGCCAGCGCGGTGGCCACGCTCAGGCGCCGGGCCTCCCCGCCGGAGAGGGTGTAGGGGTTGGCCCCGGCCAGCCGGTCCAGCCGGAGCCGTTCCAGCAGCTCGCCGACGATCCGGTCGACCTCGGCGGGGGAGCGCCCGAGCCGTCTGGGGCCGAGGGCGAGCTCGTCGGTGACCCGGGATGTGACGAACTGGTGTTCCGGGTTCTGGAAGACCGACCCGATCCGGCCGGCCAGCGTCGCGGCCCGCCACCGGTGCGGCGGCCGGCTGTCCCCGAACGCCTCGACCCGCCCGGCCGTGGGTGCGAGCAGCCCGCCGAGCAGCAGCGCCAGGGTCGACTTGCCGGCGCCGTTCGGCCCGGTCACGGCCAGGACCTCGCCCGCTCCGGCTCCGATGGTGACCGGGCCGAGGCGTCCGCGGACTTCGGCGCGCTCCGTGCGTACCAGATCAAGGGTGGTCTTGGTTTTCGACTTGAGCGGCGGGGCCTGGAAACCCGGCACCCAGACACCCTCGTCAGCGAGTTTGTCGCCGTAGGCGGCGAAGATCACCTCGGGTGAGCCGTCGGCGCGGACACCGCCGCCCGGCTCCAGGACCACCACCCGGTCGACCAGCGGAAGGGCCTCGGCGACCCGGTGTTCCACGATGATCAGCGTGGTGTCCGGGCCGGTGGCCCGGGCCACCGCGTCGCGGATCAGCGCGGCGCCCGGCGGGTCCAGGTTGGCGGTCGGCTCGTCGAGCAGCAACAGACCGGGCCGCAACGCGAGCACACCGGCGAGAGCGAGGCGTTGCGCCTCACCGCCCGAGAGGGCCGAGGTCGGACGATTGATCGGGTACGGGAAACCGACGCGATCCAGCACGTCGGACACCCGTGGCCAGATCTCACCGGCCGGCACTCCCCGGTTCTCCGGGCCGAACGCCACGTCGTCGCCACTGCGGGCCATCACCAGCTGCGTCTGCGGATCCTGGAAGAGGATGCCGACCCGCTCGCGTGCCTTGCGCGGGTCGAGCCCGTCGATCCGGATCGTGCCCTCGGACTCGCCGGAGTCCTCGGGCAGCAGCCCGGCCAGCGCGGCGAGCAGTGTGCTCTTGCCGGCCCCGGAAGGACCCAGCAGGAGCACCCGCTCGCCGTGCCGGACCTCCAGATCCAGCCCGCGGACCGCCCACGAGCGGCGACCGGCGTGCCGCCACCCGAAGCCGCGGAGCTGAACGTCACTCATGTCTCAGACGGTTGCCCGTTCGCGGCCCGCTTCGAACCGGTCCAGCACTCCGGTCGGAGCGAGCGCCCGGACCAGCGCCCACGAGCCCGCGCCGGCCAGGATCGCGCCGCTGAGCACGGTGATCGCCGCGTACGGGATGCGGTACGACCAGAGGTCCATCCCGACCGTGTACTTGACGAAGTCGTAGGACGCCGCGCTGAGACCGGTCAGCGCGCCGGCCAGGACCGCGGCCGGCAGCCGGTAGTTGCGGTAGAGCAGCAGCGCGAAGGCCAGCTCGGCGCCGAGACCCTGGATCAGGCCGGACACCAGCGTGTCGACGCCCCACTGGCTGCCGAGCAGCGCGGACACGGTGGCCGCGACCAGCTCGGTGTAGAGCGAAGCGCCAGGCTTACGGATGATCAGCGCGCCGAGGACGGCCGGGACCAGCCAGATGCCGTAGATGATGGTCTGCGCCGGCGGGAAGAACGCGAAGGCGCCCTCGGTGATCGACCAGACCGTGCCCCAGGCCCAGAAAATCACGCCGAACGCAACGGCGATGACGGAGGCGATGACGATGTCTATCGTCCGCCACCGATTGGTGGTTGATGTCATTGGACTGCCTCCCAGTGGGTACCGGGAGGAGACGCACGCCGTGTTTCCCGGGCAACAGTGCCCAGGACACGACGCGGCTGGAGAAAGACCGAGCTTCCTGCGCTGGCATTACCCAGATCAGGTACTAGGGTCTGCGGTTTCCCGCACTCTCAGCGCAGTGCGCTCCCCTGTCGGATTGGATGTGCTTCGATGACCGTAACACCTGGTAGCGGGGTATCACAGGGAGGGGACGACGTGATCGAGGTCAAAGCCCAGGGATTGACGTTCGACGTTCACGAGGGCGGGCCGGAGGATGGTGAACCGGTCCTCCTGCTGCACGGCTTTCCTCAGGATTCCCGGGAGTTCGACCTGGTTCTGCCCCATCTGCACGCGGCCGGGCTGCGGACCTACGCGCTCGACCAGCGCGGCTGCTCCCCGGGCGCCCGCCCGGCCGACGTCGCCGCGTACACCATGTCGTCGGTGACCGCCGACGCCATCGCCGTCCTCGACTCGCTCGGCCTCGACAGCGCGCACGTCGTCGGCCACGACTGGGGCGCGCAGGTGGCCTGGCAGCTGGCCGCCCGGCACCCGGACCGGGTGCGGACCCTCACCGCGATCTCCGTGCCGCACCCGCGGGCGCTGCTGCTCGCCATCCGGGTCCGGCCCAGCCAGAAGGCCCGGCTCGCCTACTTCGAGGTGTTCCGGCGGCGGTTCGCCGAGCGGCTGCTGCTCGCCCAGCACGCCCTGGCGCTGCGGCTGATGCTCCGGCCGATCGGCATGCGCGCCGAACAGTACGTGGCGGCGATGCGCGAACCGGGCCGGCTCACCGGCGGCCTCAACTGGTACCGGGCCTTCGACACGTCCCAGATCGACGACCTCGGCGAGGTGACGGTGCCGACCACCTACGTGTGGAGCGACAAGGACGGGGTGGTCGGGCTGACCGCGGCGCTGCGTACCAGGGACTGGGTGCGGGCCGACTACCAGCTCGTCGCGATGCGCGGCGTCAGCCACTGGGTGCCCGAACAGGCGCCACGTGAGCTGGCCGACGCCGTCCTGGCCCGCGTCGGCGTTTGATCAAGGCCCCGGGCGGGGAATTCGGCGCGTCATGGCGGTCGATGCACACACCCCCCGAGAGACCGAGAAGCAGCGCTGGGACCGCAACTTCGCGGACCTGCTCCAGGAGCTGCGGGTCGCGCAGACAGGCGTGCAGATCCTCTTCGCGTTCCTGCTGACCCTGCCGTTCAGCAGCGGCTTCCCGAACGTCACCGATTTCCAGAAGGACACGTACGTGGTCGCGCTGATCAGTGCGGCCTTCGCCACCGCGATGATCATCTCGCCGGTGGCGTTCCACCGTGCGCTGTTCCGGCAGGGCCGCAAACCCGAGCTGGTCCGGTACGCCCACAAGATGGCCACCGGCGGTCTGGCCTTCATGCTGATCGCGATGACGGCGAGCGTCCTGCTGATCACCGACTACCTGCTGGACTGGAAGTGGGCGATCCCGCTGACCGTCGTCACCGGTGGCTGGTTCCTCACCTACTGGGCCATCCTGCCGTTCGCCCACCGCGAGTGGGGCGACGACGACGAGGACGCCGCCTCCGCCGTCGACTGACGCGACCCGGTTCCGGCTGGTCGGCACCGCTGTCACGGCGGCGTTGTGACAGCGGTGTGAGCCGGCCGGGGTCAACGCCGTTTCAGGCCGAGACGGCGCAGTTCCAGACCGGCCAGAGCGGCGACCGCCTCGGAGTCGCCGGCCCGCCAGCTCTGTGCGATGTCCGGGCCCAGCTTCGCCAGCTCGGTCAGCGGCTGGGAGGCCAGCGCCCGCAGCGCCAGCAGGTCCTGGCCGGCCGGATCGTCGCGGACCGCGGCCGCGACCCCGGCCCGGCGGACCCAGCGCAGCCGCAACGGCAGCCAGAGGAACAGCACCAGGGCCAGCGGCACCGACAGCGCGATCGCGGGCAGGATCAGCGCCAGCTGGGCCACGAACTCCTGCTGCTGGTGACCGGCGTCGGCGATCGACCGGGCGGCGTCGGCGGCGCCGTTGAACGGCTGCGTCAGCTCGTCACCGACGATCGGGACCCGGCCCACCTTGCCGCCCGCGTCGGCCAGGTTGTCGGCGATGCCACTGCCGGCGCTCTCCAGCTTCTGGCCGGGGACGGCGAGTTTCTCCACCACGTCGTGAATCCACAGGGCGACCTTTATCCACAGGTAGACCCAGAGCACGACGAGGATGTCGGTGACGAGTTGGCGGACGGCGACGGGGACGCGGTCGGCATAGAGCTTCACATCGTCAAGCGTCGCAGTCAGCCCTCCGCGGCGCACGCCCGGCGGGGCTCAGGCTTTGGCGGCGCACTCCGGGCAGGTGCCGAAGATCTCCAAGGTGTGCGAGACGTCGACGAAACCGTGCTGACCAGCCACCTTGTCCGCCCACGACTCGACCGCCGGGCCGAGCACCTCGACGGTCCGCCCGCACGACCGGCACACCAGATGGTGGTGGTGGCCCTGGCTGCACCGGCGGTAGAGGTGCTCCCCGCCCGGCGGCCGCATGACGTCGATCTCGCCGGCGTCGGCCAGGCCCTGCAACGTCCGGTAGACGGTGGTGAGCCCGACCCGTTCGCCCCGCTCACGCAGCATCGCATGCAGGTCCTGGGCGCTGTGGAAACCCTCGGTCTCGGCGAGGACGGCGCTGACCGCGCTGCGCTGCTTGGTGTTGCGGATCTGGCTCTCGGCGTTCACTGTCGGCTCTCCCTGGCGTGGCTCACGGCGTCGGCGACGATGTGGGCGACATGTTCGTCCACCAGGGAGTATGCGATCTCCCGGCCCCGTCGCACACCCCGCACCACCCCCGCGCCGCGCAGCACCCGCAGGTGTTGCGACACCAGCGGCTGCGGGGCGCCGAGTTTCTCCACGAGATCGTGCACACAGCGCTCGCCCACGCCCAGCTCGACCACAATGGCGACACGGATCGGCGCGGAGAGAGCACGCAGCAGCGCCCCCGCCGATTCGTACGCTTCGTAACCGGTGGTCGTCGTCATCGTTTCGCCAACGGTACAGGCAGGTCGCGGTCAGCCATGCAACACGACATCCGGGGGCTCGGACGCGACCGGCTGCGGCGCGGGCCGGCGCAGCCGGTGCCGGACCGTCCCACCGACCGCGGCGGCCACGAAGACGGCCAGGGCCAGCAGCACGGTGGTCGCGCCGGGAGCGGTGTCCGCCTCGGCCGACACCAGGACGCCTGCGCCGGCGGCGCTCACGCCGATCACCATGGCCAGCGTCATGGTGCTGACGAAACCGCGGGTCACCTGCTGGGCGGCGGCGACCGGGACGACCATCATCGCGGAGACGAGAAGCAATCCGACGGTACGCATGGCGATCGTCACCGTCACCGCGGTGGTCACCGCCAGCAGGATGTTCAGGAGCCGCACCGGCAGGCCGCTGACCCGTGCGTACTCCTCGTCGTTGCAGAGCGCGAACAGGGCCGGGCGGAAGAACAGCATGGCCGCCAGCACCGCCGCGCCGAGCGTGCCGATCACGGCCAGGTCGGTCTCCGAGGTGGTCAGCGGGGAGCCGAACAGGTACTGCATGAGGCTGCTGTTGCCGCTGCCGTCGGACAGCCCGACGAGCAGCACGCCACCGGCGATGCCGCCGTAGAAGAGCATGGCCAGGGCCAGATCGCCGGAGGTACGGCCACGCTCGCGGATCAGCTCCACCCCGACCGCGCCGAGAGCCGACACGATGACCGCCGTGTACACCGGGTCGTTGCCGGTGAGCAGGCCCAGCCCGACGCCGGTGAGCGCGACGTGCCCGATCCCGTCGCCGATCAGGGACAGGCGGCGCTGCACCAGGTAGATGCCGAGCGCCGGGGCGGCCAGCCCGATGATCATCGCGGCGAGCAGGGCCCGCTGCATGAACGGCTGGGTGAGCAGGTCCATCAGTAGGCCTTCGTTCCCTCGGTGGGCGCCCACTCGCAGATGCCGACCTTCAGCTCCTCGGCATGCGGGTGCAGATGTTCGTGGTCCGGCTCGGCGTGGTGACCGGCCGGCTCGGGGGGTGTGCCCTCGTACGCGATCCGCCCGTCGTGCACCACCACGGCCCGCCCGATCAGCGGCCGCAGCGGGCCCAGCTCGTGCAGGACCAGCAGGATCGTCCCGCCGTCACCGGCGAACCGGGTCAGCGCCGCGGCGAACGCCTCCTGGCTGGCCGCGTCCACCCCGGCGTTCGGCTCGTCCAGCACCAGCAGGTCCGGCTTGCCGGCCAGCGCCCGGGCGATCAGGGTGCGCTGCTGCTGGCCGCCGGAGAGCGTCGTCACCGGGTCGTCGATCCGGTCCAGCAGCCCGACCGCGGACAGCGCGTCCCGTACCGCCGCCTTGTCGATCTTGCCGGGGAAACGGAGAACGCCGCGCCGGGCCAGCCGGCCTGATGCGACGACCTCGCCGACCGTGGCCGGCACGCCGCTGCCGGCGCCGAGCCGCTGCGGTACGTAGCCGATCCGCTCCCAGTGCCGGAACCGCTTCTGCGGCGTCCCGAACAGCTGGATCTCGCCCCGCCGGGACGGGACCAGGCCGAGGATCGTCCGGACCAGGGTGGATTTGCCGGAGCCGTTGGCGCCGAGGATCGCGACGACGTCCCCGGCCGTGACGCTCAGCGAGACGTCCCGCAGGACCTCCCGCCCGTCGTAGCCGACCGCAAGGTGACCGACCTCGATAACGCTCATGAACACTCCAGGCCCAGCTTCAATGCGGTCAGGTTGGCGCGCATCACCGAGAAGTAGTCTGCCGATTCGTCGGTGAGGCCTTCGATCGGGTCCAGGACCGCGGTCTGCGCGCCCACCTCCTTGGCGATGGTCTCGGCCACCTTGGGGCTGACCAGGGTCTCGAAGAAGATCGTGGTGGTGCCGTGCTCACGGGCCTCGGCGGCCACGCCGGCGAGGCGCTGCGGTGACGGCTCGGTCTCCGGGTCGATGCCGGTGATGCCGATCTGGGTCAGCTCGTAGCGGTCGGCCAGGTAGCCGAACGCGGTGTGGCTGGTCACCAGCTCGCGCCGGGCGCACTCGGCCAGCCCGGTCTTGAACTCGCCGTCCAGCGTGGTCAGCTCGGCGCGCAGGGTGGCGGCGCGGGCGGTGAAGTCGGCGGCGTGCGCCGGGTCGGCCTTGCCGAGGCGCTCGGCCAGCTTGTCGGCGATGCTCGCGAGGCGGGTCGGGTCGAGCCAGACGTGCGGGTCGGCGCCGGCGGCCGCCCCGGTGTGCGCGTCGCCCTCCTCGGCGTGGTCGTCGGCTTCCTGCTCGGTGATCGTCTCGACCGCGGTGGTGGCGTCGAAGGCGCGGTCGCCGCCGTTCTGCTTGACCGCGTCGTCGACGGCGGGCTGGAAGCCGCCCAGGTAGACGATCACACCGGCGTCGGCGACCGCGCCGACCTGCCGGGCGGTCAGCTCGACGTCGTGCGGCTCGGCGCCCGGCTTGGTCAGGGTGGAGACGCTCACCGCGTCGCCGCCGACCCGCTCGCTGACGAACTGGAGCGGGTAGAACGCGGTGACCACGGAGAGCTTGCCGTTGGCGCCGGCGGAGTCCCCTCCGCAGCCGGTGAGTGCGGGCAGCAGGAGGAGGGCGGGGAGCAGGCGGCGCATCATGTCACCAACTGTCGTCGATAATGACAATGATTGTCAAAGCCGCATGGTTTCACAGGGACTTCGAGACCGCGGCCACCACCAGCAGGGTGAGCAGCACCACCCGGACCACCCGGGTGACCGGGGTCTGCACCGGCCAGGTCGTCGCGGTCAGGGTGGCCAGGCCGGCGGCGAGCAGGCCGAGCAGCAGCGCGCCGACGATGCCCGGCAGGAACAGCCCGGCCAGCAGCAGGGCCAGCGTCCCGGCGAACGCCGCGGTCGGATTCACCCGGGCCAGCCGGTTCAGGAATGTGCGCGTCACTGTCGCTCCTGTCGCGTGTGCGTACCCTCGTCACATGCTGGTGCTCAACCGCTTCACGGTCCCCACGGAAACGCAGGACGGCTTCCAGGAGCAGGCGCACGCCGCGCTCGCCGCTCTGGCCCGCACTCCCGGATACCGCTCCGGCCGGCTCACCCGGGCCATCGAGGACCCGACCGGCTGGACCCTGGTCACCGAGTGGGAATCGGTCGGAGCCTACCGGCGTGCCCTCGGGGCCTACGACGTCAAGCTGTACGCCACTCCGCTGCTCGCGCGTTCCCTCGACGAGCCGTCGGCCTTCGAGACGCTGGCCTCGGCCGAGCCGGGCGCCGACGTGGTGGTCACCGCGAGCGACCGGGCGGCCGATCCCTGGCGCTGAGCATTAGGCTGAAAACATGAGTCTTCCTCCGCCCCCTCCGCCGCCGGGCCCGGGCGTGCACCCGCCCTTCCCGGCTCCTCCGGTCGAGGGGCGCGGCAAGCGTGTCGGGACGAGTGTGGGCATCGTCGCCGGCATCGTGGTGCTGGTCTGCGGGGTCGGCGCGGTGGCCGGCATCGGGCTGATGACGTCGATCACCAGCGCGCTCGACGAGCAGGCCGACGTGGTGGTCGGCCACTACCTCGACGACATCCGGGAGCGTGACTTCGACGGGGCCTATCAGCAGCTCTGTCAGGACGCGCAGGATGTCGAGACGCAGTCCGAGTTCACCGCGCGGATGGAGGCGACGGAGCCGTTCCAGTCGTACCGTCTGGGTGATCTGTCGTGGGGTGTCCGGCTGACCCTGCCGGTGGACCTCGTCTATTCCGGGGGCGGCTCGCAGCGCCTGGAGGCCGAGCTGGTGCAGAACAGGTCGACGGGCAAGTTCGAGGTCTGCGACCTCGGGGAGTAATCTCGCTTTTCGTCCTGTAACTCTTGATTTCCCCGCCGACACCCAGCCGGCGTAGGAGGAAACCGCACATGCCTGCCGACCGTATCGACAGCGTCGTCAGCCTGGCCAAGCGCCGGGGCTTCGTCTTCCCCTCCAGCGAGATCTACGGAGGGACCCGTTCGGCCTGGGACTACGGTCCGCTCGGCGTGGAGCTGAAGGAGAACGTCCGCCGGCAGTGGTGGCGGACCATGGTCCAGCAGCGCGACGACATCGTCGGCCTGGACTCGGCGGTCATCCTGTCCCGTGACGTGTGGGCCGCCTCCGGTCACCTCGACGCGTTCGTCGACCCGTTGACCGAGTGCCAGTCCTGCCACAAGCGCTTCCGGGCCGACCACCTGGAGGAGGCGTTCGAGGCCAAGCACGGCAAGGTGCCCGCCTCGCTCCAGGAGCTGAACTGCCCGAACTGCGGCAACAAGGGCACCTTCACCGAGCCGAAGATGTTCAACGGCCTGATGAAGACCTACCTCGGCCCGACCGAGAGCGCCGACGGCCTGCACTACCTGCGCCCGGAGACCGCCCAGGGCATCTTCGTCAACTACAACAACGTGGCGACCGCGGCCCGTAAGAAGCCGCCGTTCGGCATCGCGCAGGTCGGCAAGAGCTTCCGCAACGAGATCACCCCGGGCAACTTCATCTTCCGTACGCGTGAGTTCGAGCAGATGGAGATGGAGTTCTTCGTCCCGCCGGGCGCCGACGAGGAATGGCACGAGTACTGGCTGCAGGAGCGCTGGAACTGGTACCGCGACCTGGGCCTGTCGGAGAGCAACCTGCGGTTCTACGAGCACCCCAAGGAGAAGCTCTCGCACTACTCGAAGCGGACCGTCGACATCGAGTACCGCTTCCAGTTCGGCGGGACCGAGTTCGCCGAGCTCGAGGGTGTCGCCAACCGCACCGACTTCGACCTGACCACGCACTCGAAGCACTCCGGTGTGGACCTCTCCTTCTTCGACCAGGAGAAGGGTGAGCGCTGGGTGCCGTACGTCATCGAGCCCGCCGCCGGCCTGACCCGCGCGGTGCTGGCGTTCCTGCTCGAGGCGTATGACGAGGACGAGGCGCCGAACACCAAGGGCGGCGTCGACAAGCGCACCGTCATGCGGTTCGACCCCCGCCTCGCGCCGGTCAAGGTCGCCGTCCTGCCGCTGTCGCGCAACCCGGAGCTGTCGCCGAAGGCCAAGGAGCTGTCGGCGAACCTGCGCAAGCGCTGGGTCGTCGAGTTCGACGACTCGCAGGCGATCGGCCGCCGGTACCGCCGGCAGGACGAGATCGGCACCCCGTTCTGCGTCACGGTCGACTTCGACACCCTCACCGACAACGCGGTGACGGTCCGCGACCGCGACACCATGAAGCAGGAGCGGGTCTCCCTCGACCAGATCGAGGACTACCTGATCAAGCGCCTGCCCGGCTGCTGAGCCGGACGTGACGCAGACCGCCGGGTTCCCGCATGGGCGCCCGGCGGTCGCCGTCGAGGCCCTATGCTCCCCGGTCATGTCACGACGGGGAGCTTTTGTACTGACTGTGCTGCTTGTGGCCGCGCTCGGCGGCTGCGCGAGCGAGGAGAAGCCGCGGATCCCACTGGGTGCGGCGCGGCCCGCGACGCCTGTGACGCTGGCGTCGCCGGACGAGTCCGGACTGCTGCCGATGTCGGAGTGGCCGGCCGCCTGCGATCTGCTCCCGGAGCCTGTCGTCCGTGAGGTGCTGCCGGCGGCGACCCTGGTCGAGCTGAAGCGGGTCACCCCTGCCTCCGACGGCGGCGACGTCGTCCTCCCCGGTGATGCCGAGTGCCAGATCCGGGTCGACTTCGCCGAGGCGAAGGAACTCCAGCCGGGCCGGCGCGGTGGATGGATCCACCTCACGGTCCGGGTGGCCGGCACACCCGAGCTGGCCCGGAAGACCTACGACGAGAACATCGTCACCTCGGTCCGGGGCGAGCGGACCGCCTGCCCGCCGGAACTCGTCGCGGCGGCCGGGCTGGACGACTGCACCGCCGCGGACAGCGAGTGGACCTTCCGCAAGCACGGTGTCGCCGGTCAGCTGTGGGGCATCGCGCCCGATCTGAACCGGGGCGTCCGCTTCGAGGGCCAGAAGAAGGGCTCCGGCGCCGACGTGATCTGGCACGACACCGTCGAGGCGGAGTTCCTGCGCGCCGTCGCCGCCCGCCTGCCCTGACTATCGATCGACTCTCATAACTCTCTCGGAGTCGTGCCAAGTCCATTGAAACGTTGCCATGTATCGATGTCGTGGCGATGATGTGACCTGGTGCATCTCTACTGAGAGAAGTGAATAGCGTTGAGAAAACGGGGAATGGCCGCCGGGCTGTCGGTGGCCACGATGACAGCGATGCTGGCCGGGAGCGTCCCGGCCTTAGGCGTCGGAAACGGGTCGGCGGTCGCCGACGGGACGTACGGTTTCGTAGCGCATGTCGCGGTGGGTCAGGCCGGTGCTGGGGCGGCCTGTACCGGAGCGCTGATCGACCCGCAATGGGTGATCACCGCCGCGGCCTGCTTCGGGACGGACGCGCCGGACGCCACGATCACCATCGGCGGGCAGGTACGCGAATCGGCCCGGCTGGTGAGACACCCGGACCGTAACGTGGTGCTGGTCAAACTGGACAAGCCGACGACGGTCCCGCCGGTGGCGCTCGGCACGACGGCCCCGGCCGCCGGCGACGTGCTGCGGATCGCCGGTTACGGCCGGACCGCCACCACCTGGGTCCCGGGCGTCCCGCACACCGCCCAGTTCCAGGTCACCGGAGTCGGCACGGGACTGCTCGACGTCACCGGGGTCACCGGCGCCCAGCCGAGCGTCTGCAAGGGCGACGCGGGCGGGCCCGCACTGCGCGAGAGCGGCGGCACGGTCGAACTGGTCGCCCTCAACCACACCTCGTCGCAGGGCGGTTGCCTGGGCCAGACCGAGACCGCCCGGACCGCCGTCGAGACCCGGGTCGACGACCTGGCCACCTGGATCCGCACGTACGCGCCGGGCGGGCTCGCCGAGGACCACCGGGACGACGTCACGATGGTGTACAGCTACGCCTCCGGGGCGCTCGGCCCGTTCACCTTCACCACGGCGGCCAACGGGGCGATGAGCGCGAAGGGTGGCTGCAACACCGCGGCCGGGCTCTACACCACCAACCTCAAGATCTTCCGTGGCGACTTCAACGGTGACGACATCGTCGACCAGGCGGTGCTGCACAACTCGGCGAACAACACCCTGTCGTTCACCACGTTCCTCACCAGGCCGGACGGCACCTGCTCGGCGGGCGTCCAGTCGTGGACCAGTTCGACCTTCGGCTCGTACAGCCGGATGCTGATGACCAGCGGCGACTACAACGGCGACGGCCGTGACGACATCGCCGGGTTCTACAACTACGCCGACTACGGGATCGGGCTGTTCACCTGGCTGTCCAGCCCCACCGGCACGTTCAGCGCGTCCAGCCGGCCCTGGTACAACGCGCCCAGCCCGTACTGGGGGGAGATCGGCCGGATGAAGGTCTTCTCCGGTGACTTCAACGGGGACGGGCTCGACGACATCGGGTCGTTCTACGGCTACGCCGACTACAGCGTCGGCATCTACTCCTGGATCGCCAAGCCCGGCGGTGGCTTCAACGAGGATCAGCGGGCCTGGTACGCGCCGGCCGAGCCGTACTGGGGTGACCCGAAACGGCTCCGGATCGCGGCCGGCGACTTCAACGGCGACGGCCGTGGCGACGTAGCCGGGCTCTACAACTACGCCAACGGCAACCTGGCCGTGCTCACCTGGACCGCCAAGGCCGACGGCGCCTTCAACAACGCGTTCAGCTCGTGGAAGAGCACCAGCGCGGTGTGGGGCTCCTGGGACACCACCCGGCTCACCTCGGGCGACTTCAACGGCGACGGCCGCGACGACCTGGCCGCCCTGTTCGGCGCGACCGACGGCAGTCTCTCGCTGAGCACCCTGGCCGCTGCCGAGAACGGTGGCTTCGCGGCCCCGGTCAAGTCCTGGGGATCGACCACCTTCGGCTCCTACAACAGCATCAACCTTCCGGAAGACCCGGTCTGAGGCCGGCATGCCCAATCGACGAAATCACTACACAGGGGGAGAACGGGCGATGCGGAAACTGATCATGGCGCTGGCGGCGGGTGTGGCCGGCACGGTGGTGCTGGGCGGGTCGGCGATGGCGCTCGCCGAGAACGCCGCGGCGGACGACGCGCCGTCGCTGGTGGAGGACTTCTCCTACCCGGGCGCCGCCGCGATCGAGGCGGACCGCGGGATCAAGCTGATCAAGGGGGACGGCAACCTCGTCCTGGTTGACTGCGGCGCCGACCCCAACCTGCCGCCAGCCGACGTCATCCTGGTGCAGACCACCGCGGTCGGCTCACCCGACAAGACCAATCACTGCTTCAAAGCGAGCGGTACGTCCGGCGTCCTGACCATGGAGATCGGCGAGGTCTACTTCATCCGGGGCGAGGCGCAGCGAACCGTCGCCGCGAAGGTCGAGGTCCAGGACGCGACCCCGGTGACCGAGACCGAGCAGGTCGACCCGGGCGAGTGGCAGCCCATCGGTATCGGCCAGGGCCGCGGTGAGGCGACCCTGCTGGAGCTGCGTTACCCGTTCACCAGCTGATCCACCGGCCCGATGTGGCCCGGTCGCTCTGCCGGCCGGGCCACATCGTTCCCGGCCGCAGCACTGTCAAAGACATCGATACATTCGCATCTAAGAATTGAGGCGTGGATGTTCAGACCCATCCGTGCGGCGGCTCTGACCGCCGCCGTCATCGCCGCCGGCGGGGCGTTCGTCGCCCCGGCCCGGGCGGCCGCACCCACCGCGCAGGACCGTGCCCGCTGCGTCGACCTGCTCGTCAACGGCGGGCCGGCCGTCGCCCGGGCCGCCGAGATCGCCCTCACCGGCACCGACGCCGACCTCGCCGAGTTCCTGGCCACCGGCCTCGCCGAGGCGAAGGCGTCGGACAACGAGGTCGAACTGGAGAAGATCCGGGCGACCGGCGGCCCGGTGACCCGGGTGGCCGCGCAGACCGCCCTCGACACCTCACCCGCCGCCGTGCAGGCCTTCCTCGACGGCGGCTTCAAGGACCCGCTCCAGCGTGACCTGCGGGTCCGGGTCGCCCAGCTGAAGAGCGCCGGCGGCGCCGAGGTCCAGGAGGCCGCCGACCGCGCCCTCAACGGCGGCGCCGACGAACTGATGACCTTCGTCGCCGTCGACTGGAACCAGGCCCAGAACCTGGACAATCGGGTCCGCATCGCGCAGATCCTGAACAGCGGCGGCGCCGAGGTGAAGGCCGCCGCCCAGACCGCCCTGAACGGCACCGCCGACGAGCAGCACGAGTTCCTGCTCTACGGCCAGGACGTCGCCCGGGCCCGGGACCAGGAGGTGAGCACCCTCAGCGCACTCGTCGACCAGGCCGAGGAAGCCGGGGCGATGGCCAGGGTGGAGACCGAGGCCGCGAAACTCGCCACCGACCAGGCCGTCGAATCGGCCCGGCTGGCCAAGGCGGCCGCCGCCAAGGCCGCGGCCGAGACCGCCGCCGCCAAGGACTCGGCCACCAAGGCCGCCAAAGCCGCCGGGCGGGCCGCCGACGCCGCCGAGCGTGCCGCCGCCGCGGCCCGGACCGCGGTCGGCGCCGCCAGCGCCGCGATGAACTCGGCCCGGATCGCCTCCCGCGCCGCCGCCCGCGCGTCCGCGGCCGCGGCCAACGCCGGACGGGAAGCCGGCAAGGCGTACAACGCGGCGGTCGCCGCGGCCGGCAACGCGGGCAAAGCGGAGGATGCCCGCAGAGCCGCGACCGCAGCCCGCATCGCCGGACAGCAGGCGCTCTGGGCCGCCGACGCGGGCCGGGCCGCCCAGGAGGCAGCCGACCAGGTCGGCGCGGCGGCCGTGTCCGCCGCCAACGCCGGCCTGAACGCCGCCGACGCCGCCGAGGCGGTCGCCGCCGCGGCCGAACAGTCCAACGTCGCG
>NZ_JBEZXU010000046.1:0-9296 GCF_040638175.1 Actinoplanes sp. NPDC026670
GTCATAGCGGAGGGGAAACGCCCGGTTACATTCCGAACCCGGTAGCTAAGCCCTCCAGCGCCGATGGTACTGCACTCGGGAGGGTGTGGGAGAGTGGGACGCCGCCGGACTCAACGTATGGAAAGGCCCACCCGGGTAACGGGTGGGCCTTTTCGTGTTTCCCGGCCAGCGTCTGACGGCCGGCGTGAGTTCGGGTGGACAGCTGTGGCTCGAATCGGACCGTAGGTCGGCACACGGGGTGGGTGCGGTGCGGATCGTAGGCCGGGACGCGAGGTGGGGTGCGGTCGCGGCGCAGCCGAGGGCTGGGTGATCTGCGGTTGGGGGAGCGGTGGCCGTACCCGAAAAAGGTTGTCCTTCTTGACAGAGATGGCTCCGGTTAGGCATAGAAGGGGGTAACGCGGGGCCGACCGGTGCAGGATCAGGGCGAGGGAGGGACGATGCGGATCAGCGACATTCTGCGGGTCAAGGGCGGGCAGGTGGTCACTGTCCGGCCCGAAGCGAGTATCGAGCAGCTGCTGGCAGTTCTGGCTGAGCACGGGATCGGCGCGGCCGTCGTGTCGCGGGACGGTTCGGTGGTGGACGGGATCGTCAGTGAGCGGGACGTGGTGCGGGCCCTCGCGGCTCGTGGCGCGGGAGTGCTGACGGAGCCGGTGAACACGATCGCGACCGCCCAGGTGCGGACGGTCACGCCGGAGGCGCAGCTGGAGGAAGTCGAGCGGTTGATGACCGAGCGGCGGTTCCGGCACGTGCCGGTCGTGGTGGACGGCGAGCTGCGTGGCGTCGTCAGCATCGGTGACGTGGTGAAGAACCGGATCGGGGAGCTCGAGGATGAGCGGAGCTCCCTGGCCGACTACATCACCGGCGAGCGGGTCTGAACACGCCGGTGCCGCCGCTCTGTCAGCAGGGCGGCGGCACCGGGCCGGGTCAGCGGTGCAGCAACGCGGCCAGGCGATTGCGGCTCCGGGCCTTCCGGCGCCGGTTCACCAGCACCGCAGCGGCCGCTGCGGCAGCCAGCAGCAGAGTAGTCGCGGTCACCGTCTTTCTGGGATTTCGTCGCACGGACTCGGTCACCCGTTGGCGCGCCTGCTCGGATGTGCCGTTGATGTCGGCGGGGACCTCACTGATCGTGGTCTGGTTCGTGGTCATCGCTCACCTCTCCAAGGGAGAATCGCAGGGCTTGGCGACCATATGCCCGTTCTGTGGCGATATTCAACCCTGCGTCACGGTTCATTCACGCTCCAGAGCCGACGTTAATCCGACGCCGCGGCCGGCGTTGTCACCGATCCGACAGGATTAATCCTCTCGGCCTCGTCGGGTCGGCCGCCCGAGGAAGGTTTCCGGTCGGCTGCGGATGGCGATCTGCCGCCGGGAGGAGTCTGTTTGCCGCTGCCGACGGCGGCCGGGGCGGGCGGGGCCGGAACGGAAGGCGCAGCAGCGGCAGCGGCGGAGGCCGGCTCGGGCAGCGGAGCCGGTTTGGACGGCGTGGCCGGGGAGGCAGGGGCGGCAGGGGCGGAGGCTGGCTCGGTGGGCGCCGCCGGGGTGGAGAGGCCGGCAGCCGCGGAGGCTGGTTCGGTGGGCGCCGCCGGGGTGGAAGGGGCGGCTGGGGCTCCGTAGATCACCGGGATGGCCACCGTCTTGGTACGGGCGTGGTAGTCGGCCATCGGGTCGTCCTGGGTGTCCTCGACATCCACGTAGGAGTACGACGTGACGGCCGGCGGAGCGACATCGTCGGCGTCGGAGAACAGGCGGTCGCGGATCGGCGTGGGCGAGATGCCCGGCCGGGTGCGGGTGCGCGGGGCCAGCGCCCCGGCGCTCTTGGGCACGTTGACCAGCACCGGGCTGACGTTGCCGTGCAGCACCTCGGCGAGCTCGGCAAGCGCGCGCCGGACCGTGTCACGGCGGGTGCGGGCGAAATCGGCGACGAACAGCACGTGATCGCTGAGAGCGGCCAGGGCGATCGAATCGGCGGCGCTGAGCACGGCCGGCGAGTCGAGGATGATCACGTCGGCGTGTTTCTGCACGGCCCGCAGCACCCGGCCCAGCTGGCCGCTGTCCAGCAGGTCGGTGTGCTCGTCGCCGCGGGGGCCGGCCGGGATCAGGCGCAGGCGCGGCACCGGCGTCCGCTCCAGCACCTCGGAGACTGTGGCGTCACCGTCGAGCAGCGTGGTCAGGCCGTGGTCGACGGTCGTCTGGAAGATGTGGTGCAGCCGTGGGTTGCGCAGATCAGCGTCGACCAGCACGACACTGCGGCCGGACCGAGCGAGGGCGACGGCGAGGTTTGCGGCGGTGGTGGTGCGGCCCTGCCGGTCGCCGGGGCTGGTCACCAGGAGGGTGGTGGCGCCGGTCGGGCGCAGCGACGACTGGAGACGGGACCGGAGGTAGCGGTACGACTCGGCGGCGGGGGAGCCGGGCTCGCGCAGCACGATCGGCGGTCCCTCGGCGCGCCGGTGGCGGGGCACGGTGACCAGCACCGGCCGGCCGATGAGCGCCGCATAGTCGTCCCGGTCGCGGATCGCCCCGCGGGTGCGAGCCCGCAGGAACGCGGTGCCGGCGCCGAGCAGGAGACCCGCGAGCAGCCCAGCGGCCAGGTCGGGGACGAGCGCGCGGACGGTGGGCGCGGTCGGCAGGTACGGTTCGGTGAGCACCGACGAGCCCGGCCGGTACGCGGTGTACGACTCGGCGAGCGCACGGGCCCGGACCCGGGCGCTGAACCCGTCGTCGGCGGTGTAGACGAACCGCAGCACATCCGGCCCGGCAGGCTCGACGGTCAGGCCGGCCAGCAGCCGGGTGGCGTCGATGCCGAGCCCGGCCGCCGCGGGCAGCGCGACCGCGTCGGAGGCGATGATCTGCCGCTCGGTGACCAGGTCGTGCCGGGCGCCGACGAGGACTGTCGTCTCGGTCCGGTAGGGGGCCGGCGCCACCCGGTGCAGACCCCAGGCGGCGGCGCCGGCGGCCGCGGTCACCACCAGCACCCAGGGGCCGTAGCGGTGCAGTATTCGCGCGGCCCGCCCGTAGGTCGTCATCGCTGGTGGTCCTCCCCGTTTCCTGACTCTCAGGGCGGGATTCTGCCACCGGGGTACGACAGTTCGCGTCGATCTTTCCGGCGATTCTCAGCGGACCACGGTCAGCCCGGCGCGGCGTGGTGAGCGGAGCCGGCGGACGGTGTTGACGGCGAGCGGCGCCAGGAAGAGCATGACCAGGTCACGGCCGAACGGCACGGGCGGCGGGAGGCCGTCGTTCCCGGTGTCGATGACCGCCCAGAGCACCGTCCCTGCGGCCGCCGTCAGGAACGCGATGCCGGCCAGCGACAGCATCGCGGTGGCGGGCCGCCGGAACCGGTCGCCGTGACCCCGCCAGTAGCCGGGCAGCCAGCGGTCCATGAGAACCGCGAAGAGCAGGGACGGCAGCACCGCCCACGCCGCGATGGTGAGGGACAGCAGCAGGCCCGCGTCCTGCACGGTGGCGCCGACCGCGCCGGTGGTGGCCAGCATGATCACGTCGAAGCGGCGCAGCCCGTAGCCGGCCTGCGCGGTCAGCCAGATGCCGCCGACCACGAGCGGGGCCAGCGGGAAGACCGGGATCAACGGAGTGATCAGGAATCCGGCCAGGAACACCGTCACGAACACGGCGGAGCGCAGGACGTAGCGGGGGTTGCTCACGGCGGCGAACTTCGGCAGGCCACGGCCGGGGATGAGCATTTCGGCAAGAGCGCGGCAAAGTCCCGTTCCGTCCGGGGCGGCCGGACGTTCGGCGGTTGCTTCCGCTTTCTTGCGGTTCGCGTCATCGGGGGTATCCGGGCGGCAGCGGTCGCATTCACGTGGCGCCCCGATCGTACGCATCATGACGCGCATCGATCGCCGTTACTTCGTGCTCGGCGGTGCCGCCGCCGCTGGATCGCTCGTCCTGGCCACGTCCGCCTCGGCCGCTCCGCTGAATCCGTTCAAGCTCGGTGTCGCCTCCGGTGACCCGTACCCGACGAGTGTGGTTCTCTGGACGCGGCTGGCGTTCCAGCCGCTCAACGCCGACGGGCACGGCGGCATGCCGCGCAAGCCCATCGCGGTGCAGTGGCAGGTGGCCACGACCGCGAAGTTCAGCCGGATCGTCGCGTCGGGCACGGTGAACGCCCGCTGGGCCGACGCGCATTCGGTTCACGTCATCGCCCGGGGCCTTCAGCCGGGCGCCGTCTACTACTACCGCTTCCGGGCGTACGGCCAGATCTCGCCGATCGGGCGGACCCGGACCGCGCCGGCGCCCGGGACGTTCGGCCCGGATCTGCGGATCGCGGTGGCGTCGTGCGCCAACTACGAGAACGGGTACTACACGGCGTACCGGCGGATCGCCGAGGAGAACCCGGGGCTGGTGCTGTTTCTGGGCGACTACATCTACGAGGAGAGCGGCGCGCCGGGCCGGGTCCGGTCGCACGCCGGCGGGGAGACGATCACACTGGCCGACTACCGGCGGCGGTACGCGCAGTACCGTACCGATCCGGATCTGCGGGCCGCGCACGCCGCCGCGCCGTGGCTGATCGTTCCGGACGACCACGAGGTGGAGAACAACTACGCCGATCTGGTACGCGCGAACACCCGTCCCGCGTTGACCGGGGCGCAGTGGCGGGCCCGCCGGGCGGCCGCGTACCGGGCGTACTACGAGAACATGCCGTTGCGTTCCGGCACCTTCCACCGCCGGATCGGGTGGGGGCGGCTGGCCACCTTCCACATGCTCGACACCAGGCAGTTCCGTGCCGATCAGCCGTGTGGCGACTACTGGAAGGTGTGCGCGGCGGCGGAGGCCCCGAACCGTACCCTGACCGGGGCGGCGCAGGAGAAGTGGCTGCTCGACGGCCTGGCCCGGCACGACGGCGTCTGGGACGTGCTCGGCCAGCAGGTGTTCTTCGCCAGGTACGCCGACGAGGCGGGCGCGGCCAACATGGACGCCTGGGACGGGTACGCCGGCGCCCGGGACCGGCTCCAGCGTGGCTGGCTGCAACGTGGGGTGCGCAACCCGCTGGTGCTGACCGGTGACGTGCACGCGGCGCTCGCCAACGACCTGAAGACCGACTACCGCGATCCCGGTTCGGCGACCATCGGCACCGAGCTGATCTGCACGTCGGTGACGTCGAACGGGGACGGCACGTCACGCCGGGACATTCCGTGGCCGGGGGTGAACCCGCACATCAGGCACTACTCGGAGCGGCGCGGGTACACGATGGTCACGATCGGCCAGGACCGGATCCGGGCGGATTTCCGGGTGCTGCCGCGGGTCAGCCGGCCGGGCGCGGCGGTGTCCACGAACGCGTCGTTCGTGGTCGAGGCCGGCCGCCCGGGCCTGCACCGGGTGTGACGACAAGGCGGGTGTGACGGTCAGCTTGCGGCGCTGGTCAGGAACCGCAGGAGGGGACGCAGTTCGATCGGCACACACGGCTCGGCCACGGTGCCGCGCCAGTGCCGCCCGCCGTACTCGACGGCCAGCTGGTAACGGGTCAGGTCGGCGTCGGAGGCGGCGCCGATCTCGGCGCCCACCCGGGTCAGGTCGATCTGTTCGACCAGCCTGGCCAGTTGGGCGGCCTGATCCTGGGGGAGGGTGTCGGAGTCCAGCACGACGCGCAGCGACCGTTCCCGGAATCCGCCCGATCGACGCAGCTCGGCTCGTACGCGAGGGGTCACCCTTCCGACGGTGTCACCCGGACGGCGTCCGCGCTGTCAGATCAAGGGCAGTCCGGGTGCGGCGGTCAGCACTCGGGGCGGCCCAGGCGCCAGTAGCCCATGAACGCGACCGCGCGCCGGTCCACGCCGCATTCGGACACCAGGTGGCGGCGCAGCGTCTTGATCACCGCGGCCTCGCCGGCCAGCCAGGCGTAGAAGCCGTCCGGGGTGCCCGCCGACTCCTCCGGCACCTCCCAGAGGATGTCGTGGTCGACGTCGACGTCCTCCAGATCGGCAGTGGCCGGGGCCGTGCAGTCGCCGAGCAGCGGCTGCGCGGCCTCGCGGACCGCCGGGATCAGCTTGACGCCGTGCTCGTCGCCGTCACGCGGCAGCCACGTCACGGTGAACCCGGCCGGCTTCGTGATCTCCAGCTGGTCCGCCGCCTCCGGAACCTCGAGCAGCGCGTGACCGACCGCGTCCTGCGGCAGGCGGGACAGGATCGACGCGATCGCCGGGACCGCGGTCTCGTCGCCGACCAGCAGAATCCGGCGGGTCGCGGCCGGCGGGTGGAAGTCGATGCCGCCGGAGGCGCCGGTGAAGTCGGCGTTCGGCCCCAGGATGCACATCCGCGAACCCGGTCCGGCAGCCACCGCCCAGCGCGACGCCGGGCCGTTCACCCCGTGCAGCACCATGTCGACGTCGATCTCACGCTGCCCGGCGCGGACCTCGCGCACGGTGTACGTCCGGATCGGGTTGCGCTGCTCGTCGGGCAGGCCGCGCCACTGCGCGTACCAGTCGGGGCCGGTCGGCAGGTGCTCGTGGCCGGAGCCCGCCAGCGGCGGGATCAGCTTGATCCGCTGGTCCCACCCGTTGTCGGCGAACCGGTCCAGGTCGTCTCCGGTGAACGTCACCCGCAGGAAGTTCGGGCTCAGCCGGACGATGCGGGCGACCTCGACCGGGAAGAACCGGAACGGGGACGCCTCGGTCGGCACGACGGTCTGGGTCACGGTTCGCCTCCTTGTTTAGGTAACCCTAACCTAACTGCTGCCTCGACCGGTGTCATCACCGCCCCCGGTCGCACCCCTTTCGCAACCATGATCACCCTGCGGTTCGGCCCGGCGCCGCCGATCAGAACGGTCCCAGGGCGCACCCCGTGCGCCCTACCCGACCGTGTGGCGCATCCGTGCGCTCCGCCCGGCCGCGCCCGTCTCCGCGGGCCGGCCAGGCTCTCGAAGGAGATGACATGCCGCAGACCCCGTCCGCAACGACCACGGCACTGACGTTCAGCGACGCCGACGCCCTGCCGTGGCTCGCGGACGACTGGGCCGCGGCGCTCCAGCCGCCCACCGTCCTGATCGCCGACGACGACGGCGACGTCCGTGACCTGGTGGCGGTCAAGTTGCGCGCCGCCGGTTACCGCATCCTCGAAGCCGACAACGGCCGCACCGCGATGTCACTGGCCGTGAACGAGCGCCCGTCACTGGTCCTGCTCGACGTCTCCATGCCCGGCCTGGACGGCCTCGGCTTCTGCTACGAACTGCACTCCTCCCCACAGACCGCCCACATCCCGGTGATCATCATCAGCGGCCGCGGAACCCCGCACGACATGATGCTCGGCGAAATGGTCGGCGCCGAGGACTACCTGGTCAAACCCTTCAGCCCGGCGGAACTCCTGCGCCGCGTACAGCACCTGGTCCCCGCCCACCCCTGACCGAATCCCGGTCCAGGTCCGCCTGCCCGTCCCGCTTTGCGGTGCTCCGGGCAGGCGCTTTTTCTTGTACGGCTACCCGCACCGTGGTCGAGCCACGCCGCAACGTTCCCCCACCCCAGACCCCCACCGCGACTCCCGGTTCTCGTCCGGTTTCCGCGACTGTTCCGGTTCTCGTGCCGGTTCCTGTATTTGTTTCATGGGTATTCCGGATTCCGTGTCGATTCCGTCGGCGATCCGGTTCCCGTGGCCCGCCGCGCACGCTCCACCGGTGCGATGTCATCCGAGGTCCCTTGCCCTTTTCGGCGATCTTGCACGCTTTTCCATCCTCTTCGCGATCTTGCACAATTTTTCCTGTCCAGGAATGGCAATTCGTGCAAGATCGCGGATGCGCTGGCGATGTTGCACGAATTTCCACGCTGGGGAATGGAGTACCGTGCAAGATCGCTGGCGGGGCGAAAAAACGTGCAAGATCCGTGGAGGATCGTCGAGCAGTGGAGGGGTGAAAGGGCGAAGGAGCATGCAAGATCGCCAAGTGGCGCCGGGATCCGTGCAATCGCGTACACCGCCGACCGCGGGCCCCGGATTCCCGTCCCCACGAAATGCGGCTCGCGAGTTCGGGGCATAAAACTAGGCGCTGATTCAGTTCGATTATGGGGTGCGCGATGGCGCGATTGATTGATGGCGCGACTGCTTGATGACGGAGCCTAATGGCGAGATTGTTGAAACAACACTTCAGGCGTGTCCTCACCCCGCAACGGCATGACCGTTTTGTGACGGGATTTCTTGATTGCGGGACTTCTTGGCGGCGCGATTGTTTGAGGCGGCGTGACCGTTGGTGGCGCGACTGCTTGAACGCGGGGATGGGTGGTCATGGGGTGGGGTGGATGGTCAGGGCTGCTCGTAGCTGGGCGGCGACTTCGGCCGGGCGGTTGCGGATCGCCCAGGCCGGGAAGCGGAGCACCCGGTCGCCGGGGATCCACAGGGCGTTCTGGCGTTGCATGTCGGCCCACCACTGCTGGACGTTCTGGTGGTGGGCTCCGTCGATCTCCACGTGCAGCCGGTGGGCGGGGAAGTAGGCGTCGAGGTAGTTGACCCGCCCGGCGGTGTCGCGGCGGCGATGCTGCATCACCGGTTCGGGCAGCCCCGCGGAACGGCACAGGCGCAGGAACTCGGCCTCGGGCAGTGACGTGACGCCGGATGCGGCGTCACGGACCGCGTCGTTGATCACCGCTCGGTGGCGTGCCCGTGGCATGTTCGCCAGCACCTGTGCTACGTCCTCGGTGCGGGCCAGCCGCTGCTGGAATCCGGACAGGATGATCACCGCTGCCTGTTCTGGTGACGGCTGCCACTGCGCGGCGTCGATCAAGGATCGGGCCGCGGTCGTCGCGGGCGGCTGGGCGTTGGAACGCACGTCCGATGTGGGCAGCCGGGTGCTGCGATGCACGACGACATCGGTCGGCGGGCGGCCGGTGTAGGCGCGGGCCGGGATCAGCACATGGATCGGCTCCGCCGCGAAGCCCTGGAATCCGAGCCTCTCGAGCGCGGTCAGCCCGCCCAGCCAGGCGATGTGGCCGCCGACGGTGCCGAGGACCGCGATCCACTGTCGCTCGTTCCGCCCGAGCGGGCCGGAGTGCGCGACGTAGACGCCGCGATGGACGTTCTGCCAGCGCCCTGAATCCAGCCGGTGTTCGATGGCGCCCCGGCTGAGATGCTCCAGCGCCTGCACGCGGGTGATCACCCGGTGCTGCTGGTCCAGCAGCACCCGGAACGCGGACTGATCAGCATTCATGCGACCGATCGTGACCGCGGATCCCGGCCCCGGCGACGCAGACCGACCACGCCTGTGGAAAACGCAAGACTGTGGACAACACGCGATTGTTGGCGACGCGCGACTGTGGATCACGCGCGGCAGTTGGGACGCGGCACTGTCAGGGCGCGGGACT
>NZ_JBEZXU010000046.1:9393-91056 GCF_040638175.1 Actinoplanes sp. NPDC026670
CCTGTGGGGACGCGGGACTGTGGGGACGCGGGACTGTGGGGACGCGGGACTGTGGGGACGCGGGACTGTGGGGACGCGGGACTGTGGGGACGCGGGACTGTGGGGACGCGGGGACGGCGGACAACGCGCAGTTGTGGATCACGCGCGCCTGTGGACAACGCAAGACTGTGGACGGCGCGGGGGCGGGCGGGAATCGCGCGTAGCGTGGTGTGCGGGCAACAGCCCGGCGGCCGCGCTGGAGCCCGGCACCGTGAGGCGGTCGCGTGCCGGCACGAACAGGGGGCGGGTAGCCGTACCAGAAAGGAGGATGTCAGACCCGGAAACGCTGGACGACCTCGCGAAGCTCGCCGGCCACCTGCGTCAGTTCGCTTACTGAGGATTCGGCTTCGCCGAGCGCCGCGGTGGTGGCGTGTGCGGCGCTGGCCACGGCGTTGATGTTTCCGGCGATGACGGAGCTGCCGTTGGCGGCCTCGCCGATGCTGCGCGACATCTCGTTGGTGGTGGCGGTCTGTTCCTCGACGGCGGAGGCGATCGTGACCTGGTAGTCGTTGATCTCGGAGATGATCCGGGAGATCTCCTGGATGGCGACCACGGCGCTGGACGTGTCGGCCTGGATCGCTTCGACGCGGCGGGCGATGTCCTCGGTGGCCTTGGCGGTCTCCTGGGCCAGGTCCTTGACCTCGGTGGCGACCACGGCGAAGCCTTTGCCCAGTTCACCGGCGCGCGCAGCTTCGATCGTGGCGTTCAGGGCGAGCAGGTTGGTCTGTTCGGCGATCGCGGTGATCACCTTGACCACGTTGCCGATCTCCTCCGACGACGTGCCGAGTTTGGCGACCGTGTCGTTGGTGGTCTGGGCGACGCCGACCGCGCTGGAGGCGACCTGGGCGGCGTTGTTGGCGTTCTCGGAGATCTCCCGGATGGAGGCGCCCATCTCGTCGGAGCCGGCGGCCACCGACTGGACGCTCGCCGAGACCTCGCCCGCGGTTCCGGCGACGAGCCCGGCCTGTTCGGAGGCCTCGCGGGCTTCGGCGTCGAGGCGCGTGGTGATCGACGTGAGGCGCTGGGTGACGTCGCTGAGCACCTCGGCGCCGTGGTTGAGCTGGCGGACGCTGGTGAGCAGACCTTCCCGGGCGCGGTTGGTGGCTTCGGCCATCTGGCCGAGCTCGTCGCGGGAGCGGACCTCGGCGGGCACCGTCAGGTCGCCGTCAGCGACCGCGCGCAGGGCGGTGGAGACCGTCGCCAGCTGGCGTTTGATCAGGCGCATCACGCCGATGCCGACGAATCCGGCGATCAGGAAGCCGACCGCCAGACCGCCGAGCGTCATCCACAGGGCACGGTGGTAGGCGTCGTTGCCCTCTTTCGCCATCGCGTCGGCGTCGGCCTCCTCGGCGGCCTGGAGATCGTTCATCGCGTCGGACATCCCGGCGTCGCCCTTGTTGAACGCGGCGAGGATGTCCTGCGGGGCCGGCATCTCGAACCCGGCCGGCGGCGCCTCCCGGAAGATGATCACGTTGCTGAGGGCGCGGTGGTATTCGACGGCCTCGGTGAACGCGGCGAGTTTCTCCAGGCGGTCGGTGGCGCCGGAGGCGGTCGCGATGTCGCGGTAGGCGGCGAGGGCGTCGTCGATCCTGGTGGCGGCGGCGTTCTTGTCGTCGAGGCCCATCTGCTTGAGGTCGGGGTTGTTGCCTGTGGTGCCGGCGTTGTACTTGAGCGCGCTGCGGAACCACTCGGTGAGCCCGTACCGCATGTTCGCGATCAGTTCCATGCTGTCGACGTGCTGGTCCTTCATGTCCTGGAGGCTGTCGCGCAGGGTGGCGATCCGGGAGAGGGCGACCGCGGTGACGGCGACGGCGACGAGAGCCACACAGGCGGCGGCGATCGTGCTCTTGAGCAGCAGACTGCGGTCGCCGAGGACACGTTCCAGCAGGGTTCGCCGCATGGCCCCACTGTAGGAGTCATTCCGGGTGATTTTCGGCAGATTGCCCAGATAGCTCAGCGACTGCCGTGTACGAGGGCGATACTGCACCGGGCCCGGTGCAGCAGGTGCCGGCCGATCGACGGCCGCAGGGACATCCGCAGCGCCCGCCGGGCACGCGCCCCGGCGACCACCAGTTGTGCGCCGGCCGCGGCCTCGGCCAGCACCTCGCCGGGCCCGCCGACCAGGACCTCGGCGCTGACCCGGACCTGGGGGAACCGGCCACGCCAGCAGTCCACCACGGCGTCCAGCCGGCGGCGCTCGGCCGCGACCGCGCTCAGGTTGGCGTCGCAGAGCAGGTCACCGCCGGGCGCCGCCCAGCCGTGCACCGCCCGGAGCGGGACCCCGCGGACCGCGGCCTGCTCGAACGCGAACCCGAGGACCATGGCGGCGGCCGGCGAATCGTCCACCCCGGCGACCACCGGGTCGGTGTCGCGGGGCTCGCCGCGCACCACCACGACCGGGCAGCGGGCGTGCGCGCTCACCGAGGCGCTGGTCGAGCCGAGCAGCGCCCGCACCGGTGAGTGCCGTGGCCCGCCGACCACCACGAGCGAGGCCTCGGCGCTGCGCTGGGCCAGGGCGACCGCGGCCGTGCCGTGCTCGACCCGGGTGCGCAGCCGGACGCAGGGATGGGTCACGCCGGCCGTCTCCAGGGCCCGGCCCAGCATCTCGCCGACCGCGCCGTCGGTGTCGGCGTCCGGATAGACGGCGGCGGCGGGCATCATCGCGGCAGCGGGGACATAACTGGGCCATTCGTACGCGTAGAGAAGCTCCACTGTGGCGCCGGTGCGCTGCGCCTCGTCGAGAGCCCACCGCGCGGCCTTGCGTGCGTCGGGCGAGCCGTCATAACCCACGACGATCCTCTGAGTGGCCACGTCGCCTCCTCCTGCGTCCTCCCCTGATCGTCGTGGGTCGGACTCACTTCTTCAAGACCGCCACGACGGCTTCGGCGACTCCTGTCGACGAGGCCGGATTCTGCCCGGTGACCAGGTTGCCGTCGGTGACCACGTGCGGCTGCCAGTCGGCGGCGCCGCTGTGTTTCGCGCCGAGCTCCTCGAGGCGGCTCTGCAGCAGGAACGGCACCACCTCGGTGAGACCGACCGCCTTCTCCTCGCTGTCGGTGAACGCCGCCACCTGCTTGCCGGCGACCAGGGCGGTGCCGTCGGAGAGGGTGAGCCCGGCGAGCGCGGCCGGGCCGTGGCAGACGGCGGCCACGACACCGCCGCGTTCGTAGAGGTCACGGGCGAAGGCGGCCAGGCCGGGGTCGGACGGGAAGTCCCACATGGCGCCGTGGCCACCGGCGAACAGCACCGCGTCGTAACCGGCCGGGTCGAGCTCGGCGAACGCCGGGGTGGCCGTCAGGGACACCTGCTCGGTGAACTGTTTCTGCACGGGGTCGGACAGGTCGGCGCCGTCGACCGGGGGCTCGCCGCCGGCGACCGAGGCGAACTCGACGGTGTAGCCGGCGTCGGTGAACACCTTCCACGGGTGGGCGGCCTCGGGCAGGTAGTAGCCGGTGGACCGCAGGCCGCCCAGGTCGCCGTGACTGGTCAGGCCGATCAGGATCGTGTTCGTCGTCATGCGAGAACCATGCCCCCGAGCAGCCATCGGCAACCAACAGAAGTTCTGATGTCAGCAATAGGAATACTTATGACATGCTCGACCTGCTGCACACGTTCCTGACCGTCTACCTGTAGGTTCTCAAACGAAATGGCATTTTCTCAAGATCGTGTCATCTCCGTTTTCATGGTTATCAAGATCTTGTCATAGGGTCAAACTTCAAATGCCAGCTCGGTGACCTGCAGTTTTGGCGACATTTTCGAGTTGATCTTGCCTGTCGCGGTGTCGGCGACATGCTGGCCACGCGGTTGGTTCGTGGCCAGCCGAGTCTTTCTCCGCTACGGGGATGTTCGGCGGCTTGATGGGCCGTGAACCGCCTAGCTTGGTGCCTTCGCTCACGGTAAGGTCCGCGCCGCTACAGGCGAGTTGGGAAATGGATCTCCAGGTTGCGTGATGGTATCGAACAAGCCGCGATGCTGGGCTGTTCGAAGTTGGCGTCCAGACGCTGGCGAGGGTGGCGTGATCACCAGCGGTGTTGCGGATTTTGGTTGGACGGAACTGGCAGTGTTTACGGCGAGGGGTGCAAGTGGCGGACTGGCCGACGCCAGGGCCTTGGGTTTGATCTTTCTCCTGAGGCGAGCCGACGCCGTGGCGGTTTGTGCTGCTGAGGTTGGGGCTATGGCCAGCTGTCTTCCTCTCGTTCGCGCCGTTTGATAGCGGTCCTGTATACCTGGAGATCGGTTAGTGTTGTGATGTCGTCGTCGGTAAGGTCTTCGCAGTCGTGGTCGAGCAACGGCAGTAGCGCTTCCAGGCCGAGCGACAGGATCGCGAAAGATGCCCAGCCAGCCTGATCGAAGTCGGCGTACCGTCGCGCCCCGATGTCGGCTACGCGGGCGGCCAGGTCGCTGACGGCGATGCCGGTGGTCGCAGCGAGGCCGACAGCGATCACGTCGAGCGACTTCTGATAGTCGGGGCTTGCGGCCATTCTGGCTGCGTCGTCCCAGAACGGCGTTCGGTGTTCGCCCTGCCCGGTCGTTGCGGAGTCTGGGGATGCTTCGAGCGCCTCGTGGTTGCTGCGTGAATGCGTTGCGTGCCGTGCGGTGTCTGGTGGCGGCGCGCTCACGTCGTGGGCGCGGCTGCGGGAACGGGCGGACGGCTCGGTCATGTTTATCAGACTAAATACTGAATATTGGGGTTTGATCCGGTTGAAGCGCGTCGGTTGGAGCAAGCTCGCGCGTCGTTTGACCCGGCAGGTGAGCCGTTGCGGCCCCCGGCCGTAGATTCCTACTACTGGAATGACACCGGGTTTGTGCTGGTGGTGGGCGGGCTCCCGGTCGAAGTCACGGGTGAGGGTTGCGGAGGCGTCGTAGGCCGGTATGCCGGGCCGAGGAGACGCCTGATCCCTTCACCATCGATGCCTGTGACGTGGAAGGGAACCTGATGAGCACCATTTCCGGGTACGACTACGAGGTGCCGACTGAGGCGAAGCTTGTGGCTGCACTAGGCGCGGCCGCCGGTTCGGACATTGCCAGGGCACTGGTGAGCCTTGCGGCCAGGAAGCTGAACAAGGGGCATCTCAGGACGCCGGACGACGTGATCCGGGCTACGGAGGTGTTGATGGAACTTGGAGATCAACTGCGGGTCACCGCCCGTTCCGAGAAGATCCGAGCGGTGACATATCGGGCCTTGCGCGCGACTGTCGACTAAATCGGTCAGACCGGAAGACCCCCGTTGCGCGACAACGCTGCCCTGTTCGCTTCAGCAGTCCTCGGAGGCTATTCGTGTTCGCTGCATCTATCCGTCCCGACCCGTTGGCTACCATCGAGCGAATGCGGGTGCTGGCCAGCATCGACTTCGACAATCCGGTCCTGAGGGAGGCTCTCGATCGGATCGCCGCGCGTTCCGCCGAACGCGCGGGCTTGCCGATCGGGCTGGTGACCCTCGTGTTCAACACGGCGCAGATGACCGCTGGATCCGCTGGTATCAGCGGCACATGGATCACTGTGGCGGAAGGGACTCCTGTCGAGTGGTCGTTCTGCGCCAACGCTGTGGTTACCGGTGAACCATACGTGATCTCGGATACCGCCGACTCGGAACAAGCGGGCAACCCGCTGGTCACCCAGGATGGTATCGGTAGCTACGCCGGGGTGCCGGTCATCCTCGCGGGCCAGGTCGTCGGTGCCCACTGCGTCATCGGTACCAGCGCGCATCAGTTCACCGCCGAGCAACTCGACGAGTTGTGGGTGGGCGCACAGCAGGCCGCTATCCTGCTGAAAGAGTTCAGCGACCTCCCCTCGGCTGACGCGAGTGTCGTCGCGACTGGGTGACGGATGGTCAGATGCGTAGGCTGTCCGTAAGTGGCCGTCGACCGTCGGGTTCTGCCTTACGACGTCGTCGGCTGTGCAGGTAGGGAGACCCGGGGTGCCGGACGTGCCGCTCCGAGCCGAGAGCCGTAGTGCTGTGTGGCATCTCGGCGGGCCAGCGCTACTGTCGGCGCTTCAGTTTCTGAAACGGACCGGCGAGGGCCGGGCGATTTCCCTCTGGGGTTCCCCATCGGTCACGTCGTTGCTGGTCGCCGAGTACCTCGATCGATCGGGTCTGCCGGTCGTTCGGTGGACTCCCGGGACGACCATCACGGCTGCGGGCCTCGACGATCTCACGGCGCCTTTACCGGACAGTGGGGGCATTGTGGCCGTCGAGGATCTGCCCGCTGCCGTCGGTGACCTGCGCGGCGAGTCGTACCTGCAGATCGCGTGGGACCGTCGTTGGTCTCGCCGGCCGGTGTTGCTGCTTCTCACCGGTGAGGGGGCGCCGATGCGGGAGATGGTCAGCTACGACAGGCCGTTGTACGGTCGCGCGACGATCGTTGACCTCGACGCCATGGTTCGCGACTGCGAATGGACAGACGGGCGCTGAGCGACAGCCGCGGCCAGGGTCCTCCGGGATGACCCTAACGCTGTGGTCACTGATGTCGACGAAGCCGCGGGCGTGTGGTCGAAGCTGTGCTGCTGATTTGGTTTGCGGTCCGGTCCGGTCCGGTCCGGTCCGGCCCGGTTCGGTTCGGTGGGTGGACGCTGACCGGTTCAGGGTAGCTGGGGTGGTTCGACGGCGATCCAGCCGCGCTCGGCCAGCAGACCCAACGGTATCCCGAGGCCATCGGCGACGTCTGCGAGCGTGGTGATCAGCGGTTTCTTCTTGCCGTGTTCGAGGTCGAGCAGATGGCGCCGGGAGATTCCGGATCGTTCAGCGGCCTGATCGACGGTGAGGCCTGCCGCCCGGCGCGCCTGTGCGATCGCGAGCCCCAGGGCCGCGGTGCTGTAGGCCCGGGTTTGTTGGATCACTGTTCAAGGCAAACCGGACAGATCCTTGTTGTCAGTGTTCTCCAGCTCACCAAGTAGTGCGCGGGTGATGGTTGGGGCCGTTGAGGCTGCCCTCGCCGGGCTGTGACGGTGTCGGTTCTCTGTCGTGTAGGCGACTGACCTGTGATCAGGCTTTAGGTCAGGAACCGACGTGGGCAGACCGAGAGGCGGCCGGGCAGGCTAGCCCAGGCTGTCGTGTTCTTGTTGGGCGGTGTGTCTTCCGTTGCGGTATCCCGGCCGAGAGCCGGCTGCCCAAGCAGGTTTCTGTTCTCGTGTCCGGGTGTAGCGGTGGTTGTCGGTAGTGTCCGCGGTGGGTGGAGTGTCGGCCGTCGGGCAGGTGTGCGGTCCTGGGCCGAGTGGTATCCGCGCTGAGGGAAAGGGGCCGTCCGTCGAATCGTCAGGGCCGAGGAACGGGTGGTCTCGTACGGCCCGGATCCGGCAGGTCCTGTCTCGTGGCCCGAGTGCTGTGGATCGCGTCGTCGGTGTTCGCCCGAACGGGGCCTACTCACCGCCCAGACCGGCGTGAACGGTCGGGTGTTGTCGTGTCCGTTGCGGTTTGGGGTCTGGCGCGGTCCGGTCGGACGTCAGGGACGTCGTTCTGTTCTCGGTGATGTCGACGCCACAGGACGGCGGTTGTGTCAATCACCTGAAACGGGTTCGACTTTCAGCCGACACGACGAAAAACTGTCGGTGGCCATCGGCACGATCAGCGGCACTCTCGACGGTAGGAAGCGAGAACGGCGAGAGTCGTGTTTCGAACCGGCTTTGGCGGGGTGGTTGTACGAACAGGACAGGTACGCGTGAGCAGCAGCTGCAGGCGTTGCTGCATCACATCGGCCCCTGCGACAGTGACGGTCTGATCGCTGCGGCGCAACGGCAGTGGGCCGGTGCGACCGCCTCCAGGGTGCAGACGGTCGTGGCCCGGGCGATCGCCGCCGGTCTGATCCGCGACGACGGCGGCATCCTGTGCGCGGTCGGCGCGGCCGGCACATCCGTCCCGGTGGAGGATCCCAGTACGCCGGGGGCAGGGCGTCGGCCGGGACCGCTGCGGGCGGTGCTCGTCGATGTCGAGGCGGTGGTCCGGGCGAGTGCGGAGCATCCGTACACAGACCGGCGGATGTATCAGATCGGCGCGGTGCGGTTGTCGGCCGACACTGCGTGGGTCGCCGCCGGGCCCCGGTTCGCGGCGTGGACGAAACTGCCGGATGCCCAGTGGGAGCAGCAACTGCGGTCGGCGGAGGTCCGCAACCGGTACGCCGACGCGGCCGTCGAACCGGGCGAGGCTCTCGACGGGTTGCGTGACTATCTGGCCGACACCGATGTGCTGGTGGGTTTCAACGGGGTGGGCGCGGACTTCGTGATCCTTGATGACGCTGCCGTGAGGGCGGGACGTCCGGTGCTGGGCGGCGCGCGCCGGGCGGATGCGCTGTATCTGGCCTACACGGTCTGGCCGCAGGCCGGCTCGCACCGCTTGGCTGAACTCGCCGACATCGTCGGTGTTGGGCACGGCGACCTGCGCTGGCACGACGCGGTCGATGACGCCGAGCTCGCCGCCCGCCTGCTGCGGCAGGCGGCCGCCGCCGTGCAGGGCTGGCCGCCCGAGCTGCGGTCGCTGCTGTGTGCGGTCGGTGCGGGCTGCGCCGGCTGGGACCTGCTGGTCTCGTTGCTGCCAGAGGCGCCGGCCGTTGCGGCTTTCGATGATGTGACGGTGTCGCAGATCCTGGCCGACGCCCTGTCCGGACGGGACACCGCCGGGGGCGGTTTCCAAGCGGTGCGGCGTGGCCGGCGCCGGTCGCCGTTACGGCTGCCGGATGCGATACGCACTGCTGACGGGGGCGTCGACCCGCATGCGCTGGCGCAGGCCGCGACGGTCGGCGCGGTGGAGCGGCGGGAGGCGCAGCGGCAGATGGCGGCGCTGTTGGCCGGGCAGATCGGCACCGGACGGGACGCGTTGTGTGAGGCACCGACCGGTACGGGCAAGAGTTTCGCGGTGCTGGCGGCCGCGTTGCAGTGGCTCGACGGGGATCCGCGCCGGCGGGCGGTGATCGCCACCTACACCAAAGCTCTGCAGGGTCAGCTGGCCGCCGACATCGACCGGCTCACCGGCACCATCGCCGGTCTCGACACGAGCACCGACCTGGTCAAGGGGGCAGCGAACCGGTTGTCGCTGCGGGCGCTGGTCGCCGTGCTCGCCGATGCTGCCAGTGCGGCCGGGCGCCCTGGTCCGGGTCTGGGGCGGGCGGACCGGAGCCGGTTCGTGACCCAGGCCGGCTACCGGGAACTGCTGGTGTATCTGGTGCGCCGGCTGGTGACGGCGGTGACGGTGCCGCAGGGGTGGCTGGCGCGCAGCGCGGACCCGGTCGACCTGCCGGTGTTCCTGGCCGAATACATCGAGGCGGTCCACGGCCCGATGCTGTCGTCGTGGCTGCGCAGTATGAGCCAGGACGGTGACGACTACGGCCGGGGCTCCGGATCGCCGTTGGCGGCGATGACCGACACGGTGGCCGAGGCGCTGGCCGGGCACCGGCTGGTCGTGGCCAACCATGCGCTGCTGATGAGCCGGCCGGACGTGTTCGGTGACACGACGCTGCTGATCGTGGACGAGGCCCATGCGCTGGAGCAGGCCGTCACCGCGGCCGGTAGCGCCGTCGTGGAGTACCGGCTGCTGGAGAATCTGGTCACCGATCTGCGCCGCTGGTACGGCGACCAGCAGGTACGGCCGGCGGCGCTGGGCGAGTTGCTCGGCGAGTTGGAGGGGCACCTCGACACCGAGATCCTGCCCCGGGCGGCGCAGGCGGTGTTCGACACCGCGGGCGGTGAACCCGGCAGCCGGGCCGCGACGCTGGCCAGCCCGTTCGGTGGGCTGGGCGGTAACGCCCCGGCGCGGCAACTGTTGGCGCGGCTGGCGACGGTGGCGACGCTCGCCGACCGGGTGCAGCGGCTGCTGTCGGCGCATCTGCAGACGCCCGGGCAGCGGTCGGCGCCGTGGTGGGACCGCGAACGTGCCGCGGCGCTGGCCACCCGGATCGCCCGGCTGGCTGACGCGGCGAGCCGGGTCGTCACCGACGCCCGCAGCATCCTGGAACCGGCGGCCGTCGCCGGCCCGCTCCCGACCACGGGCAGCGGCGACGAGACAGACGCCGATGAAGAGGTCACTGGGGGCGCCGACGCCGACGAGGAACGGCTCGGCGAGGACGACGGCACCGAGAACGCGTTGTTCCCGCGAACCGGCCCGGACCCGGGCAACCGGGTGGTGTACGCGCTGGAACACGATCTCGCCGGGGTCAGCGTTTCTGCTCGCCGGTACGGTTTCAGTCTGGCGTCCGCCCCGATCGATCTGGCCCGGGACCCGCAGTGGGCGGCCGTCCGGGACCGTTTCGCCCGGATCTTCTATGTGTCGGCGACGTTGCAGGTCGCCGGCCGGTGGGACTACATCCGGGGTCGGCTCGGTCTCGGCGCGAGTGTGGATGCGCACACCCTGCCGGGGCCGTTCGATCTGGCCCGGCAGGCCAGGCTGGTCTGTTTCAGCGACTTCCCGAGCTGGACCGAACACACCGACGGCGCGGTCCGGACCGTCGCCCACCAGTTGGCCGGGTACGCCCGCGAGGCGATCCGCCCCGACCGGCAGGACCCGCACGAGACCGCGGTCACCGGCGGGGCCCTGGTGCTGACCACCGCGACCCGCGCAGCGGCGGCGATCACCGAACGTCTGCACGAGCAGAGCCTGGCGGTGCCGGTGGCGTCCGCGCCGCTGCTGGGTAACGCCCGCGCGGCGCGGGCGTTCACCGAGTCCGGCGGGTTTTGTGTCGCGACCCGCGGCCTGTGGCAGGGCGTCGACTTCCCGGCCCGCCGCCTGTCACTGGTGTGGATCAACAAACTGCCGTTCGCGCCGTTCGCGGACCCGGTGATCGCCGCCCGCCGGGCCGCGGTGGCCCGCCGGGCCGAGCAGGCCGGGCACCCGGACCCGGACCGGATCGCCACCGAGACCTACTACCTGCCGTTGGCGGCGATGGACCTGCGGCAGGCCGTGGGCCGGTTGATCCGGTCCCGTGACCACCGCGGTGTGATCGTGATCAGTGACCGGAAACTGGCCGGGCGGACCGCGCTGCGCCGCAGCTACCGCCGGGTGTTCCTGGAGTCGCTGGACGCGGGCCTGCTGGTCGCCGATGCGGACACCGGCGAGCCGGCCGGCGGGAACCTGACCACGATGGCCGACGGCTGGCAGCGGATCTGGCGGTTCCTCGGCAGCACGGGCCTGCTCGACGCCGCCCGGGTGGGCGAGCTGTGCCGGCCGCAGGTGCTGACCGAACACACCCTGCTGCCGGCGACCCGCAGGATCCGGCAGGCCCAGCTGACCCCGGAACAGGAAGCCGCCGCCCGCGCCGCCGCAACGCTGCCGCACCTGCTGGTGGACCGGTGCGCCGCGATCGGCGGCCATCTGCGGTTCCGTGACACGCCACTGCACCTGAAACCGGAGCAGGAACAGGTCATCCGGGCCGTCGCCGACGGCCGGGACGTGCTCGCCCTGCTGCCGACCGGATTCGGTAAGTCCTACACCTTTCAGCTTCCTGCCCTGGCCCTGCCAGGGGTGACGGTGGTGGTGTCCCCGCTGATCGCGTTGATGGCCGACCAGGCGCTCGAGCTCAACGCCACCATCGGTGGCGCGGTCCGGGCGCTGGTCGGGCCGATGGCCGAGTCGAACAGCCGCCGCGGCAAGACCGAGGTCGCCGAACAGCTCACCGGCACCGCCGAGCACGGCATCAAACTCGTCTACGTGTCACCGGAACGCCTCGGAAACCGCCGGTTCCAGGAGCTGCTGCGCACCGCCGCAGCAGCAGGCATCCTGCGCCGGGTCGCCGTCGACGAGGCCCACACCTTCGTGCAGTGGGGCGACGACTTCCGGCCCAGCTTCCGCCGGGCCGCCCAGTTGCTGACCGAGCTGCGCACCCGCCATCAGGTACGGATCACGGCCGTCACGGCCACCGCGAACCGGGCCGTGCGCGAAGGGCTGCGCACGAACCTGTTCGGCCTGGCTGCCACACCGCAGCCGGATGAACCGCTGGTCACCGTCGCCGCTGATCCGCTGCGCCCGGAACTGGCGATCTACCGGCGCACCCTGCAGGCGGCCGGCCCGAACGCGGTCGCCGGGCTGACCGAGGCGGTCGCGTCGGCCTGCGACGAGCACGCCATCTTCTACTGTCTGACCGTCAAGGAGGTCGACGCCGTCTACGCCCACCTGCGCGAGTTCGTCGGCGACGGCAACCAACGGGTCCGCCGGTTCCACGGCCGGATGTCCGAGGCAGAGAAAGCGGCGGTGCTCACCGAGTTCCGCGACGCCCCGGCCCGGCACGAGGACGGGTACGCGCCGCTGCTGATCGTCGCGACCAGCGCGTTCGGGCTCGGCGTGAACCGCGGCGACATCCGCTGCGTGTTCGTGGTCTCCCCGCCGACCGACCTGGCCGCCCTCTACCAGCAACTCGGCCGGGCCGGCCGTGACCAGGCCGGCCGGCACCCGGCCCAGCTCACCGCCGCGTCCTACGGCCTGGCCCTGGGCACCGGCCGCGGCTTCCGGACCGTGGCGTGGATGGCAGCCCAGGGACTGCCTGCCGGCAACCTCCGCACGATCGGGCAGGCCGTCCTGTCGGCCGCCCGCTCCGGTGGTGTCCTCGACCCCGACCAGGTCACCGACACCTGCCTCGGCGCCGACCTGACCGGAGGCCGGCTGACCAGCGACGACGCCCGCCGGCCCGCAACCGTGGCACAGTACCGGGCCGCGATCATCCGGGCGCTGGCCGTGCTCGCCGACACCGGCACGGTCGACGACAACGGCGACTTCCCCGCCACCGTACTGCTCACCCCTGTCGACGACCGGGCCCGCTGCGACGACCACACCCTGACCACGACCGCCGCCGCCGTCACCGCCCTGGCCCGGCAGTCACCGGGCCGGTACCGTGTCGTCGAGGTCCACCGCACCCTGACCGAGCAGGTGCCCGGCTACCGGCTGGTCGCCGACGACCCCGCCCAGACCTGGGCCGTGCTGGCCACCCTGCACGACTTCGGGGTCGTCGACGTCTCCCAGGCCGGGAACAACCGCACCCTGATCGCCGTGCACCCCCGTCGCGCCAGCGGCCTGCCCGCCGACTACCAGCAGCGGATGACCGGCCACCGCACCCGCCTGGCCGACGACCTGACCGTGTTGCGGGACTGGTACGGCGCCGACGACTGCGCCAACACCGGGTTCGCCGGCTACTTCGCGGTGAACACCAGGCCCGTGCTATCCGACGGGATCTGCTCCACCCCGGCATGCCGCTGCTCGACCTGCTGGCACACCAGCACCGACTCGCATCCCACCCCAGCGCTGCTGGACGCCCTGAACACGCCCCGCCCGAGGCCCGTCGCCCGTCGTGACGCGGCACCGTACCGCGACGCGGTCGCCCGGTACGTGCGGTCACTGTTGTGGGACAACTACCGCGGCCTGACCGCCGGCATGATCCACCGGGTCCTGCGTGGTGACGAAACCTACCTGTCGGCGCAGACCGGCCGCCGCCGGCCGTTGTGGCCACGCCTGCTGTACCACCGGCTGCGCGGCGTCGACCCCGGCATCCCGCTCGGCCACGTCCAAGCCGCGATCACCGACCTGACCGCCGCCGGCGAGATCGTCGGCGACGGCCGGGTGTGGCGGCTGCGCCTGCACGCCGACCGTGACCCGGCCCGGCGTGCCGCCGTCCGGGAGACAACCCGATGACCGGGCCGGTGACGCCGGTGTGGCGGCCGTTCCACGACGAGCCGCTGTTCGTGCCGGAGCTGCTGCACGGCCCGGACACCGTGCCCGACCGGCTGCGCACCACAATCGTCGACTACCTGACCCAGGTCGCGGAGATCCGCACGGCGCCGCTGCACACCTGCACCGCGTTCAACGCCCTGCACTTCGGGTTCGACCTCGACCGGCACGGCTACCGCGCCGAGGTCCTGGAACCGGAACTGTTCCTGCACATCAGCGGCGAACGCCCGGACCGGCCGGTGCTCCCGGTCGGAGCCTTCGCCCACATCGACCGCGGCGGCCGCCGCTCCCTGCTGGCCGAAGTCGTCGCCCGCTACGGCGCCGACCCCGCCGTCGACGACGACGGCTGGACACCACCGGCACTGTCCGGGGCCCCGCCCGGCGACCCGGACAGTGCCGGTGCCCGGATCGGGCAGGAACGGATCGTGCTGGACGTCGAGGCGTTCGGTGCCCCACTGACCGCAGCCGAATACACCGAACTGCACCGGCTACGCCGCCGCGCCACACTGCTGGACCATCGCGGCCACCTCACCGGCCCGGTCCGCTACCCGCCCGGCCCCGCCGCCCGCGACGACATCGCCCTGTACACGGCCTACCTGCTCGGCCCGGCCCGGCCGCTGCTGCTCGGCGGCCCCCTCGGCGGCCTGCTCACCGACCCCGGCGACACGGCCGTGCTCGCCGCCGCCGTGCACCAGTCGATGGCCACCATCGACGCGCTGCTCGACACCGCGCCCGGCCTGCTGCGCTGGCACGGCTACACCACCAGCCAGGACCGCTTCGACCGGCGCCGGCACGACGGCTGGCCCGGCCTCGCCCCCACCGCGATCGACGAGATCGTCCGTACCCTCTCCCGGACCGGCCCGCAGCCACGCCACACCGGCGTCTGGCCGCTGCTGGCCGCCCACGCGAACTCCCGGGCCGCCGGCGACGACGATCCGCTCGACCTGTGCGCCGCCGCCGATGTGGTGCTGCACACCAACCTGGCCGCCGCCGCGACCGCCGCCGGCGCACCGGACGGGCTACTGCCGGGCGGCATCCATCTGCGTGTCGACGACACCTGGCAGGCCGCCGGCATCTGGCGAGCCCAGCGCGAGCCGATCCCCGCCGTCGTGCTGGCCACCGACCCCCGCATCCCGCTGGGCCTCGGCCATCAACCCGACACGCCCACCGAGCCGCCCCTTACCGACGAGCCAGTCCCGACCGCAGAACCCGCCGCCGCCCCAGACCCGGCACCCGGCATCCCGCCGGCGGCCGACGACACCACCGTCGGCCCGGACGCCGACCGGACGCCGGAGCTGGTCGTCGTCCGTGACAGCCTCGTCGTCTACACGGCCGCACTGCGCGAAAGCCACTGGGACGACGGCACGCTGCCGCTGCCGGAACCCGCCGCGGCCGTCCTCGCCGACGGCCCGATCCTGCTGCAACTGCATCACGACGGTGACATCCTCGACGACACCGAGCACCTGCAAACGGTCGTCCACACCGGGGTAGCGCTCGCCGGCATCACCTGGCCGTGGAGCTTCTACCCCGGCATCAAGATCACCGTGGCAGTGGCCCGCAACGCCCGCCGGATCAGCGCCACCACCCGCCTGCTCGATCAGCCGCTACCGTTCGGCGAGCAGTACCGGTGGGACGCCGACCTGGGTATTCTCGCCGCCGCGATCGGCGCCGAAACCCCACCACCGCCCGCCGGACCCGGCGGCCTGCCGGACGAGCCGCTGCCGGACGGCATCCCCGAACGGCGCCGCGGTGTCCCCGCCCTGCGCGGCCTGATCATCGCCGCGCTGCGTCGTCACGGCGCGACCGGAGCGTTCGGTGCCCGCCGGCTCACCGGGCCGCAACTGCTCGCCGCCCTGTTCGGGCCCGACCTGACGGCGCCCCCACTGATGTGGGAGGTGATCTACACCTGCGACCGGCTGGTCGAGGCCGGGCGGCTGACCCGCGAGGAGAACACCGCCGATCCTGACCGGCCCGGCAGCGGCGGCCCCGACACCTACGTGTGGTGGCCCGACACCAGCGGCCGCCGCCCGCCCGGCCGGGCAGGGCAGGTCGCGGCCGCCGCAGTGCTGGCCGGGCAGATCCGTGAGCACTGGGTGCCGCCGTTTCGCCGGCTGCTGCCGGCCGGGCACCAGGCCAGCGACGGTGCCCGCCAGGCGTACGCCGCGTGGATCGTCGAGGTCCGCGGCTCGGACGCCGATACCGAACTGCCCGCCGGATACACCTTCGTGCGCGGCATGCTGCGCGGCGCACCCGACCCCGACGATCCGTTGCCACAGCACCGGCCGGCGCCGCAACCGCGCGAAGGGCCGGTGCCGGCCGTCCGAGCCCGACATCCCGGGTGATCCCATGCGCCCACCCCCTGTCTCGTGCTCGCACGGTCTCCCGTGCCGGCCCCGAGCACCCGAAAGTGAGGCTTCATCGATGGCTGGTCCCGGCCGGCGCCTGCGTCGGCGTCACCGCCCGCATCCCACCTGCCCCGCCTGTTCCGGCCAGCTCGACGCGGACCTGGTCGCCGCCCGCGATCAAGCGATCGCCGCTGTCACTACAGCCCTGTCCCGGCTGGGTGATCCGGCAGGGGCGGCCCTGGACGCGATCGGCGGTGAGGAGTTCACCAGCCTGGTGTGGCAGACACCCAAACTCGAACGCACCCGGTTCCTGACCGATCTGGGGGTTCCCCCTGCCCGGCGGCCCACCGCAGTCGCCGCCCGGATGGGTCTTGCCAAGCTGCGGCGCTGGCCGGTGCCCGAACAAGCCCGAGCCGGCCGGTTCCTGACCAACATCACCGCCACCGGCCTCGAGAAGGCCTGGCAGGATGCCGCCGTCGACGGCCAGGATCCCGAGGACGCGTTGCGGCTGGCACTGACCGGCGACCCGGCCCACGCCAACGTCATGCGGCTTACCGTGATCTCCCACGGCCACAGCAGCTGGGCGATGACGACTGCGCTGCGGCTGGGACTGGCCCACGGCCTGGCCCTGCCGGACTGGCCGGCCGCAGCCCTCGACGACATCACCGCCGCGTGCCGTCGGCTGGAGGAGGTATGGCCGGTAATCGCGCAGGCACTGAACCACGACGATCCCGACAGCGAGCACGACGAAGACCACGACACCGGCCACACCCCACTCCCGGTGGAATCCGGCGAATCCGCGACCGAAGGATCCACGACCGTGTCCCTCGTGACCCCCGCACCCGGCCCGGCATCGGGAACTCCCACGCAACCACTGCCCCCACCCGGCTCCGGGCCGGGCAACGAGCCGGCGGACGACGGCCCGATCATCGCAGCGCAGCTGACCGCCGCTGCCGCCGCACTCAACGCGCACCAGGAGGCGGCACGGCGCAGCGCAACGCTGCTGACCGAGACCCTGCACCGTGGCGAGGTGCCCGACCCGGGCCTGCTGACGCCCGTCACCGTGTTCATCGCAACCGCCCACGAGTTGTATGACCTGCTCGGCCGGGCCGGGCGCACCGTCCCGGAAACGGCCACCGTCGAGGATCTGCTCGCGGCCGCCGTCACCGTCAACGGTCGGCGCTCGGCCATCGCCGCGCTGGCCGGGCTGACCGGTCCCGACACCGAATCCGGCCGTGTCGCCGCCGCGGTCGCCCTCGCCGCCGCCCTGACCGCCGCCGCAGCGTGGACCGAGCAGCAGCAACAACATGCCAACGGCCTGCTGGCCCTGGCCGACCTGATCAGCGCGGTCGCCGCCAAGGACCTGCCGAACCTGCCCGCGGCTCTGGCCGCGGTCGAGGACAACCTGCCCGACGATCTCGCACCGCTGAAGTTCGCCGCCCTGCTCGGACAGCTCAACGTCGAGCCGATCACCACGGGCGACGGCACCGACCCGGCTTCTGAGGACACGGAACCGACCGAGACCACACCGGTCCCGGCGGACGAGGACAAGACCGGAGCTTCACCTGCTGGTCGCGTGCTGGCGCTCCCGCAGGGCACCATCGCCACAGCCGGCCCCGACCAGACAGCCCCCGTCCCCGGCGGACCGGTCCCGGCAGCATCGATTCCCGTCGCACCGGTCGTCGTGGGCCCGCCGCCGGCGCCCGATCAGCCCGAAGACGCGGACGCACCGCAGGTTCACGACGGCGGGGACACCCTGGCGGCGGTCTGCGGGGACACCCCAGCCGATGCGGTCGCCGGCCGGGCGCTGGTCCGGCTGCTGCTCGGACAAGGCCGGCTGAGCCTGGCCTTCCATGCCGCGGCAGCCTGCGGATTCCATCGCCGTGCCGACGCACTGCGGATCCTGGCGCTGTCCGATGCGGTGCGCACCGAGACCTCACCGACCGCCGGAATGCTGCGCAGCGCTCTGGAAACCGAACAGAGCAGCCCGCCGTCGGGTGACCTGGCCGTCCAGTTGCTGCTGCTGGCCGGGGCGGTCCGGGCCTGCCTGGTGACCGCCGACGCGGCCAGCGGCGAAAGCGTCCTGGCCCTGACCAGAATGATGCCCCAGCTACCCGCCCTGACCGCGCTGGCCACCACGATCGGGACGGCGTCCGCGCACGGCTGGCTGTACAGCCCGGCAGTACTGGCCGCTCTCGCGCCGATCGCGGGCGCTGACAACGACATCGCCGCGACCGTCGACGCAGCCCAGTACCACCGCGACCGGCGCCGCACGATGGAGTTCGTCCGGGCGAACACCATCGCGGACCTGTGGTGGGCACCCAACGGCGTCATCGGGCGGATGCTCGACGCTGCCGCCCACGACCGCCGCACCGACATCGAAACGGTCGCCGAGGAACTGCGGCGCTTCGCCAAACGCCAGTACCTCGACGACCTGCTGGCCAGGGAGGACGCCGCGCTGCGTGCCAGCAGCAGCCGCCCGCTGCAAGGACAGGCCCGCCGTAAACTCAAGGAGATGGCCGAAACCTCCGTGGCGGCGGTCCGTGACTGGGTCACCGCGGTACGCGCCAACCAGCAGGCCGGATCCGAACCGGTCCCGGCCCACCTGACCACGCTGCGGACCACCGTCCTGGCCCAGTGGCCAGCCGCCGAACAGGAACTGACCGGCACAGCCGCCGAGGCAGCCGGGATGTTGCAGGCCGACGCCGCCCACGCGTGCCGCGACAGTCTTCAGCGCAGCGTCGCCATGCTCAACGGCGACCGGCCGGCCGGCCCGGACCGCGGCCCCGATGCCGTCCTGCACCAGGACCTGCTGCGCTGCGCGGCCCTGCCGTTGCACCGCGACGGCACCCCCGCCCGCACCGTCACCTTCGACGACGTGACCATCGCTGCCGCCACCGGCTGGGAAGACGCCTTCACCGCCCGGCTGGCGGCCGAGGAGTACACCACCGCGGGGCTGATCGCCGACTCGATCACCGACATGTCGTTGGCACGGGCCATGCGCGACCAGCTGGCGGCCGCCGCTGCCCACACCCGCACCGACCTGATAGCCCTGCACCGTGCGGTGACCGCAGAGACCGCCCGCGCCGCCCGCCTCGGCCAGCTCGACGAGACCGCCAGCAGCACGGTCAGCAGCCTGCTGGCAGCCGGCGACGTCACCCGCCTGCCCGCGAGCCCGGACAACCACAACCTCGGGGCGCTGCGCACCCACCTGCTCGACGTGCGGACCCTACTGCCGCAGTACCTGCGGGAGGCACAGGACACCCTGCACAAACGCGTCGACAACGAGGTGCCCGACCGGCACGACACCGCGCTGGTCACCGCCATCCACGACCGTATCGACGCCGGCGATCTGGCGACCGCCGAGGAATACCTGCTCGCCGCCCTGCACGGCGAAGCCCCGCCCACCGCGGAACCGGCCACCGACCTGCACGAGTTCCTCCAGCTGATCGACCTCATGCCCGCCGGGATCACCCGAGAGCTGATCACCACGATCCGCGAGGCGGACTCCTTCGCCGGCCTCGACCTGACCGTACTGTCGCCGACGCGCCGCACGGCCGCCGCCGACGGTCTGCAAGCGTGGGTCGAGCTCCGCGAGACCCGCCACCACAAGGTCCAGAAGAGCGCCCTGGCGGCCGTGCTGCGCCTGGCCGGTATCGAGTTCGGGCCGCTGCGGCCGCTGACCGACCCGCCGGCCGTCTCCCGCCGGGCCTGGTGGGACCTGACCGGAGTCCGGCGCATCGGTGACACGCTGGTACCCCAGTTCGGGTCGGCAGCCGGTGACCGCCAGCGGATCATGCTCTGCTGGGGCGACGCCGACGTGCGTGCCCTGTTCGGCTGGATCGCCCAGGACCCCGGCACCCACCAGCCGGTCATCGTGCTGATGCTCGCGCCGATGACCGCCGGCCAGCGCACCGACCTGGCCCTGCGGTGCGCCAAACTCAGCGAGAAACCGGTTATCGTCCTGGACGACATCGCCCTGACCCACCTCGCGCTGCGTGGCGGCGACCAGTTCACCGCGACCGCCCGCGCGCTGCTGCCGTTCGCCGCGACCAACCCGTACGCCCCCGAAGGACTCGCCGCCCTGCCGTCGGAGATGTTCTACGGCCGCCGCCTGGAACGCAGCAAGATCATCGACGCGAACGGCCCGAACCTGCTCTACGGCGGCCGGCAGCTGGGCAAGACCGCCCTGCTGCAGGACGCGGCCCGCACCTTCGAACGCGTCCCCAACCAGATTGCGATCTACGTGCCACTGCCCAACGGCATCGGCAACACCTTCGACCCCCTCGCGCTGTGGGACAAGGTCGCGGAGAAACTCACCGAACGCAAAATCCTGCCGCCGAAGAAGGATCCCCGTAACCCGGTCCGCAACGTTACCGCCGCCGTCACCGCCTGGCTCGACGAGGACCCCACCCGCCGGATGCTGCTGCTCATCGACGAATGCGACGGCTTCTTCGACGCCGACGCGGAGACCGGGTTCCGCAACGTCACCGAACTGCGGGATCTCCGCGACCGGCACGACCGAAGGTTCAAACCGGTCTTCGCCGGCCTGCACCAGGTCCAGCGATTCGCCAGCCTGCCCAACCAGCCACTGGCCGGCGCCCACCTCGGGGAACAGATCGCGATCGGGCCGCTAGGCCCCGAACCCGCCTACCAGCTGCTGTTCACCCCGATGGAGACCCTCGGTATCCGGTTCACCGCCGACGACCTCATCCACCGGGTGCTCGCCTACTGCAACTACCAGCCGAAACTGCTGCAACTGGTCGGCCAGGCCCTGGTCGCGTCCGCGCTCAGCCGGCGCCACCACGGCCCCCACTATGAGATCAGCGAAGCCGACCTCGACCAGGTCATCGGCTCCGAAGACCTGCAACGCCGGGTCCACGACACCGTCCATCTGACCCTCAACCTCGACTCCCGATACAAACTCATCGCGCTGGTGGTCGCCTTCGCCGCTCTCGAGAACGGCGCCGACCACACGCTGAGCACCTCGACACTGCGCGAGGAGTGCCAGAGCTGGTGGCCGGAAGGCTTCGCCGGCCAAGGCGCCGACGAGTTCCGGTCCCTGTTGGAGGAGATGCGCGACCTCGGTGTCCTCACCGTCACCACCGGCCGGCAATGGCGGCTGCGATCTACCAACGTCCTGCGCCTGCTCGGCACCGCCCACGAGATCTGGGAACAGCTGTGCAGCCCGCAATGGCGCACCACGATCACGAAACTGTCCGCGAAACAGGCCCGCGACCGGCTCGACGGCCTCATCTCGCCGTGCACCGACCAGCAGCTCTCCCGGCTCGTCAGCCGCGGCAGCACCGTGCAGATCGTCGTCGGTACCCCTGCCACCGGCGCCGAACGGGTCCGCGAAGCACTGAGACACGCCCGCGACCGCTCCGGCGCCCGATTCGAGCTGCTGACACCGGGCAACCTCGCCGCCTACAAGACCCAGCTGCGCGGCGGCGACCCCGGCGGCGTGCACCGCGTCGTGCTCAGCCCCTTGCTGCACCGGCCCGACGCGTTGAGTGACTCCATCGTCAAGGCGGTCCAGATTCCGGCCGCGGCCGGTGCCACCCGCACGGTCGTGCTGGTCGTGGACGGCACCGACCCGGGCATCCTCGACGCATTGACCGGGCCGAGCCTGCCGGTCAGCGCCGACGACGTGATGCCACTGCGCCGGGCCTCCGCTGTCGGCCTGCGGTCCTGGCTGTCAGCCAACGACCGCCTGGAACCCTTCAACGACCCGGGCAGCCATCCGGACCTGATGACCGCGACCGGCGGATGGCCGCTGCTGCTCGACCGCGCCACCAGGCTGGCCCAGGAACTGTCCCGCCCTCGGCCCATCTGTGAGCGCCTCACCGGATGGCTGAGCACCACGGAAGGCGCCGCTGAACTGGTCGAGGCCACCGGACTGCGTATCGATCCACGGGCCGAGGCCGCCTTCGGGCACCTGGTCGACTATGCCGACCCGGTCACCACCGACGACCTCGTCGAATGGTGTGCCGAAGCCGGCGCCGACCCGCAGCGCACCGCCCGCATCCTGCAACTGCTCGACGTCCTGGTCCAGAGCGAGACCGACGGGATGTGGACACCGGAACCGGTGCTCACCCGGGCGTGGCAGCTTCTGCAGAAGACCGCATAGCCCCGGGGCCGTCGGGCGCCGAGACATCATCCGGTCCGCGGACGTCATCCGGTCCGCGGACCGGATGACGGCAACCGTGCACGGTGGTTGACACGGCACGACTCGGCCGGCCTCAGGCATTGCATTCCTTGACGCAGCCCGCTGCCCATTGCCGCCGCCCTCACCCGCGCCCTGAGGTGACCACCATTCGATGGTTACCATGTGCCACCAGAAACAACGGGCTGGCCGGACCCATCGTGACACGCGCGGGCACCGGAGGATCAAGTGATGAAACCTCGCGATGGTGGCTCGGTGAACGGGAAGAGGAACTGTCCGCCGTCCAGATGCAATGTCGCGGTCTGGGGCACGGACAACCATTCGGATGCCCACACCTTCCCCACCGTGAGCACGGCAGGGCGCCGCCCGTCATCCAGCACGACACTCGGTACGGTGCCGCCTGGAAGCTCGCCGTACAACAGCCACCAGGCCGGCATCGTGTCCCGGCCACCGCCCCTGGCCTGCTGGTGATATGTCCCGCTCCATCGCACCCACTCATCCTCCGCAGGTACGTGGGAGCCATCGAGTTCAGCTCGATGCTGTGCGCTGTTCAAATCCCGCCAGAAACCGTCGCTGCGCCACTGCAGGATCCAGCCGGAACCCGGCAGATGCAGAGTCTGGACGTGTCCACCGGTGAGACGGCCCGCCACGCCGTTCCCCTTTCAGCCCTTCTGGACCAGCCGCCGGGGCTGTCGAGCATTCACCATTCGGTGTGTCCGCGCTCCATGCGACCCAAGCTGAATACCCAGGGTAATCGCTGAGGCGGTGGGGTCTGCGGCGGACAGCCGCCGATGGCAAGAAGTCTCGCTCGGGGACACGACCCGATGACGCGGACGGCACCTCATCGGCAACAGGCCGCGGCGACGCGGGTGGCCGGAACGGTGGGACCGTCATGCCGGGGTTTTCGCGGGGCAGGTTCTTGGCGGCCGGCGGCATCCTGGTGCCGCGGCTATGCCGGCATACACCGGACAGACAGTGGCCTGGAGAATCTCAGCCGTCCGTTGAGTGGCCTGCACGAACAGGCTGCCGCACCACCGGGAACCGGTCCAGGCCCCGGAAAACGACTGAAGGCATGAGTAGAGAAACGCCCCTCCCGGTGAACGAAATCTGCGATCAACTAAAGTGCTGCTGATATCGTGCTGCTTGCTGGTGAAGTGGCGGGGAGGGGTCGGCAGTGGATCGTGCGATCAGCGGGTGGGCTCGGCAGCGTTTCGGGGAGCGTGCAGAACACGTCCGCGACGCAGTGGTGGAGGCGTTGCGGGAAGCGGTGACCGACGCGCAGGATGCCCACAAGGAGGGCAAGAGCGACAGGCTCTACACCTTCGGCTGGACGCTGGCCGTGCGTAAATACGAACGCCTCGTCGAGACGCTGTGCGACATGGACGATGTTCAGCTGGTCCGCCCGGCGGGGTCGCCGCACAATCTCGTGCTGTTCGGCGACAACCTTCTCTACCCGTTCCGGTACGCCAAGGACGGAGCCACGGCGCTCAGCGAAGCCCGGGTGACCGACGGCCGGGTCAGCGCGATGGTCGCCGAACTGTTCCAGCGCTTCGGCCCGGAGCCCACCCACCTGGCGGAGCCGTTCCCGCTGTTCACCACCGAACCCGAACCTGAACCCGGTGCCGACGATGCCGAGTTCCGGTCGGCACTGGACAAGCTGCCGCCGACCACGAAACTGATCCTGATCGCGTTCGCTTGCAACGAGCGCACCGGCCTGATCGACGCCGCCTGGGGCGAGGGGGAACTCGTCGACGGAGCCGGGCATCTGCGGTGGATTCCCGGCTGCTACGAGCCGTTGCCGGCCGCCACGGCCATGGCCGGCAGCGGGGGAATCGTTCCCCTGCCCCGTGCCGTCGGAGAACCGGACGCAGACACCCGGTTCGACAACGGCACCATGCCGACGGTGCCCCTGAGCGCCCGGCCCCCGATCGAACGCGCCCACAACGACGTGTTCCCGCCGATGATCGAGCGGGCCCCCGAAACATCCAAGGCTGATGAAGAGGACCGGTAACCGTCAGCTGTCGCTGCTGCCCGGCACCGAGGCGGCCGCCCCCACACCGGCAGCGGTCGCTCAGGTCTTCGATCCGGCGCGATTGACCCAGGCACGCCACCTGGCGGGCAAGACCAAGAAGGAGGTCGCCGAGGCGGTCGGGGTGACCCCCGCGGCAGTCGGACAGTACGAGGCTGGCGTGACCCGGCCCCGGCCGGAGCTGCTTCCCCGGCTCGCCGACGAGCTCAACGTGCCGATAGCGTTCTTCGTGGCCGGCCGGCCACACGCCCGCATCAACGCGTCCGGCGCGCACTTCCGTAGTCTGCGGACGGCCCGTTCGTGGCAACGGGACAAGGCGATCGCCCACGTCAACCAGGTGGGAGAGCTCACCCTGGCGCTGGAGCGGCGTGTACAGCTGCCCTTGGTCGACCTGCCGGGGTTCGCCGGCGGGGAGGTGCATTCCGGTATCGAACTTCCCCGCTCACCGGTCGAGGCCGCCCGGGCACTTCGCGCCTACTGGAGGCTGGGGACGGGCCCGATCCCGCATCTGGTCCGCCATCTCGAGGCACACGGCATCGTGGTCAACACCCCGCCGCCGGACCATGCCGACCGAGAGGTCGACGCGTTCTCTACCTCCTACCTGAGACCGATCATGGTGCTCACCGCGAATCGCACCGACGACGTCTACCGTTACCGGTTCACCGGGGCCCACGAACTCGGGCACCTGGTTCTGCATGGCGACACCGCCCCCGGCGACACCCAGCACGAGCGGGAGGCGGACACCTTCGCCGCGGAGTTCCTGACCCCCCGAGCGAGCATCGTGTCCGAGCTTCCCGCCCGCGCTGACCTGGGCCGGCTCGCCGAGTTGCAGCGGGTCTGGGGCGTGTCCATCGACTCCCTGCTGTACCGCTGCCGGGAAGTCGGGCTGCTGTCCGACCAGGCTGCCGGCCGCGCCTGGCGCAGGCTGGCGCAGCTTCGTCAGGAGACCGGTTTCGCCACCGAGTCGGTCGACCGCTACTCGGGCGAACAACCGGTGATGTTGCGGCAGGCGTTCGAGGTCGGCGCGCAGGCGACCGGCCTGACTGTTCCCGGACTGGCGCAGGAACTCGGATGGTCGGTGGAGCGAACCCGTGAGGTCCTCGGGCTGACCCACCAACGTCCGGTGTTACGCCTGGTCCCGTGACCCTCTGCCGGCTGTGTCCGGGCCGCCCGGAACCGGCGACCCTGTTGTTCCATCAGCGAGTCCGGCCGTGAGCGGCCGGTGGCCGGGCTGATTCAGCGCGCGGCCCTCTTCTCGGTGAGCGGATCCGCTCACCGAGAAACTCGCCGATTCGGTACCGGTCAGCCGGGAGACAGGTCGAACAGGCCTGGCGGCCGCGTTTCGAGGCCCAGCGCACGACGGCTCCGGTCGGTTTGCCCGCGGGGAAAGTCGTCGGGACTCAGTCATCGGCCGATCTGCGGATCCTCGCCGGCGACGAGCCGCACCGGCACTCCGGCGATCAAGCCCCGCACGCACATGTCAGATGTGCCCCGGCCACCGGATCGAGTCTGTCGTGGAATGCGACGATCAGCCGGGGCTGTTCGTCGAGCAGCATCCGGGCCGGGCATTGTGGTCCGGTCCCGCCATCCGCCGGTCGCCCGGCCTATCCCGCCGCATCGCCGTCCAGTTGACCGGATAGCAGCGGTGCCGGCGCGCGCCGAGGCCATGGGTGTCGCACCAGCGATGCGCGGGAGTGTTGAACGGCCCGCCCTGGATGACACACGTTGCTGGCAGGCTGGTAGGATTCTTGGTTTTGCATCACGGCACCGGGTTGGGGTGGTGGATCGGCGCCCTGCGGTGGGACGATGCTGCCGGCAGGGCCCGGGCCGGCCTCGTTCGTGCGCCTCATGGTCATCTGAGGTGCGCGTACTCCGGTGTGGCTGGCCGGGCTAGGGAGACGGCGGGCCGTTTCCGTGCGGCAGCGGGAAGTCCACGCCGGTAGGCCGTTCGCCGCGTTCGGGGGCGCTGTTCCCTCACGGGTGCCGGGTGGGCGTCCTGCGGCGGGTGTTGCTGACGTGAAGGAAGCCGTTGCCGGGAAGTCCGTCGCGTGGTGTACCGGGATAGTCGCGTGGTGTACGCCTATGATGGTAGGGATATTTGATTACTGACTGCGGGACGCCCAGTGGGCGTCCCGGCGATCGCTGCTTCATGCGACTCTTGGAGTCTCCTGGCGTCCCGCCTCCATCAAGGGGCGCCGTGACGAAACTTCATCAACACCGTGAAATCATCGCGAAGGGAGTGGGAACCGGTGCCGGGTTCGCAGCCATGCTCTGTGGCTCTCCCGACGGCGGTATCCTCATCGGTTTCGCTGTCGAGGCGGTGGTGCTCAAGGTCTGGCGCGAACAGGCCCGCGACGAGCCGGGCCCCCAGACGCCGGCCGAACACCGCAAATGATCCTGGCGGGCGGGGGTGGGCATGACCAGCCGCGCTGTCTTCGCTCGCGAAGAACTGCCCTCTGCGTACCTGATCGACCTTCATGGTGGCGGCGGTCTCTGTTCGCCGGTGACGGCCCGGGCGCATCAGGTCCTGCCGGACGGCGGCGCGCGGACGCGCTGCGCCGGCGTGACCGGGCCTTATCAGAGCCGTGATGACCGGTGTGCCGGATCCGCTGACCCCACCGCCACGGCGACTACAGCACGACGATGACATGGACTCTCGTTTCCGTTCAGCCGGCGGCGGCCGGGATGCTCACCTGATCGGCAGGCACCGCCACGCCCGGGTCTCGCCCAGCGGCGATGCCGTCCGCTGCAACCGGGCAGCCTGCCAGGTGACACTTTCGCAGCGGCCTGCCCCGGTGGCGCTCCTGCGGGCAGGACAACGGCCCCGGGTGGGTCTGTTCACCGAGACGGCTGACCACGGGAAGAGCCGCAGGGCGGCGGCCCGGTGGGATCTCGTCGAAGATCTCGAACCTGCCGAGAGCGGCCCCGGCGCGGGCCACGCCGCCGCTGATGATCGAAGAACCGCAGTCGAGGCCGCATAACGAATCACACGCCGATAGGTGACGCGGCCCGGACCCGGCGGCCGGTCACGTTGCGACGGGGACGTCTTCGCGGCGCACGACCGGGTGGGGCGCCATACACCTGGCCCGCCAGCCGGGACGGCTATGAGGAACCCGAACGGCGCCTGGTGCTCCTTCACCGAGCCGAGACCGTCACCCTTCCGGTGTAATCACGGGCCATACCCGGGTCAGACCGGGGGCCGAACTGATCTGGCACCGCGCCGTCGCGGGGCGCGTCTACGGTCGCCGGCGGTGTCCCCGGAATCAGGACGGCCGCCGTCGCGGGCAGAGCCGTCGGCCGGTGGCCGGGGTGAGGGATCCGGCCGGCGGGTCTGGTCGTGGCGGGCCGGCCGGATCCGAGGATGGGTTCGTGTCCGAGGTGATGTCTGTTCGCCCAGGACAGATGGGGAACGCAGCAGGTCGCGGCGGCACTGCAGGGCTGGGACACCGGCGCGTTACTCGCCGGGCCCCCCATCGTCGTCGTGGCGGAACTGGTGGCCGCCGGGCCGGTGGTGTGCCCGGTCCTGGACTCGGGCCGGGCCGGGCTGCGGGCACTGTCGGGGATCGGTCCGGCGGAGCCGGACGTCCGGAACCCGCGGCCGGTGTCCCGGTCCTGACATGTGTCGTACCGTTCGTCGGCGAGCCCGAGGTGCTGCTGCGGTCCTCGTTGGTCAACTAGTTCGTGACGGGAACTAAGGTGGTCGTGGACATGACCACCGCATCGACGTCGGAGTCAACGCGGGCGTATTCGCACGGCACGGGGGCGTGCCGGGCACGGGCGGGACCCTGATGCTGCCGATTGCGCAACACGTGGTCACGGACGGGCTCTTCGACGCGATCGACCGAGTCGACGCCGGGGCCGCTCTGCTGCGCGACCTGGTCGAGGCCGGCAACTGACGGCCCGGCCGTGACGCTGTCGCGGTACACCCCGGGCCGTCGGCTGGCACCGAGACCGCGGTTCAGGCGCTGGCGGCCCCGGAAACGCGGGCGGCGCGCAGGCCAGCATCACTGCGTTCCTGTAACGCCTCGATGACGGTCGTGGCCGCGGGCTGCTCGAAGCCGTCCGGGAGTAGCCGGAAACGGTGCAGCTTCGGCGGTGGATCGCCGTCCTTGTATCCGGTGACCTTGCCTGGCCGCAGAAAGTCGCGGGCCTCGTCAGGTTCCACCTCGAGTAGACCGAATCGTTCCAGGGTGGCGTGCGTCATGTAGGTGTCCCGGCTGAGGCCGTAGTGCCGCAGCCGGGTGTCGCCGTCGACGTAGACCGGACGGCCACTGCCGTACTTGGCGTGCAGCAGAGCGACCATCAGCACCATGGCCAGTTCGCTGTCCTCGAGAACGTGGATCCAGCCGTTGAGGAACAGTCCTGCCGGGAGCCGGACGAGCGAGGCCGTCCTCGGACTGGGGATGCGATAGGTCTCGTTCGGTTCGTCCGTGTCGTGGTAGCGGCTGCCGCGTTCCTGTTTCAACAGGAATCCCTCGTAGGTGCCCACGGGCTTCGCGGCGTTCGGCAGTTCGACGAGATCCACCGAGGGGTGCGCCAGTCGGGCCAGGGCCTCGTGAACCTGCCGGAGCTTCTTGTCCCGGACACTGATCGACGTTCTCGTGCCGGTGGCTCTCACCGCGGCAGTGGCTACCAGGTCGACCCAGCTGACGGGTTCGTCGGGATCGTTGAGGGGCAGCAGATTGCTCGGGCGTTCACCATCCGAGCGTGACTGTGCGACGAACAGGGCGGTCAGGTAGAACCGCAACGCGATGCCGCGAGGGGAGATTAGCCTCGTCGACGGTGGCCGTTGGCTGCGGTCGGGGAGCCCGCGGTCGGAGAAGTCGCCCACGGCCGGGTCGGTGTCCGGCCGGGCGATGAACGACGGCCGGACCGCCAGCTGCTTGCCGGTCGGCGCCAGCAGAAACGCCGTGCCGGTCTGGTCGGCGGCAGGGCCCAGCACCGTCAGCCGCTTCAGGCGCTTCTCAACGCGGTCAAGCTCCTTGGCCGTCGGCGGAATCAGGTTCCAGAAAATCTTGACCACGAATCTCGTCCCCTTTACCTGAACCTCTTGACCCGCCTGAGAAGGCCTACCGGCTAACCGGTCAGCCTTTCCGGCGGATCAAGCCGCTCTGGCAGCTTACTCGCGATCTTGGTTTTCGCCCAGCAAGCTTCAAGGGCGCCGGTGAAACGGCCGGTGCGCTCGGTGAACCAGGCGAAGAGTCGGCTGGTCGCCGACAGGGCTCGGCCGTGTTCGGTTCGGTCGAGTCGGCCCCCGGCTGGACCCGGGGGGCCGACTCTGCGGCGCGGCTCGAGTCTCGATGAGTCCGTGGAGAAGGAGATACGCCGGTGTCAAGGGTACGCAGTTCCCGAGAGGTGATCGAGCAGCCGGGGCAGCAGTCGGACAGGTTGCCGCTGCGGTGGGCGGTGATCCTGTTGGCCGCGGGTGTCGTCGCCGTTCCGATGGCGGCGACGGTGGGGGCGGCGGGAGCGGTCGCGGCGTTCGTCACGATCGCGGGCGCTCTGCACGTGATCGTCGGCTGACTGTCCGGGCGGGGAGGCCCTGGCAACAGGGCCGCCCCGCCCGGCCGTACGGATCTTCGAGAGGCCGAGGGCTGAGCCGGCCGGCGTGCGGCGGTGAGTGCGGGGGAGGCGGGAGGGGAGTGGCCGGGCCGGTTCGTGGTGGTTCTGTGTGATCGGCGGGGCTCTGGACGGGGGCCGGTCAGCCGGCGAGGAGGTCGCTGTGGCCGTCGTCGTCCTCTTGTCGGGTGTCGGTGCCGCGGCGCAGTTCGAATCGTTTGCGGCGGGCGGCGAGCAGGCAGTCGGCGTGATACCAGCGGCGGCCTGCGACGCGGCGGCCTGCTCCGGCGAGGTCGCCGATGTTGAGGGGTTGGTCGCAGTCGGCGCATCGGCCGCCGAGTTGTGCGCTGATCGTCTGCCGGGCGAGGCGGTAGGCTGCGAGCAGGTGTAGGTCGTTGGCGCGGTAGTCGTGGTCGCGGCGGTGGTTGCCGTGCCCGCAGTCGAGCCGGTCGGCGTTGCCGAATGCCTCGGCGCCGATGGTGTGGCAGGTCGGGCAGGAGGTCCACTGGTACCAGCCTTCGGCGGCGGAGTACATGGACGCGTAGTCGGCTGGCATCGGCCCGGCCGGGGTCATCTCCTCGGGTACGGGGATGCCGCCGGCGCTGTAGAGCGCGGTCCGGCTGCGCCACTGCTCCGGGAGCGGCTGGGTGGCCCGAGCGTGGTGCGGGTCGGTTCTGGTGCCCGGTGGGATCGGCTTGGGGGTGTCGCGGGGCTGTTCGGCGGCGTGGGCGAACTCACGCCACTGGTCGAGGTCCTCGTGGTGGTACCGGTCGTCGCCGACCTGGAACCACAGTTGCTGGTTCGGTAGCCAGAAGTCGGGTTCGTATTCGTGGCCGCTGGCGAGGGTGAACGAGACGGGCCGGAACTGCCAGGGCATCAGTAGATCGTGAAAGAACAGCGCCCATTGAGCGTGGAGCAGGGTCGGGAAGTCGACGCCGGCGAAGTGGGTGGTTGTTTTCAAGATCGGGCTTTCTGTCTCGGCTGACCAGCTGCCATTCCCTGGCTGGGGAGAGTGCCATTCCCTGGCTGGGGTGGTGTGGCCGTCCGGTGGCGGTGAGCCTTTCGCAGTGGTTGCGGGTGACCGGCCGCGGGTGGAACGAATGCGGATCTGTGTACTGGTTTCGGATGGTATCTCGCATAAAGTGAGCTGGAGCGCACCGACACACCGATTCGTGCGCCACCCGAAAGGGTGAATCGGGAGTGTCGTTGAGGGTTTTAGTCTGAGTTGCGATGTTTCTTCTGCTGCCCGTTCCGCCGGTACGGGCGGGCGGGGCGGGCCGAGGTGTTGGCAGGGGGGAGCTGCTGGCTGCGTGGCCGGCGACGGGTGGGTCAGCCGGTGATCCTGATCGTGTGGATGCCCATTGCGGGGTCCGTGGTAGGCCCTGTTCCGGCTGTGCCGGAAAGTGCGAGGTGAGGGCCTTTCCTGTTTCCGGCGGTTGTCGTCTCTTTGCTTCGGCTGCCGATGGCCGGGCCGTTTCCCGGCGTTGTGTCGATCGTCGGTTATCACTGCCGTGTTCGAGGGTGAGAGCCGTCGTCGATGCTGGCGCCTATGGCAGATCGCCGGGCCGGCGGGTTCGCGATTTAGCGCATCGGCGGTCGTGTCTGGTTGCGAGTGCGGCGGAAAGTGTCAGACCCCACCTCTAAGCTCGGCCGTCGCGACCGTCCGGTGCACGGTGATCAGGATGTGCGCCGTCGTAAACGGCGGGCACCGTCCGTCAGGTGTGCCGGCAGTCGTGCCGGTGGCGTTTCCGCGAGACGTCACCGACACGGCGACCGCGTATGCGGTCGGCCGGAGGATGACGAGTTCAGCAAGGGCTTGGGGGTAGCGTGCGTCCGTCCGTTTCGGATGTCGAGGATGCCGACGAGGTCGGTGACCTGTCGGCTGGTGGGGTGGATCTGTGGCAGCTCGCCGGGTTGCCGGGCGGCCTGGTGCAGGCCAGCTATCTGGTGGGCCGCTGGGCGGCGCAGTACCGGCTGATCGTCGACGTGCTGCTGGCGCAACAGCAGCACTCACTGACCGGTATCGCCGCGGCGGAGCTTCCCGGCCTGCTGCGCGATCATCTGACGGCGGCCGGGGCGGACCCGGGGCTGATCGATGATGCGGGCTTCAGTCTGGAGCGGCGGATGCGAAGCCTGGAGGAGTGGAAGGTCGTCGAGGTCTGGCAGGACCGGGCCCGCCGGGACGAGGACTTCCTGCGCAACCTCGACCGCTATCAGTTGACCGAGGTTGCCGCGGATCTGCACCGGGCGGTGCGCAGCATGGGACAGGACGCTGCCGCGGACGCGGCGGCGACCCTGGCGCCGACGGTGCTGACCGCCCAGCTGCTGCGGTTGGCGCAGGCGATCGCGGGGGATCCGGCGGCGTGCGCGGAGGCGTGGGCGGTGATCAACCCGACGCTGGCGGCGATGGCGAAGGCTGCTGCGGGCTGGCAGGCCCGGCTCGCCGGTGCGCTGGCCGGCGCCCCGGATGCGGGAAAGCTCATCCAGATCCAGGACACGCTGCGCCGGTACGTGGACATGTGGGGTGCCGGCATCGACACCCATTCCGAGCAGATCGCCTCGACGGTGCGAGTCCTGCTCGCGGTGCCGGAGGAGACCTGGCAGCGGGTCGGTGTGCACGGTCTCGGCGCGACCGCCGACGATGCCACGGTCGCTGAGCTCGCCGACTCCTATGTGCGGACGCTGGACACGCTGCGCAGCTGGTTCGACGGCCCGAACAGCCAGGCGCGCCGGTTGCGGCGGCAGATGCGCGACACGATCACCCCGCTGGTGCGCGGGCAGCGGACCCTGGCGGCGGTCGGCGGGCACGTGTCGCGGCGGGCGGAGCTGCTCGCCCTGGCCGGCCGGCTGGAGGCGGCCGACGACGACGCCCAGGGGTGGGCGGTCTGGTGCGCGGCGACCGGCCTGTTCGCCGCCCGGCATCTGCCCGGCAGCGGGCCGGCCCCGGCCGGGAATCCGGGGGCGGTGTCGTTCTGGGACGCCGACGCGGTACCGGTGGCGGCCCGGCTGCGTAAACAGGGACCGCGGGGGACCACCGGCAGCGCAGCGCGGATCCCGGACCGTAGTCAGGCCCGCGCGGCCGCGCGGGCTGCGGCCGCGCAGGAACAGGCGGCGCAGGCCCGCACGGAGCAGGCGGTGCTGGCCCGGTCGGGTCTGCGGCTGTCGCAGTGGCGGGACCTGAGTGAACCGGAGCTGGGCCTGCTGCTGGAGTTGCTGGCGGCGATCGCGGCGGCCCGCCCGGACGGCGTGTCGGATTGTTCGGCGACCACCGGTGACGGCCGGTGGCTGCTACGAGCCGAACCCGCCCCGGCAGGGGCGCCGACGGCGGTGGTGCACACCCCGATGGGCAGGCTGGTGCACCCGGACATCCGGCTGCACATCAGCGCGGCCGGGCGGAGCCTGTGATGGCGGGGACCTCGGGGGAGACCCGTGACGCGCAGCGCGCGTTCGTCGGCCTGCTGGCCAAGCCTTTGGTCACCCCGTCCGTCGATGCGGACCTGTACCGGCTGGTGGTGCGCCGGCTCAAGCAGGTGAAGGAGTCAGCGCAGCGGCTGGGCTACCGGGTGCAGCGGGTCGGCCGGGTGATCCGGCTGGTCCGGGTTCCGGTCGCCGGGACGGTGACGTTCCCGCCGGTGCCCGCGGAGGTGGTGCCGCGCCGGGTCCGGTCCCTGGCGTGCTGCCTGGCCGCGTGCTGTGAGGAGGCCGCCGGCACGGTCACCTTGCAGAAACTGTCCGACATGGTGCGGGACCTGATCGCCGCACCAGGCGTGCAGGTCGCCCCGTACGACCCGGAGGAACGGGCGCAGCGCAAGCTGCTGCGGGAGGCGGCACGGCTATTGGAAAAGTACGGGGTGCTGACCCGCCGGACCCGCGACGAGTCGCTGCTGGACGAATGGACCGAGTCGGGCCAGGGCGTCGGCGCCGGATACGACGTGGACCGGGACGCGCTGCTGCTACTGACCAGCCCTGACGTTCTCGAACTCGCGTTCACCGGCGAACCGGCCAGCCCGGAGCAGTGGGCTGCCACCCGCACGATCCGGCAGCTGCGGGCGTTGCTCGAGACACCGGCGGTGCTGTACGCCGACCTGACCGATGACGACGCGAACGCGCTGCGGGTCAGCCGCGGCCTGCGCAACACCGACGTGGCCGCGATGACCGGCGGGCATCTCGAGGCCCGCGCCGAGGGGCTGCTGCTGGTCCTAGCCGACGACGAACGCCCCGCCACGGTGGTCGACTGGCCGCGGGCCCGGGCCGCGGACTGGGTGGCGCTGCTGATGGCCGACAAAGCCGGCCGCGACGGAACCCGGCAGCCCGACGGCACCGTCACGCTGACCAGCGGGCAGGTCGACGAGATCGTCGACGACCTGATCGGCTGGCGCGGCGACTACATGAACAGTGCACAGAAACAGGCGCCGGGCACCATCCGCCACGACGCACAGAAACACCTGGTCGAGCTCGGCCTGCTGCGGGCCGCCGGTGACGGGTCGTGGACCCTGCTGCCGGTCGCGGCCCGCTACCGCGATCCCGACGTCACCATCACCACCCCCACGGAGAACCTCTGATGAGCACGACCTTCCCTGATGGTGTGACCGGCCCGGTCACCCCGGGCCCGGACGCCAGCGACGACCAGCTGGCCGGCTGGCGTGACGCGGTCACCAGCGGCGGTCTGCCGCAGCCTGTCCAGTCGCGCTGGCAGGTGCTGCGCGCCGGGGTGGTGAACCTGTGGGAGTTCGACGTCGCCGAGTACTGGTTCGCCGACGGCCGGGGCCAGTTCGTCGGCGCGAACCAGTCCGGCAAGTCCACGCTGATGGCGCTCACCACCCTGATCATGCTCGCCGGTGACCTCGGCCGGCAGTACGTCGACACGTTCGGCGAGTCCGACAAGTCGTTCCGGTACTACGTCGAACCGACCGACGACACCCGCGACCGGCGTGACACCACGGCCAGCACCAACCGTGGCTGGGCGTGGGTCGAGTACGGCCGCATCGGCGACGACGGCCGGCCGGAGTACTTCACCACCCTGCTGTACGCGCAGGCGAAACGCGGGGTGAAGGCGATGCCGCCGACCTGGATCGTGTGCCGCGGCACCGCCCGGGTCCGCGACGGCCTGACTCTGTGCGAGGGGCAGGCGGTGGCGGTGCCGGCGCAGCTGGGCAGCCCGGACGGGCTGACCGTGTGCGACAACGGCAAGCACTACGCGGCCCGGCTGGCCCGGGACCTGTTCGGGTTCACCGACACCGACCGGTACGACACCGTCCTAGAGATGCTCAAAGTCCTGCGGACCCCGCACCTGGGGCAGCGGCTGAACCCGGACTGGTTCACCGAGCAGATGCGCGCCGCGCTGCCGCCGATCGCCCGCGCGGAGATCGACGAGCTCGCCGAGGGCTGGCAGCAGCTGGAACAGTTGGGCCGTGACCGTGACACCGCCGCCGAGGCCCGCGACGCGGTCGCGCACTACCTGGCCAAGGGCTGGCGGCCGTGGGCCGACGCGGTCCTGCGGCTGCGCGCCGACGAACTCCTCGACGCCTACACCGGCATCGACGGCGCCGACGGGGCCGTGCGCGACGCGACCGGCACGCTCGAGGCCGCCCGCAAGGAGCTGACCGCCGAGCAGGCCGTCACCGACGGCCTGCTGCGCCAGTCGAAGCAGGCGCAGGCTGACTACGAGCAGGCCCTGCAGTCGCGGGCCTACCAGGGCGCCGCCCAGCGCACACTGAACGCCCAGCGGCTGCGCGGTGACGCCGGCCGGGCCCGGGACCGGGCCGGTGAGCTGGCCGGGCAGGCCGACAAGGCCCGGCACGCCCGGGACATCGCCGAGGCCGCCCGCGTGGCGGCGCAGAAGACCGCGACGACGGCCGGCGAGCGGGTCGACGCGGTCGCCCACCTGGCCGCGGCGAAGGTGCGCTCGGCTGGTCTGGAGGATCAGGCCGCTGACTGGGTCGCCGTCGGCGACATCACCCGGCTCGGCGTGGCGATCAAGAAGCGCAAGACCGCGATCCCGGCCCTGCGCGACCTGATCCGCAAGTCCGGCACGGCGACCGGGAAGCTGACGGTCGCCGACCAGCGGGCCACCGATGCCCGCGAGACGTTCACCCGCTGGCAGAAGACCGCCGGCACGGCCGCAGCCGCGGTCGAGGCCGCTGTACAGGCGCTGTCCGACGGCATCGAGCGGTGGGCTCTCGGCCTGAGCGACGCCGCTCCTGCCGCGGTGCTGCGTGAGCAGTGGATGCACGCGGTTACCGAGCAGGCGCGCTCGCCCCGCCCGACCGCGGTGCTGGCCCGGCTGATCCGTACCGGCTGGCTCGACCCGGCGATCACGCCGCTGACCCGGCGGGCGGCCACCCTGATCGCCCGGGCGCAGCAACTACGCACGGACGCTGACGGCTTCGACACCGAGGCCACCACCCTGGCATCGGCGGGCGACCCGGAACCCGACCGGCCGCAACGGTGGACCCGCCGCATCCGGCCGGTGTTCCCCGGCCCGGACGGTGCACCGCTGTGGCGGCTGATCGACCCGGCCGACGGCACCGATCAGAGCACCGTCGACCATGTCGAAGCCGCGTTGGACGCCGCCGGGCTGCTCGATGCGTGGGTCACCCCGGACCGGGTGTGGCTGGCCGACCGCGACGGTGACGACACGATCGTGACGCTGCCCGAAACCGCCCCGGTCGGCCCGGCCCTGGACACGGTGGTGCAGCCGGCCGAGGACGCCGGAGCCCTGGGGCCGGCCGTCGCCCGGCTGCTGGCCCTGATCGGGTTCACCGTCGGCAGCGGACCGCTGACCGGTCTGGTGGCGATCGCCGGCGACGGCCGCTGGCAGACGCCGGTCGCCGCCGGGCGTGCCGCGCCCGGTAGCCACGGCGCGGAACTGCTCGGCGTCGCGGCCCGGGCCGCCGCCCGCCGCCGCACCATCGCCGACCTGCGCGAGAAGGCCGAACAGGCCCGGGCCGAAGCCGCGCTGGCGCAGGACGGCGCCGAGCAGCTGCAGGAGCGCATCACCGAGTTCACCACGGCTGCCGACCAGGCCCCGCAGGACGCCGACGTGATCCGGGACACGATCACCTCGGCCAACGCGCACCGCGAACTCGACAACGCCGAAACGCAGCTGCGGCGGCGCGAAGGTGAGCGGGCCGACGCTCAGGAGAAGGTCGATCTGGCCAACACCGAGATGCTGCGGTTCGCCAGCGAGTATCGCCTGCCGTCGCGGGAGGACCTGCTCGACAAGGTCGGCATCGACCTCGACAACGCCGTCGAGGCAGTCGCCGAACTTCAGAACGCGATCACCGAACGGGCCGGCGCCGATCTGCAGCACCGGTCCGCCGGCCAGGCCGCCGGGAAAGCGGAGATCGATCTGGGAAACGCCGACCGTGAACACCTCGACGCGGCCGAGAAGGCCGCCACGGCGGATCTGCTCGCGACCAAGGCCGAGCAGTCGGTCAACGACGACGACCAGCAGCAGCTCGCCCGGGTCAAGCAGCTCGCCGCCGACCGCGACGGCCTCAGCAACCGGGTGGAGGCCAGCCGGGCCGAGGGCAGCCGGCTTGCTGAGCAGGCGGTCCGCGCCGATCAGATCCTGACCGGTGCCCGCAAGACGCAGGCCGAGGCGCAGGACCGCGGGGCTATCGCGGTGCAGAACTGGTGGATCCCGGTCGATGCCGGCCTGGCCGCCGCCCGTGGCATCAGCATCGGCGAGGACCGCACCCCGGCCGCAGCCCGGGCACAGGCGCAGACCGCCGCGCAGACGCTGCGCCCGCCGCAGTGGCCGGACACCGGCGAGGAGAAGTCCCGCCGGGTCGACATGGCGTTACAGAAGGCGCTCGGCACCGAACTCATCACCCTGCGCACAGTTCTGGAGTCCTACGGCGGCCGTAGCGTGCTCACCATCGATCCGGAGGCCGCCGGCGGCCTGACCGCGGTCGCGATCGTGGTCGATGCGTCCGGCACCCAGCTCAGCCCGGCCGACGCGATCGAGCACCTCGACGACCTGGTCGTACGGCTGACCCGCAGCCACGACGAGAAGATGCACGACATCTTCACCGAACTGCTGTCGTCCACGTTCGTCGACCATCTCCGGGACCGGCTCAAGGCGGTCATCCGGCTGCTCGACCTGGTCAACGACGTTCTCGGCCGGCACCCGACCGGCGCGAACCGGACCACCATGCAGCTGCGGCGTACCGCGGCGGAGGGCCAGCGGCCCGCCTACGAGATCCTGCGCACCCTGCAGCACGGCTCGGTGGAGTCCGACACCGTCCAGGAACAGATCCGCACCTTCCTGGCCGAACGTATCCGGGAGGCGCAGGATGCCGGGCACACCGGCCCGCAGGAATGGACCGACCACCTTGCCGAACTGCTCGACTACCGGCGCTGGTTCGACGTGGTCGCCGACTACCGCGTCGGCGACGCCAAGTTCCAGCCGTTCACCAAACAGGTCCACGGCGTCGACTCCGGCGGCGGCAAGGTCGTCACCCTGCTGCAGCCGCTGCTGGCCACCCTTGTCGCCCTCTACGAGGAGTCGGCGATCGCGCCGCGGCCGCTGTGGCTCGACGAGGCGTTCGTCGGCGTCGACCCGGACAACCGGGCCGCGATGCTGGAACTGCTGGTCGACTTCCGTCTCGACTTCCTGCTCGCCGGCCCGAGCCCGCTGGTCGCGGCCGCACAGGTGCCGTCGGCCGCGCTGTGGTTCATCTCCCGTGCCCCGGCCCCGGCCGCCGGCGTCGACCTGTCGCTGATGCTGTGGGCCGGCAACACCCTGCAGCGGGTTCCGGTCGCTGACATGGCTGCCCGCACGTTCACCCCGAAACCGGCCGCAGCCGACGCCGGCCCCGACCTGTTCACCGTCCTGACCGCCGACATCGCAGCCGACACCGTCATCGACAGCGGTGACCTGGACACCGGCGACGCCGACGCCAGTCACCTCACTGCCGGCACCGATGCCGAGCTGGGCGACGACGGCCGCACCGGTGCCGACCTCCAGGACGGGCCCTTCGCCGACGAGGATCCGCAGTGAGCGCGGCCGCTGACCGGTGGGCGTTGGCCGGGACCGGCCCGGCGAAAGTCCTCGCCGCCGCCCGGGCCCGGCTGCAGAAAGGCGAGACCGGCGACCGGGTCCGGCTCGCCGTCGACCTCGACGACCGCGAACGCACCCAGGTCGGCCGGCTGCTCGGCGTGGCCTGGGAAGCCAGCAGCAAAGGCGTCACCCTAGGCAACCTGCGTGCCGGGCTGGCCGGGCTCGGCGACGACCTGACTGCTGTACTGACCCGCCACGGCGGCGCCCCGCACAACCTGCGGGCGAAGAAGGTCGCCGACCAGGCGGCCCGCGCCGCCACGAATGCCGCCGCCTACCAGGCGCTGGCCGCGGCCGGCTGGCCCGACCCGGCCGTTGCCCTCGCCCAGCACCGCCGGTGGCTGGAACGTGCTGGCGCCGACCAGATCACCGACAGGGCCGACGCGCTGGCCCGGCTGCGGCAGGCACTGCCCGGCGACAACGGCCCGCTACCGCAACTGGCCGACCAGTTGTTCGGCGACACCCACTGCCTGGACCGGGACCAGCCGTTGGGCAGGCTCGCCGCCCGCCTGCTGGCGGCGGCCGCCGCTGACCCGGGTGAGGAGGCGTCCGCGGCTGAGCAGGCTCTGACCGCCACCGCCTGGCGGCGTGCCTGGGCCGCGGTCGGCGTTGTCTGCGACGAGGTCTCCTCCACCGTGCTGGTCCTCGGCCTGCCACTGGCCGGGCACGCGCCGGCGGCGATCCTGAGCACCGCGGCGGCCGGGTGCGGAGAACCACTCTGGCTGACCTCCCGGTCACTGCGCGGCACCTGGACCGTACCCGCCGGGGTGCGCACCGTGCGGGTGTGCGAGAACCCGTCGATCGTGGAAGCGGCCGCCGACGACCTCGGAGCCGCCTGCCCGCCACTGGTCTGCGTGTACGGCAGGCCGTCGTCAGCGGCCTGGGCGCTGCTGGAATCGCTGGCCAGCGCGGGCGTGCGGCTACTGGTCAGCGCCGACCGGGACACCGCAGGACAACGGTTCTCCGCCGAGATGCTGCGCCTGCCCGGCGCCCAACCGTGGCTACCCGACGCCGACGGCGTCTTCGAAGAAGCCCGCCTGCCGCTACTACTGGCCGACCTACGGCAGGCATCACCGGCAAACCACCTGGCGTAAACCCGCTCCAGCACGCTGCCGTGCCCGTGCCCGCTGCAGCACGGCCACGGCAGCGTGTCCGGTGCTGGTCTGCTGGCGAGGTACGGTTGCGTCGGCAGACCGCCGGGCCCGTCACTGCCCCGCAACGATCCGGGCTTGCATGCCGGCTGGGCTCCGTCTTGATCCGGCCGTGACCGTCATAGCGGAAGTGTCACCTGTTCAGGTGATGAATGGTGAATCAATAGACACCTCACTGCTTGTCTGCGTCCACACCTGCAACAGCGGAGCCCTAACGTCAGACGAGGGTGTGGATGACGATGGACACTTGTGCGCATACCTATAGCGCAGGCCAGGTTGGCCTCATCAGCCCAGCAGTGAATACGGTTCTCATCACACGGCAGCGGCCCGACACGGCCCACCGGTCAACACCTGAAGCCGGTGGCTGTTTCGGCTGGTTCGGTTCGCGGTGTGGCGGCCGGATTCGCCCGGCGGGCGACGGTGCCGCCGACCAAGTCACCGGGTCGCGGCCGTGACGATTCCCGCGACCGATGACCCGGCCGCCGGCAGCTGTCCCGGCGCGGCCGGTGACGAGATCTTCGAGACCTTCTACGCACAAAACTTTCACCGATACGTCGGCTTTGCCATCTTTCTCGGGGCGTCACGGCCGGACGCCGCTGACGCTGTCCAGCAGGTCATGGTCGGCGTCTGGCGCTTTTGGACCGATCGCATCTGCCTGTCGCGGATGGCTGCCGATCCGCGTGACGCGTACATCAAGACGGCCATCAGCCGTGCCGTCATTGATCAGAACCGGCGCCGCACCGCGCGCCTGGGCCTGCTGGCGATGCTGACCAGCCGTTTCCCGGTCGACTTCATCGTTTGGCAGGAATGCGTCGAGGAAACGTCGCCGGTGGTCGCGATGCTGCAGAGACTCCCGCAGCGCCAGCGCATGGTGCTGGTCCTGGCGGCTGAGGGTCACACCTCCCAAGAGATCGCGGATCTGATGGGGATCCGCCCGTCGTCGGTGCGTTCGCACCTACAGAAGGCCCGAAAGAAGCTGCGGAAGGCATTGGGTGACCAAGGAGAGCAACCATGACCGACACCAATCCACCTGAGAACCTCACCAGAGCAGAACGTGACCTGATCGAGCAGGCCGCCGGTTCCGCGGCCTGCGGGATGGTCCTGGACGTCCCGGCGGGTCTGGCCGACCTGCGCCGCCGGGCACAGGCGGTCCCGGAGCCGCACCGGCCGCCGGCAACCCATCGCCGGCGGCCGGCATCGCTGCCGGGCCGGCGTATCCCCCGGCAGGGCCGTCGCGTCTCCGGCCGGCTGAGGCCGTCGGTGCGCCCGGCAGCCCCGGCCGGGCCGCGTCGCGTGCCGGTGGTGCCGACCCTGATGACGGTGATGGCTCTGATCCTGGTGGCGATCGGGGCCCGCACCCTCACCGGCCAGTCCACGATGAGCGCGGCGGCCGGTGACACCCACCAGGCGCAGGAGCCGGCCGGCCTGCTGCCGGGCAGCCACCCACCCGGCCCGACACTGGTCGTCGAGGAGAGGTCGGCGGTGCCGGCCTTGCGCTACATCATTCGCCGGCCGGACCAGATCCGGCAACGCTACACCTGGCAGGAAGTCGTGATCGACCGCCGGCAGAGCGAGCAGTGGGTCACCTTCGCGTCTGGCCCGCACGCCACCGGGACGCGCCGCGTCGCGCAGGACTGGGCGTGGGATATGACCCTGACCGTCAGGTCGGAGGATCAGATCGACATCGGGTTTCCCGCCGACGTCACGGCCGCCCTCGCAGGGCAAGACGAACCGACCGCTGTGGACTGCCTGCGCCGGCTCGACACCCCGTCTGCGCTGCCGCGGACGACGAGACTGGTCACCGGGCCGTCCTACTGCGCGTTACGGCCGGCCGCGGCGACGGTGGCCGACGGCTATCAGCTCGTGGCCTTCAACGTCCAGGACCGTGACACCGACACGATGATCCTGTCCGCCGCGGCCTGGGACGTCGGGTCGTGACCGCGCGACCACCACCGGGGTACGCCGGTCCCCATTTCGGGTGGACTTCTTGCCACCGGCTGAGCGTCGCGGTCAAGGTTACCGGTGGTGGAAGCCCTGAACCCGCGAGTCCGGCCCATGTCGCCAGTTGACGCCGTCTGATTAGGTTCCTCCCGGTACGTGATGCTTTGCCGGTATCGGCGTCGCGAGTGGTGCGCTCATCGACGTTCACCGGTGCCGCAGCGGCGGCGTTACCGGCCCCACAGGCGGGAGGAATGAGAGAGATGACAGAGCTGGTGTATGCGCGGGGCACCCGGTCGGCCGCCGAGGTCCAGCAGGACATCGACCGGTTCTGGGACCGGCTCGACGACAGCGACGTCGTGCAGGCCCTGGCCGAGGCGGGCGTCGACCGGCGGGATCTGCCGCCGGCCGGGGAACGGGAGAAGACCGTTCAGGTCAGTGCCCTCGGCGCGGGCCTGGACCCGACCGCGGTGGCCCTGATCGTGGCGTTCGCGCCGACGGCCAACGAAATCCTGATCACCGTGTGGACACAGGTCATCCTGCCGCGGATCCGGCGCCGTTACGGGCGCGACGCCGTCGGTGACCAGCGGCCGCCGGACGCGTGACCGGCAGCCGGCTGCCTCCACACGTGCAGAAGGCGGTCTGGGGGCGAGCCTTCGTCTACCAGATGCTCGACCTGCATCAGCTCACCGTGGAGGCGGCCGGCTACGGCCTGCTGTGGAACGAGGTCCGCGGCAGGTTGCAGGCGCTGACGGCCCGGCAGGTCGAGTTCGACCCGGCCGGGCCGGTCAGCGGCTTCCTCACCACCCTGGCCGAAGACCTGCGGTCGAGCATGATGCCGTTCCCGGACGGCGGCGCGGAGAAAGTGTGTTCCCCCATGCTGGATGACATCGAACGGCTCCTGGCCGACGCGGGCAGGCTCCGCAATGACCCGCTGCAGACCCTGTTCACCGACACCCTGCGGGCCGCAGCCGGCGCCTACCGGGCCTGCGGCCTGCCGCTGCCCGACGACATGGTCACCGCGGTAGAGGTGAGCTTCGATCACCAGTCTGCACCGGTCGATTCTGCGCTGCCGATCCAGGTGATCGCCACCACCCGGCTCGGTGACACCCCGTCCGGGGTGTCGGCTCACGTCGACATCGTCGTCAGCCCCACCTACCTGGACGAACTGACCGTCTTCGCTCTGCCGTACGTGCTGCTGCACGAATGCGTCTGCCACGTCTTCCAAGGGCCCTGGGGCCCGGGCCGGATCCAGGCCGATGCCGACAGCCGGTTCGCCGAAGGGTGGATGGACCACATCGCCTACACCGTGGCCTGCGACCAGGCCCGTGCACTCGCCGGCGGCAAACCGGCGAGCTCGCTGTCGGCGGTGCCCCGCCCAGGCGCCCTGCGGGAAGCCGCCGACCAGGTGCACCGGGCCCGCCACCAGCCACACCCGCGCGACCGCGCCTGGGCGGCACGCGCCATGGGCGTGCGGGCGGCCCGGAACCTGGCCGAGCTGATGACACGGCTACCGGAACTCGCCGGCAGGCCCGTGGAGGCGGCCGCGGCGTTCCGGCGGCTGAGCCTGCGCCTGAACGTCAGCGAGTTCAGCAACACCCAGCGGGACCTGTTCGTCGCCGCCGTGCACAAGGCGACGCTCGCCCGTACCGAGCACGGCCTGGTTGTCCAGTTACGCAGGTATCTCGAAAGAGACGACCTGGTTCACCTGGTCGAGGGTACGGTCAAGCTGTTCACTTGACGAACGAATAGTGGATGCGGATGGTGGAGGCAGCCCGGCAGTCCGCCAGTGGAAGAAGGTCGATGGCCATGCTCAGCCGCTATCGCATCCTCGACGCCATCCTGGCGCTGCGGGAGTTCACCGTCGGTGACCTGGCCGGGTACAGCCGCGCCAGGGAGAATACCGTGCGCACCGTCCTGGGCCGGGACTCCCGATTCGTCGAGCGCATCGGCACCCGCGCCGACGGCCGCCGCGGTGGCCAGCACATCCTGTACCGGCTGCGCTGCGACACCGAGGACGAACTCGTCGGCATTCTGCGGGAACTGGACGGGATCGGCGCCAACCTGCCCCCACACCCGCAGACCCAGGAGGACGACCCGGTGATGCTGTCACTCATTTCCGCAGAGAACGTCCTGCTGCACCAACTGCCGCAGGCCCCACCCGCTGAACGGGCGGACCTGGTACACCTGGCCATCGCCGACTACCACAGCGTGCAGATGCTGGCCGGCCACGACGGCACCGAGACCGCCGCCCACCGCCGGGTCGTCGAACTGCTGCTGCGCCTGGCCGAGGTCGAGCAGGAAGCGTTGCAGCGCACCCCACCCGGGAGCACGGGACAACCGGACTCCATGTGGAGGGCATTGGGGCACGACGGCGCCAAGAAAGTCGAAGCGATCGGCCACGACCTCTACGACCTGTTGCCGTCGATACCCGTGCTGAACGATCCAAGCCTGCTGCCCGACCTCATCCGCCGGGTGGCCAACAGCTGCCTCGGCCAAGCCATCCTTCGCGCCGGCTACCCCATCAACGCCCGACGCTGACGGGTGCCCACCAACGTTAACACCAGGCCAGGAACGAAACCCCACGTCATGTACTGAGGTCGACGTCGGCACCGTCACCTGCTCGGCGCCTCCCGCGGGGTCGGCATCCGCCTGGTCCGCGACAACCACACCCGCGTTGACGCCGCCGTCCTGGCCACGGTGCTGCGCGACTGGACCGACTCCCTGGCCGAGCGAGACCGGCCGCTGGCCGAACTCGACGCGCCGGTCCTGGCCACGCTGACCCGCCTACAGGCCGATGTTGGCCTTGGCCCCCATGTACGACCCGGCACCGGGAAAACCTGACCGGCACAGCTGCACGAACTTGTCGCTGAACCCGAGCCCGGTCAGCTCGCTCAGCTCGACGAACCGCACGCCACGGATCGGCCGGGTGTCTACACCCTCGCCGATCGCTCCGACGTTGCCCCCGACCCGACGGACCTCGAAGGTGATGTGAACGACGTGCGCGGCAGTGTTGTCACACAGATACAGCAACCGGCCCGGTTCCACCTCGACACCGGTCTCCTCTCGCATCTCTCTGATTAGCGCCTCGGACAACGTCTCCCCCGCCTCGACCTTCCCGCCGGGCAGCGAGGAGGTCCGCGGGCCGTCGGTGTCCTGGTCCAGCAGCAGAATCCGGTCGTCCTCGATGCAGATGCCGGTCACACGGGTGTTCACGCCGCGACCTTAGTAACCACAGCAGATCTTGACGGGACGGCACGGCGATGACCACGGCACCCATCCGGGTGGTCATCGCCGCCGGTGGACTCGGCACCCATGTCGCCGACTGGTCACAACTGGTACCCAAGGAGTTCCAGCCGGTCGACGGCGACCCGTCCTGCTGTGCCGGCAACCCCCGACGAGACGGCCATGCTCACCCGCCCTTTCGACGCCGAGCAGGCCCCGCATCGAGGGGTCATCGTCACCACCGGAACCACCGCCCTCGAACAGATGATCACGATGGTCGAGAAACCCGACCCCACCCGTGCCCGGCAGTTGATCGACCAGCACGGTGCCGACCGGCTGCGGCTCCTCGAAGGCCGCTTCAAGATTTCACCGGAGCTGCTCACCGAACTGCGTCATGTGCCATCGCCTACCGGGTGTCCCGAACCGCGACTCTCCACGGCCCTCGCCATGCACGCGCGAACCAGCGCGGTGCGGGTCGTCACCACCGGATCCCTGGTCATCGACCTCGGCCGTCAGGGCAATAGGGCCGGGGCGAGCGTGACGGTCTCCCCCGGACGCCCCGCCACGCTGTCCGCGAAACGGGCCGCCGCCGTCCTGGTGGGCATCGACCGGGACCTGACGGCAGCCCGGTGAGTCGAAAACTGCGGAGACCACCACTTATTGTCGCCCGCATGGGTGATCCATCATCGGATGGTCTCGGCGATAGCCGATCGCCGTGCGCGGCTCTCGGCCGCCAGGACCGTTTGACGGCGGCGTTTGCCTGCCGCTGAACCCGCTTGCAGCCGGAACGACCCATCCCCGAACCCGGAATCGACTCCCGTGCCGCCGGGTCACGTGGTGATCGCCGATGTCCGTTCGGCGGAGCCACGATGCACGACCCCGCACTAACCTACCTGCATGTGATCACATGAACACCTAACGTAAGGAAGTGAATGTGGATCCCCCCGCCACTCCCAGCCCTCCATGGCCGGGCACCGGCACGCCGCCGTACAACGGACGCGGCACGCCGCCTCATCCGCTCCCTGGCCAGCCGGCATCTCGGGCCGCGGTAGGCGGTCTCCTGTCGGCCTGGGTGCCCTACTCGCGCGGCCGCAGCAGTCCGGCGGCGTTTGCTGTAGCCGCCGCATGGGCCGAACAGCAGGCCACCGAACGTGGCCTTCCCGTCCTCTGCGTCCCCGGCGGCAAACATCAATCCAACACCGGTCCGATCTTCCGCAACCGCGTCGGGCAGGAACATGCACCCGACACACGCACGCAGCGGCGGACGGGAGTAGTCATCGTCACGATGCCGACGTTCGACCTGATCCGTTGGAGTGTCCAACTATCGGCGGGCAACGGCCTGGTCGTCGTCGACCCGGGTGGCCCTGCCCGGCTCACCGGCTGGGCAGGAGCTCTCGGCGCAGTCAACCTCGACACCGGCGCGCGCGCCGCGCTGGACCCCCGGGTACGCGACCTCCTCGCCGAACTGGTCAGCTACGGCGCCAACGACTACGCCTCCAGCGGGAACCGCGATCGTGCGCACCGCCTGCTCACCGAGATGGCGGCTGCCGGGCAGATGGAACGCGCCGTCGTGCTCGGCGCGCTGCTGGCGTACGGCGCATCCTCATCGGCGATGACGGCCATCGCCAGACTGATCGATCTCATCCTGCCGGTAGCCACCTGGCTCGCCGACTCCCCGGAGTGACACCCCGAGCCCCGGCGGGAGCGCGGCCGGCACCGTGGTCATGCGACTGACTGGGCCCTCAAGTGAGCCGCCGGACGCGGTAAGACGACACCTCGAGTTGATAGCTGCCAGCGAACAGACCGGTGAGCCCTCCACTGAGAAATCGATTGTCCGAAGTGGTCGCGATTCGGGAGCCGTCAACCAGAAAGGTGAGCACGTTACCGTCGGCTCGCAGGGCATACGTGTGCCAACCGGCATCCGGAACGTAGGGCTGCCCTTCGACGAGCCACGCCCATGGGCCTTCATCGGTGTAGCCGATCGAGGCCGGGTACCCGGCCCGGACGGCTGCGGAGTACCCACCGCCGCCAGCAGACCGGCGGGCGGCGAGGCCGAAGGACGTCGGGACCGCTTGGGCACCTCGGGTCATCCGGACGCGGGCCTCGACCGTGTAATCGGCGAGAGACCCGGTGTCGTACGGCGCGAGGATGGGATCAGCGCCGTACCCGGTGCCATCGTTCACCAGCATCCCGCGTAGATGTTTCCAGGAGGGATGGCCGGCCCAGCCGTTAAGCCCGGAAGACCAGTCCGCGGCGTAGAGCACAATGCCCGCGGCGTCTGACGTCGCGGAGAAGCCGATCTCGGCGCTCGACAGTGCCGCCGCCGGCACCGCATTCATGCACGAGAATGCGAAGAGGCAAGCAGCGCTCAATGCAATGCCGGGAAGACGGCTTCTTATGCCATTTGTCATGTTTTGAGGATAGATTACTGGGTATCCGCGAATCCGGTAAATCGAATCGGGCGGTTGGCCACGCTGCGCAGCACCGAGCTGCGCGCCCCTTGGGCTTCACCGTTGTCGAGATCGGCCGGTGACCCCGCGCCGCACCGCGCCGTGTCGACGTCCGCAAGGTCAACCCCGGCAAGAAGGCCGTCGCCGTGCCTGCGGGCAGCCTAGACAACTGATCTCTACAGTCAGCTCGTACGTCAGCTGGCCGAGGTCTCCGACCGGCGTCAGGCTGTCGTCGCCGTCCATGAGCCGAGCATCCCGATTTGCCTGGCAGTGCGCAAACGATCCCCGTCGATGCAGCCCGGCGCAGAGCCTCACAGTGGGCGACAAGACTTTTCCAGGACTGGGCCCGGCGCCACCGATCCGTTCGTTGATCTGCCCGACGGGGCTCACGACCAGGGCGCGAGAACCGCCGGGCAGGCCGATGCATCCATCTGTCACGATGGATTCGAGGCGGAGGGAGTGCCCGTGGCACAGCCGAGCGAAGTGCCGGTTGCCGGTCCGGCGCGGGGATGGGCCGGCACATTCTCGGGTGCGGGGGTGTTCGGGGAGGCCGAGCGGGCCACGGTGGCCGATGCCCTCCGCCACTGCTACGGGCATGCCGGGCTGCGATGGCCAGGGCGGCTGGTCTGGGCCGCGTCACCGTTGCAGGGCCGAGCGCTCGCGGCAGACCTCACACGTCGGCACACCGGGCTGCGGGGCCGTGTCACGGCGGTGTTCGAGTACTTCAGGCGCGCCGCCCCGGCCATCGTGGTGGCGGTGCTCACCTACGGGCTGCCGGTTGCGGTGTTCTGTGCCGGGAGTGCCTGGATGCTGCCGAAAATCCTGATGGGCGAGCCGTTGCGGTCGGCGGGCCACGCCCTCAGCGTGGATCCTGCAGCGTGGCGTGGCGCCTGGATCGGTGGGGTGGCCTTCTGCCTGCTGGCGGTACCGATCATCGTCTGGAACGTCTACGCCACCGAACCGTTCTTGAGCGACGAGGACGGGATCTGGGAGATCCTCTGGGCTCTCGTCGTGGGCTTGCTCGCGGGGCTCGCCGCGTTCCTGCTCGCGGGGCTGTGGATCGCCGTGGGCAGTGGAATCGGCGCGGCCCTGCGCCTTGGCGGGGCTGACCCGCCGTCTACGACCTGGACAACGACCTTGCTGGTGTGCACGCTCGTTCCGGCGGTCCTGGTGAGTGCGGCCGTCGGTGTCCTGGTCCGGTGGCGGCGGAACCCGCCGTTGCCGCTGCGTTTCGGTGACCCGGCGTACCGGACACTGTCATCGGTGGATATCGCCGCCGGCCGGGCGGTGCCGAGACAGCAGCGCCCGCCGGCCTGGCAGGCCCTCGGCTCGGTCGAGGACACGATCGGGCAGGTGGTCGGCTGGTCGAGCCCACCACGACCGGGCCGGTACCAGGTGGAGCACTTCGCCAGCGGTGCCGGTGACGTGACGGCCGGGCCGGTCCAGCCGTCGGATAACGGCATGCACGACGACGATGCCGTGGCCGTCGCCCGGGATTTCGCGGCGGCATCGAGGGCCGGGTGGTGGTGGCCGCACACCGAGTTCGTCGTGGTCACCGAACCGCCGGTGACCTTCCGCGCTGAGTGGACCGGCCCGCAGGGGGACCCGCAGGCAGCGGGTGGGTGGCGGCTGCACAGCACGGACGGGCCCGCTGCTGAGTGGCCCGACGGTTTCCGGGTCTATGCCTGGCACGGCGACGCGGTCCCGGCGGCAGTGATCGAGAAAGACGGCGAAGTGCCCGACGGTCCTCACCGCACGGTACGGGCGGCCATCGCGCTCATCGGCTGGAACAGCTATATCCGGCGCGCCCGGTGGCGGCTTGTCGGCCGGGCTGAGGATCCGGCCGACCCGCAGTCCCTTCTCGCCCTCTACGAGGACCCTGGCTGTCGCCGGCGCGGCAAGTCGGTACCCGCACGCCGGCTCCGTGGTGTGCGGGTGCTGGTGCGGAGCACGTCAGGTCGCGACCCTGACGCTGACATGTTCCGGGTGGCCGAGCCGGTCCCGGAAGCCATCGGTGACCCGGTGGAGGCCGCTGCCTGGCAGTACGGCTGCCCTGCCGACATCTACCGGCGACCGCGGAATGAGGCCGACCGTGCGGCCGCTGGCTGCCCACTCGCCGGTTCTTCGGAGAACGGGCCGCCGATGCTGGCCGGCCCGCAGATCCTGGCCGGTCTGCTGATCCTTTCGCAACCGTGCCCCGACCTTCCCGAAGCGGCCTGGCAGCCGCTCGGGTCCCAGGGCGTTGAGCTCGGCGGTGACGACCAGGAGGTCACCACACACCGGCTCTACCCGGGAATCGACTCGCCCGGCGTGTGGTGGGCCGCTCCGGTCGCCAACATCGGCCAGACGCTGATCCACCTGGATATCTCGCCGGGGCAGTCCGTCAACCTGGTCCGGGCCGGTGAGAACACGACCCATGCCATCGGCCCCGGCTCCTGGCGCATCAACGGCAAACGGGACTACGAGCTGCCGTTCACCCTTCAACAGCCGGGATAGCCCCCGGCAGCGCCGCTCGCTGGTCCGGGAGCCCGTCCGGGGGACCGGGGATGATGCGAACCTCGTTGATCATGGGAGGGGGCCGGAACGTGCCGATCCGGTCAGCGACGGCATCCCGGGCGACCCGCCATCCGGTGCGGCGCCACCCGTGGTCGTGCCTGCACACGGGAGCGAGATGGCACTCCGGTCCGTTCCTCGTGTCTCCCACCGGCGTGAGCATTCATGGTGATCGTTGTTGAGGTAGGGTTCTGGCTTCACGCGTGAACGGGGATGAGGCGCGGTATGAGTGGTACACGCCGTCAGCAGCCGACGGGCCGGGGCGTCTCGTCTCGTGGCAGGGTAGTGCGGCGACCGAGTAGGCGGCCACCGGCGCTGTCGCCGCATGTACGGCAGGTCCTGGCGGATGTGCAGCGGCGCCGGGAGGCGCAGAACCGGGACACCGCTGCCGGACACGCAAACCGGCCATTGACACCGGCGAAGGTCGTCTTCGGCTGTGTGAATCTGTGCCTGATTCTCACGGTGCTGCTCGTCGAGCCGCTGCGCAACGGGCTGCTGACGGTGCTCGGGCCGGTAGCTGCCGCTGTTCTCGTGATCCCCGTGGCGCTGTTGCTGTTCGGGGTCAAACGGCGCTGACCGGCTCCGACCTCGACAGCCAGGACCCGGTCGGTCGGGCGGAGTCCGGCCCGCCGATCACAGACTTCGGACGATCACGAGACAGGGCTGCCGGTGGCGCCGGTCATCGGGGGCGGTGTAGTTGCGGCAGCCAGTCCGGCGGGTTTGTCGCGCGGGTGGCGGCCGGTGCCCACCCGTCCGCGGGATCGGGGTGCCGGGGCGCCCAACTGCGGGGCAAGGGCAGCGCGCGTGCCTGCTGTATGCAGTCGTAGGCGACGGTGTCGGGCTGTGGGCTGAGGTCGGTGAGTGTCAGGGGGAGCCCGGTGCCCGCGTTGAGTTTCGGGTTCCAGGTGCGGCAGATGACCTGGCAGGCGTCCTGGGTTTCGAAGACGACGTGGTGGTGGTCGTCGATCCAGCTGAGCCGGTCTCCGGCGGCGAGCCGTTCCCGGCCGATCAGGTGCCCGTTGGGGGCACTGCCTGCACGGTTGAGGTGCGGTACCGGATCTTCGGTAGCGTCGTCGTCGCCGTCGCTGAGGCCGCGGACTACGGCCGGGTCGTGGGTGACATGCAGTTCGAGTAGGTCCCCGTCCGCGTGTGCCTGCCACCGGCCGATCTCCACGGCCTGCGCTGCGGTGATGCCGGGATAGGCGGTGACGGCGAACCGCTGGCCGGCTCGCAACGGCAACGCGATCCGGGCACCGGCCCGCAGCCGGTGGACGGCGGGCAGCGGATCCCAGCTGCCGATGCCGGTCACGCGTTGCCGACAGAACTGGATCGCGTCCTCGGCCAGCTGTTGGCTGACGCGGAAGAACTCCCGGCCGGCGGCGACGCGTTGGGCGTCCAGGAGCCGGTGAACGGCTTGCTCGACCGCGTTGGCGTTTGAGGTCAGGACACGGTAGGTGACGTCGAAACCGAACGGCACCGCGGTGCCGCGCAGGTCGCCGGCCCGGTCCTCGGGTAGCCGCAGGGTGTAGCCGATCTTCAGCATGCCGGGCATGGCGGGATTGCGGGACACGTAGACGAACCCGTCGCCCGGCTTGACGGTACCGGCCGGGCGTGCCCGTACCGCGGATGCTGGTGGATCGGTGGTCTCGAGTTCGACTTTCCCGTCAGGGTGTGCCGGTGCGGTGACCAGCAGATCGTCGTGTGGTGAGAACGGATCTAGGCGCGCGGTCGCGGCGGGAACCCGCAGCAGCTCCCGGACCAGGGCCGGGAGCTCGCCGCTGTCGGTGTCCGTCTCGCGTCCGTGGGCGACGAGGGCCTTGCCAGCGGCCTCGGTCAGCAGGTGCGCGAGCTCGTCGCAGGCACGGACCTGCACCGTGCCCAGCCGAGTGTCGGTGCCGTCGGTCGCGTCCACCAGGTCGGCGCAGACACCCCCGCGGCGGCCGATCAGCAGGAGCTCGCCGGCGTGGACGGGATTGGTGAGGTCGAACACGAAGTGGGCACGCAGGCCGGGAGCGCCGGTGCGCGGCCGCCGGCAGATCAGCTCCAGCCGGTCGGGTGCGCCGGGATCCCGGTCGACGCCGAGCAACCGGGTCCCCTCCACCAGCGTGGCGGTGGCCGCTTCCACCTGTTCGGCGCCGTGGACCCGGATCCGTAGCCAGGGCAGCGGGCCGCGCATGCCGTGTTCGGTGTCCGGGCCGCTGAGCACCGTATCCGGCCTGCGTAGCGTCCACGTGCGCAGCAGTTGCGTGATGCACCGGTCCTGGACGAGCTCGTCGTCGGTGCGTTCGCGCAGCAGGTGCCGTTCCAGCGTGCTCAGCTCGCCGATGGCGGCGGCGATCCGGTCACGATGGTCGCCGAGGATCTCGGTGACCCGGGACCGGACGGTGCGCTGGGATGGGTCCGGGCGGTTCTCGGGGCGCCGCAGCAACCGTAACGCCTGCACGATGGTGACCTGGTCCACGCCGATCGTGTGCAGGTGCTGGGCCTTGGACACCTCGGCGAGCAACGACTGCGCCCACCGCTCTACCGCCCGGTTGCTGTCGGTGGTGCCGCGCAGAGCGAGCACGGCATCGTGTTGCACCCGCGGATCGGGTTCCGCCCGGAGTGTGGCCCAGATGTCGGGGTACGCCGTCAGCGGCGTCGCCGGGCGCGTCAGGCATGCCGTGATCCAGTCCGGGTCGGTGACTCCCCAGTGCCGCTTCAGTTCTCGTTTGACCCGGGCGGGGGTGACCGATGCGAGCCGGCGGGCCGACCACTGCTCCAGCAACAGCCGGTAGGTGGCCTCCGGATGCCAGGCCGGCAGGCCGCAGCCCAGCAGAGCGACCGGCTCGCCGATCCATGCCCCGGACCACCGCAGCGCAGCACCGGTCGCAAGGTCGAGGACCTGGTCTGTCGCGGCGCCTTGGCGGAGAATACCGCTGCCGGACAGCAGCTGCACGATCTCACCGCTGCGATGCCCGGCGGCGGCCTGTGCCGTCGCCCGGGCTACGAGCAGGGCGTGAAGCAGGTCGGTGTCACCCAGCGCCGGGGTGAACAGCCCCGGATCGGGTGGGGTCTGGCCGGCCAGGCCGGCGCAGACGGCGGCGATCCATTGCTCACGTTGTCCGGCCAGATCGGTTGTTGGCACGAACCGAGTGTCTATGGTGCCCATTGCCGCCGATCCGGCGGGTGGGCGGTGTCGGCTGGTGGGTGGCTGCTGGCGTAGGTGCTGTTCGGTCTCCTGCCTGGGGGAGACCGGTCGGGCGGCGTTCAGGCCGGTCCGCTGGTCTTGACGGCGATGCCGTGTCCTTCGAGTTTCTGCTGGAGGTCCGGGATCAGGGCCGGTGGCAGGGCCAGGGCGGCCAGGTGGCGGGCCCGGGTGACCGCGACGTACAGCACCCGCATCGACTCCTCGGTGCCAGGGGCGGGGGAGCCGGTGGCCCATCGGGTGATGAGCTGGGTGGCCCGGTCGTCGTCGGGAAACAGGACCATGACGGCGTCGGCCTGTTCGCCTTTGACGCTGTGGATCGTCCCGGTGCGGGTGTCATCCGCTGTGCCGGCGGCGGCGCCGAGGCGGGCCAGCGACGACGCCTTACGGCTCCCCTTGCCCGACGGTGCGGACAGTTGGCCTTTCGGGGCGGGAATGGCGGACGGCGGCCGTAGCGTCGTCAGCAGGTCACGGGCCTGGGTGCACCAGTCGGCGGCGGGCATGCCCAGGTCGGGCAGGTCGGTGAGGACCTGCGCTGCGAGCCGGGTGAGGTGGTGGGTGTCGATGCCGAACCGGTCGAGGTTGTCACGTTCGGTGGCGGTGCCCGCGGCGGTGAACCAGAACCGCAACAGTTCGGCCCGTAGTGTCTTGTCGGCGATGTCCCGGGCGCGCTGGTCCGGGGTCCGGCGGCGTAGGACGGTGACGGCCCAGATCAGTGCTTCGGTGTGCCCGGTCGGTGGCCGGCGGGTGTTGGCGGTGGTGCCGGGCAGGGCGCGGGAGTCGTGGGCCAGGATGAACCGGTCGCCGGCGGGGATTCCGGCGGCGTCGGCCAAGGCCGCGAAGGCCGCCAGTTCGGTGTTCTGGTGGCGGGGCAGCAGCCACACCGGGTGGGCGCTGTCGTGGTGATCTGCCAGTGCGGTGTCAGTGCCCCGGGCGGGGCCGGTGCGTAGTGTTGCGGCGAGCCGGCAGATGGTGGTGGAGCTGCGCCAGTTCCCGGACAGGGTGATGGTCGTGCCGGTGGTGAACAGACGGGAGCAGGCGGGTGTGCCGTCGCTCCGGAAGCTGTAGATGGCCTGGTCGGGGTCGCCGATGGTCAGCACGGGCAGGCCGAGGGCCCCGATCTGTTCGATCAGGTCGACGTCGACGTCCGAGCAGTCCTGCGCCTCGTCGATGACCAGTTCGGTGAACCGGGCCGGCAGGGTCCGGGCGAGCTGCTGCCGGTGTTTGCGAAGGTAGAAGGTCGCTCTCTTGCGGACCTCCTCGCCGGTGAGCAGGTGATGGTTGTTGGCCAGCTGGTGGCGTCGGGTCTCGGCCAGCCGGCAGACCCGATCGATCTGGGCGTCGGACAGCCGGTGCCGGCCGTCGGCGTAGCGGTGCCGCCCCGGCAGCGAGGCGACCGGAGCGTCGTCGCCGCCCGGGTACCGGAAATCGAACTCGGCGAGGTCGAACCGGGCGCGTTTGCCCTGACTCAGGGTGAGGTCGATCCTGCGGAGCTCCGGGGGTGCGTCGCGCCACGTCTCGATGTGCCGGAACGCCGGTCGGCTGTCGTCGCGGAGCAGGAACGGGCGCACGAGGAATCGCCAGAAGAATCCGTCGAGGGTGGTGATGACGTGCGGGTGCTGCAACAGGTCGGTCCGGCCGAGGGCGGTGGCACGGCGGCGGACCTCGGTGGCGGCGACCCGGGTGAACGACGCGATGGCCCGCCCCACTGGCTGTCCGGCCGGGGTGGCGCAGTGCCGGTCGACGATGGTGCGGGTCTTGCCGGCGCCGGGGCAGGCGATCACGCTCAACGGCGCCACAGCGGTGATCAGGTGGTGTTGCGCGGCTTCGGCGGCGTCCCGGCGACGTTGGAGGCCACCGGCACCAGGGGTGTCGGGTAATCCGGTCATGACGATGGTGCGACCAGCCAGGTGATGGCGTCGGCGATGTACGGCGGGACCCGCAACGGCCGGCCGCTGATGGTGCTCTGGTCGAGGAAGTCCTGGGCGAAGTCGCCTTTACGCAGCCGTGTCTTCTTCATCGCGGCGACGATGATCCGGGCTCGTTCGTCGGCGGTGGCCGCCGCGTCGATCCGTTTCCGCAGTTTTGATCCGGCTTGCGGTCGTTGTACTTGCCAGGCGGGCCAGAACGCGTCGTTGCCAGCCTCGAGCAGTTCCGGTTCGAGGGTGCTGGGCGCGGCGAACACCCGCGCCACCGCGGCGGCGTTCAGGTTCGTGAGCAGGCGGTTCAGCGCGGCGATCGGGTCCTTGCGTTTGCCCGGGTCGGTGTCGGTCAGGACCGCGACGCGTTGCCCGATCCGTCCGGCGTCCGTGTCAGTGAGCAGCAGCCGCAGGTAGGGGCCGAAGTCGACGCCGTCGATCGCGACGATGGTGGAGCCGACGAACCGGGTCCAGGCCCGGGGATCATCTTTCAGCAGGGTTCTGGCGAGCGCGGGCAGCAACAGTGCTTCGGCGATGCCCTCGACGAGGATGGTGCGGGATCCGAACAGCAGGCTGCTGCGGGTGGCGTCGAGATACCGGTTGATGCGCGCCTGGTCGGCACCGGTCAGGCCGAGTCCGGCGACACCGATCGCGGCGGCGGTGAACCGCGCCGCCAGCGGCGCCTGCGGCCCGGCCGGCGTGGTATCGGCGGCGGGTTCCGGGGCGGGGATGGGCTGGCGGCGAAGCACCACGATGTCGTCGACGTCGGTGTGCGCGGCCAGCAGCGGGGCGTGCGTGGTGACGACGACCTGGATCCGGCCGAGCCAGGTCCCGGCGGTGGACGCCCGCTGCGACTTGGCCGCCGTATCGGCGAGAAAGTCCAGCAGGACCGCCTGCAACTGAGGGTGCAGGTGCGCTTCGGGTTCCTCGACCAGCAACAACGTCAGATCGGCCTGGGCGGCGGCGTGCAGATGGGTCAGCACGGTAGCGATGTATGCCAGGTTGGCGTACCCCATCCCGGACTCGGTGAGCTGCCGCGGCTGCACACCTGCGTCGGCCATCCGCATCCACAGACCGCGAACCAGACTCGACAGGTCGGCGTTACCGAACCCGAGGTCGGTGGCGTGCTCATGGGCGCCGCTGGTTAGCCGCGCGAGCGGCTCGTTGACCGTCGCCGCCGCCCGCTGCAGCACCGGATGCGCGGCGATCGCGTCCAGTTGCGCGCCGACCTCGGCCAGGAACCGGTCGGTGTCATGACGCAGCCCGGCGTCGTCGACGAACATCTCGTTGTCCAGCAACTGCTGCAGGATCGCCCGGATCCGGGCACTGCCCGCCGGACCGAGCTCGCGGACCGCGTCTCGCAGCGGCGGCAGATACACGTGCCGGATCCGGCCCCGCGCACCCGGATCCGGGTCGTCGTCGACGGCGCCGCTGCCGGCGGTCCAACTGGTACGCCCTCGCGACTCCTGCCCGGCCGGCGGCTGATAGGTCAGCGTGTACACCGCGGTCGTCTCATCGACGCTGCCGGCCCGGCTGACCGGTGTCGCGTCGCTGTAGGCGGCGAGTTCCGCGGGGCTGCCGCGCAACGTCATCTCGATCGTGAACCCGGACCGGGCACCGGTACGTGACACGTCGTCGGGATCGGCCCACAGCGTGCGGCGGCCGTCCAGCGGGTCGGTGACCAGCCGGGCCGCGTCCACAACCCCGGACTTACCGGCACTGTTCTCTCCGAGCAGCACCGTCACACCCCGCCGTAACGGGATCCGTGCCTCGGCGAACGCCCGGAACCCGGACAGCCGCAACTCCGCCAGGAACACCGGCATCCCCCTGTCCTGTCAGGTTGGGTTCTGAACAATATCGGCCGTGCCGTCAAGCTACCCGGACGACCCGCCGCTGCGGCTCTGTCTCGTCGAGGCGCACGGTGTAACCCGGGCCCCAAGCCGTTGACCCTGGTAGTTCCCGGGTTTGCTGCGTACGGTCGTCGCAGTGACGACCGTACGGCGGACCTGAACCATCGCCAGAAGGACACCCGGCCGGTGACGGTGCTCGGCCATTGCCGCCGCCTCACCGACGAGGCCGCCCAACGGGCGAGAACTGTGTCAACGACGTGACCAACCTGAAGCACCTGGTCCCAGACCTGCTCGATCTGGCCCACCTCGGCAGCCGCACCCCGGGGCCGTGCCACTGTTCCCGGACGAATCGTGCGCGATGCCGTCCACGCCCACGAACCGCTCGCGAGAACCATCCAGATCACCCTGACCGGCACCTTCGACCGGTACATGGTGCACGGAGAAGAGGTCAAACCGCAGCGGCTATCAGCCGGATCCAGGCGCTGCCATGCACAACACGACCCCGTCGATAGTTGTCGCACTGCAAAGAAACACGAATACTGGGCACGAACCCGGTTAGGCACCACAGAACAGCAACGACTGCCGTACACCGGCAACAGCAAAAACGAACTCTCCACGAAAGAGCCGGCCCCTTGTCCCTGACCGCCGCGTCCGACGCGTTCTGCGACGCCGCCCGCGTCGCGGCCGTGCACCGCTACGAGATCCTGGACACGCCCACGAGTGCCCTTGACCCGATCGCCCGCACCGCAGCCACCGTCTGTGGCACGCCGATCGCCACGGTCAGCATCATCGACGCCGACCGCGTCTGGTTCGCTGCCAGCACCGGACTCGACGGGATCGCCCAGACCGGCACCGAACCGGGCCTGTGTGCCTCAGCACTGCTCGCCGACGGCCCTTACCTCATCACCGACACCACCGCCGACCCGCGCACCCGCGACCACCCGCTGGTCCGCGGCGAACCTGGCCTGCGTTTCTACGCCGCCGCGCCGATCATCAGCTCCGACGGCTGGCGGATCGGTACGGTCGGCGTCTTCGACAACCTGCCGCGTCAGGTGACCGACATGCACACGACCACGCTGCTGCACCTGGCCGACATCGTCGCCCGTCACCTCGACCAGCGCCTGACTGCGCTGGTCGAGGTCCGTAACGAACGCCGATTGCGTCACGACGCCGAGCAGCGCGCCACCGCCGCGTACGGCCTCACCGGTAGACGCACCGAAACGAACGGTGCAGCCCAGGACCCGACCCGGCCGGTGGCGTGTCAGCTCGGTGGCACCACGACACCCTGCACCGCACCGGCCGTCCTGAAGATCGCCGACTCGTGGGGCGATTCCGCCTGGGGCTGCACCCCGCACGTCGAAGACGCCATCTTGAACGTCCGGAGCACGTTCATCGCCAGCGAAGAACTCGGCGGACTGGCCGACCACCTGCACCGGCCGTAGCCCACGTCGGGCACACTCGGGGATGAAAGGTTGCGGCACCGCCGGCGGGAGGCGCCGACTCTGCCCGTACGGCGACGATCCTGCCAGTGACAGAGAGCACCACGCCGTCCGGCCGCGTGCGTCCGTGAATCCGCATCCGGGCACGCCCGGCAGTCCTGCGCGCCCGAACCTGTCAGCCGCCGGGCAATGCCGGATCAGCTGAACCTCCAGTCGGCAAACACGGCTGGATCGGCCCCGAGTTGGTCCACTATGGTGATTTACTCACCGGTGCGGTAAGCGGCCACGGAAGACCGGCAGATGACGCCGAGCCAGTCGCCAACCCGCGGATGGCTATTCATCCCGCCACCGAGAACGGCCGGGCGAGAAACAACGACCTTTGAGGTGACGGAAAGGCGAACCCAGGTTGGAAGACGAACAACTTGTAGAAGTCGGTCAGCGGCTCCGCCAACTGTGCCGCGAACAGGAACTTCACTGGGTGCTGGAGCCGGTGGATGCCGCCATCGGCGCGGGCATCATCGACTCCACGACTCCCAACAGCAGTGCCTACCACCACCGTCGCGGACTCTGGCACGGTTACGTCCTCGACAACGACGGCCGGCAACGGCCAGATCCTCAACTGGTGCAACGCCCGTACACCCGGGAGGAGGCCGTGTTGCTCCTGCTCGACGCGATGCTCGCGGTGTACCGCGACCTTCCCGACATGGCCACCGACACCATCCGCGAACTCGCTGACGGCCGTGACGGCCGGGCGCTGCCGGTCGACTCGATCATGTCCGCCGACGGGAATGGCCCCGACGACGCCGTGAACCTCTGGGTCACCGAGACGGGAAGCGACCGCGAGAACCGACTCCGTGTTATTTCCGCGCTCCTCGCACTGCGCGAAGCCGTCCTCGCATGACAGCCGCAGTGACCCAGCTGCTCGCCGAACTCGCGGCAGCCATGCCGACCGTCCGGACACCGTTCACCACCGCCGACCGGGCCGAACGCGTTTACGAGGCGTACATCTTCGCCCAGGTCGTCGCCTCCGCCGCCGAATGCGGCGCCCTGATCAGCTACGAGAATGGCTCCGAAGCACAGGTGAAGGACCTGCTGCTGCGCGGCGCCCCCGGCGCGCTGCACGTGCGTGACCGCGGCTTCACCCACGCGCTGCTGCAGTTCGGCAACGCCCGGCCCATCGAAATGCACGTCCGGGTCAAAGTCCAGGGCAAGAGCTTCGCCAGCGAGTCCGACATCCTGCTGCTCGACACGAAAACGGCCCGCGAGAGCCGAGACAAACGCAAACTCCCCGCCGCTGTCGGCTGCCTTCTCAGTATCGAATGCAAGTACTACCTGGTGCCGCTGCCCCGCGACGAGGCCATCCACTACCTTGGTGTCCGCAGCAACCTGTCGGCGAAAATGCAGAGCCTGTTCGTCACCAACTCGTTCTCCGCGCCGGCCAACCAGTGCCTCGGCGGCGAACCCTGGCCCTACGAGTTCGGTGTCCTGCCCGGTACCCGATTCCAGCAGTACGTTCGAGCGCACATCCGGCAGATCGTCAAACGGTTCATCGTCACCTTCGACCTCAGCCATCGAACGTGAGCACTGTGGTCCCGTGACGATGCGTTCCTCTGCTCTCCCGCACAGCCCACTGACCGGCGCCCCTCCCGGGGCCTGTAGTCCGGGTGTGCTGTCGGAAAGGCGTCACCGCACAGGTTCGTGGATGCGCTGTCATCGGCGGTCGAGTTCGATGGTGCTGTGACGTTTCGCCGTTGGGTGCCGATTCTGCTGGTCACGGTGACGACTGCGTCCGGTGCCGTCGCGGCCGCGCTGGCGAGCGTGGCCGGTAACGCAGCCTCGCAGGACCTGCCCTGGTTCGTGGAGATGAAGCGGCACTACCAATGGTGGCTTGCCGCGTCGATCACCGCCACAGTGATCGCGACGCTGCTGGCCTGGTGGGCACAGCGCCGCTACGACAGGCCGACGGGTACGCCGGCCGGTGACAGCGGCCCAGCTGACGCGGTTTCCGCGCAACTGGTTGTGGGTATAGGGCGCCAGCTGCGGGCTGAGGAAGGAGTCCAGCAGATCCACGATCCGTGGCCGATCCCGGTTCCGGTGGACGTGACCGGCCTTGAGGTGATGGACCACTGGCAGGCGATCCGCGGCGACCCGCAAGACAAGCGGCCGCTGGCGCTGGCCGGCGAGGTGTCCGGCATAGCGGCGATCTTCGCGCACGTCCCGTCGGGCAGGATGGTGCTGCTCGGCCCGGCTGGAGCGGGCAAGTCCGTCGCTGCCCGACGCCTGGCGGTGACGTTGTCGGAGTCCTGGACCAGCTTGGACCCGATCCCCGTCATGGCGCATCTGTCGTCCTGGGATGTGCCTGGCCAGTCACTGGCCGGCTGGCTTGAACAGCACATCGTCGACGACCATCCGGGGCTGGCGGGCCACCGCGGTCTGATCCGTGAACTGATCGACCATCAGCGGCTGCTGCTCGTCCTCGACGGGTTGGACGAGATAGATCCGAGGTTCCGGGCGGCGGCACTGCTCGCCATCAACAAGGTCCTCGTCCCGGGACAGCACCTGGTGCTGACCAGCCGGATCGAGGAGTTCGCGGCCGCGGTCGGATCCAGCGACGTGGTCTCCGGCGCCGCCGTCCTGGAACTGGCCGACCTCGACGGGAGCACGGCCTTCGACTATCTCGCGGCGGCGGTGCCGCCCGTGACCGCCAGACGGTGGGCGACGGTGCGGGCGGCCACCGGCACCAACACGATCTTGGTCGAGGTGCTTCGGAGCCCGCTCTATCTGGCGATGGCCCGCGCCGTCTACGGCGGCAGCACGGCCGTGCCTGAGGAACTGCTTGACGGAGGCATCCGTGGCGGTCGGGCTGCCATCGAACGGACCTTGCTGGCCGGGTACACGAATCTGGCGCTCGACGCGATGTGCGCTACCGGGCCGGCGCGCCTGCGGGAGCGCCGGCGGGCATCCGCACGGCGATGGCTGCAACAGATTGCCGTCTGGGCCCGGGCCGGGGCGGGGGACATCGCCTGGTGGGAGCTGCCACGCCTGATGCCCAACGCCGTGGCCGGGCTGCTCTGGGCGACGATCACGGCGGTCCTGGCCGGCCTGCTCTGGATGTCCTTCGCGGCGGCGTACAACCCGTCCGCGGTGACCGCGCTCAGTGGTGTGCTGGTCGGTGTAAGCGTCGGGGCCGTAGCGGGATGCCTGTTGCTGCCCGCCTCCGCGGAAACGGGGATCACCTTCACCGTCCGTGGCCAGAGCGCCCGGGTCGCATACGGGCCGGTGCTGGCGAGTCTCGAGGTGGCGATCGCGTTGACGGCGATCCTCGCGAACGGCAGGAATATCATCTCCGGAGCCGGCCATGTGCTGCGCTGCGCTCTCATCGCCGTCGTGGTGGGATTCCTGACCACCCCGGGCTGGGGCGGCACCCGCCGCGACAGGCAGATGCGCAGGGACGCCCGCTGGATTGCGATCGTGGTGTCCGGTCTGACCGCCGGCCTCGCCGTCTACGCGTCCACGGTGGCCGACAGCACCGCGACCCTCGCCGACACCGGCCATGCCACGGCGCTGATGACCTTGACGGTCGCGGTGCTGGTGGGCGCTTTCGCCGCCGCGATCACCGACCGGGCCGCCGCACGTACCCGGGCGCGGCGGGGTGCGGTCCAGCGCGGTCTGCGGTGGCTGCCTGCGGGTGTTGTCGTGGTACTGATGCTCGCTGTCTACACCGCGGAGACGTTTCCGTATGCCGGCAGCGACCAACTGGGGCAGTCGTGGGGGCAGCGAATCGTCGAGGTCGCTACGCTGGTGACGCTTCTGATCATCGCCGGCCGGTATCTGGCGAGCACGCACGCCGTCACTGTCCGCCAGCCATACCGCATCACCCCGGCCAGGCGAGGGCTGGCCGGCTCGGTACTCACCCGGATGCTGACCGGCTCGATCATCGGTTTCTGTGGCGGGATTCTCGCGGAGACGGGACGTGACCTCGCACCGTTCCCCATCATGCACGACTATCCGGTCGCTCTGGTGGCCCACGTCGACGGTCCGCAGAGTTTCGAGCTGGACCTCACCGGAGTGGGGGTCCTGGTCGGAGCTGCCGTCGGCATCGTGGCCGGTTTGGATGACTGGCTGCGCAGGCCGGCGGAGGATTCCGATCTGCCCACCGCCCGTGCGGTTCTGCGGGCGGACCGCACCGTCGCTCTTGTCTCGCTGGTGCTGCCGATCGTGCTGCTGCCGATCGCGACCGATTCGGGGTGGTGGACTCTGGTCACGTCCGACGCCGCGTTGCCCGGGTGGGAGCAGTGGGCCCTCTACAACGAGCACCCGTCGCTGCACAGAGTGCTGTCCGCCGTGCCGGAAACCTGGCTGTTCAACCTGCCAGCGACGCTGCTGGCGGTGTGCGCCCCGGCGCTGCTCTTCCTCATCCTGCCCATGGTCCTGGCATCGTGGCGCAAACTGGCCTGGCCGCAGTATCAACTGGCGAGGGTCTGGCTCGCTGTGACCGGGAGAACCCCCTGGCGGCTGATCGCCTTTCTCGAACGAGCCCGCGGCGCCGGTCTGCTGCGGCAGGTCGGCGGCGTGTACCAGTTCCGCCATCTGAGGCTCGCTGAATACGCCGAGACCAGCGAGGACACCGGGACCAGCCCGGCCGGCCGACGGTCCACGATCTCGTGATGGGCGGCCGCCGTGGTGCCGGTCAGCGCCGCTGCCTATCGGCCGGCGGGGCGAACCGGCTGGTCGGCAGGCGCGGTCCGTAGGCTTGTGGGAGGGTCCGCGGCGATCATGGCAGCCAACTGCTCAAGAAAAGGTGGCAGGAGAACCGGCAGCAACTCGAACTGCGAGTCCGGCATCATGACCCGCAATCGGCTCATCCCCGTCGCCATGGCGAGAAGCATGACCGCGGTGCCAGCCCGCGCGGCGGGGGACGTGTCCGTTTTCTGTAGTGCCTGGCGCAGTAGCAGCCGGTGCGGGCCGAGGATGATCCCGTGGTACCACTGCAATAGCGCGGGATAATCCTGCTGTGACCGCCCGGCGGCCAGTAGGTCGAGTTCAGCCTCGACCTGATCGCACAGCGTTACGGCCCAGGTGTGCATCGCGTCGACGGAGTGCCAGGCGGCGTACAGGTGGGCGGGCGACGCCTCCGTGATGATCTGGTCCAGATCATCACGGAGGTCGCCGGTCGGCAGCAGGCTAAGTCCCTGCCCGTCGTTGATGTCCGCCAGGTCGGGGTTACCGTCGGGATACTCGAGCATTGACGCGACCGCGCTGACCGCGCCCTCCGGTGACAGGGCGCGCGAGAACGCGGCGAGGTTCGCACCATTGAGTTCCGAGCTGCCACCCAGTACGGCGGACATCGCCAAGGTGACGAAGTCACGGCTGGTGAACGGATCGGTCTGATGAGTGCCCCTGTCGTATTGCGCGACCCCGGCCGGCGCCCAGGACAGGCCCAGATCAGTGATGCGGGTATCGATGTCACGGACCCGCCGTGGCATCAGCATGATGTTGCGGCTGTGCTTGTCCGCGAACCGCTCGGCCGTCTCGGCAATCCACTCGCTGCGATCGGTGCCGCTTTCCGGTACTGGCGCTGGGCCTACGCCGAGGTCGGTGATCGTGGAACGCCATGCTGCCCTCACGGTGGCCTCGGGGACGGGCAGCCCAGCGCCGAAGGCCTCCAACGCCACGTGGTGCGGCCGCCGGCCGGGCCGTGCGTGAGCGCTGAGCCAGACGACCAGGTCGATGATCCCGGCCGGGGCGGTAGAGGTGCTGCCCCGGCCCTGCCCCGCACCGTGCCGCCGATTGTCCGGTAGCAGCCCCGCGCGCCGCCACCGTTCCAGCTGAGTGGCGCTGATGACGGCGCCACGGGCAGCCGCCGCGTCGATCAGGGCGACATCAGCAGAGCTGGGCGGCTTGCGGACCATACCCGGCACGTTATCGCTTCGGCCTCCGGATCCGGCACGGTGCTGGTCCGACACGCGTTTGGAGCCCCTCGAGCTTGTCAGGAAACGGCAGGTCTCGCGCTGATGTGCTGGTGATCCGAACGGGAACCGACCCATCCGTATGAACTGAGGAGGACCCTCGTGTCCAGCAGTACTCGAATCCCGGCCGGGCCGGACCCGGGGCCGTCCGGTGACCCGCGGTGGCCGACAGCGCTCGCCGCGGCGAGTTCTGTCGTTGCCGGTGCGCTGGCGGTGTACAGCCCGTCGTGGGCGGTCGGAGTCGGCACGGCCGCCGGCCTGTTCGCCGTGCTTGCACCGATGATGCGGCGCTGACCCGGCTCGTTTCTCCGAATCAGTCCGATGGCCCTTGATTATTCGGGAACGTCGATTGGCTGGATGCCGTTGTCGCGGTTCACGGGCTGGCGAAGGGACAAGCGGAGATACTGGCCTTGCCCGGCATGATCTACGGAGCGATCCGTGACGTCGTCGTGTTGCGGTGCCGAGCCAGCAGCACTGCTCGAGCGGTCGACGGTCGGACTCATGCCGGCATCCGGCGACGGTGTGCCGTGGAACTCAGGACCCCTGGACGCCTGCCCCGCCGTTCCGGGGACCCCAGGGGGGGCGGGGAGCCCCGCACCCGGTGCAGGCTGAGGGCTGACCGACGCGGGTGGTAGCCGGTGATTTTCCGGCTACCACCCGCGCTGCCAGGGGGTGACGCCTCCAGGATCGGTAATGATCCCCGCTTGGTTTAGTGAACTGTGCCCTACGTTTTCAGGGCTGATGCGCCCGCCGGGAAAGATGAACGGCCGCCCAGGGCACACCCGCAGAGCCGGGTGCGAAGGCTGCCGGTGTTCGGAAGAGTAGCGACTGGACCGCGCCTGCCAGGATCTGCGAGGTGAACGGCATCCTGACGTACGGCGTGCCCGGCTGCAGTAACCCTCTGTCGACGCCTACCTGTCGCGGCAGTCCGGAAAAGTAGAGGACGGACATCGAGGGCTGGAGCGGTGCCACTAACCGCGCCAGGTCGCGGCCGGACATGCCGGGCAGCCCGACCTCCATCAGCATCAGATCGATCGGCCCGGGCTGGTGGCGACACACCGTGATCGCTTGTGTCGGTCCGGTGGCCTCCAGGACGGCGAAGCCGCACAGTTCGAGCATCTGCGATGTCATGGTGCGCATGTCCGCGTCGTCCTCGACGAGCAGCACGACAGACCGGCCTGCTGACGGCATCCTCATCCTCCCGCATGCCTGGGTGCCCTCGCTGGTGGTGGGACCCCGTCGGCTGATGGTGTTCACCATAACGACCCGGCGGCCCCGCAGTGCCAGAGTCGGTCAAGTGCGGTACGCAGGTCGCGGGTGCTTCTGCGAGGCCGTGCGGCTACGCGTGGCTGGGCCCTGGATCGACAAGGTGAGTTCTGCGCCCTGGCCGGTGTGAGCGGATCATCGCCTCAGTTCGTCGAGGCGAGCGGTCAGCGTGTCGGCGTTGCTGATCAACGCTGTCCGGGTGGCGGCGAGGATGCGGACGGCATCGGCGATGGCAGTGTGGGCCTGCCTGCTCCCGGTGGGATGCGCGGCGGTGAACTGCTGCAGCCGGCCGATGGCATAGGAAACATCGATTGCCTTCGTCAGGAGCTGTGTGACCAGGTTCTGTAGACCCGAGCGTGTGGCGGGGTCCGTCAGCCGGTATTGCTGGGTCGGGTCCATAGGATGACCTTCGTCTCCGTTGCGGGCCGTCGCGCCGTTGTGGCCGGTCTCGTGCGAGGTTCCCCATGTTCCGATCGGGCGGGCGATACGTCCCTGCCGGTCCTGTTCTTCCATCGGCAGAGTGTTCGCACCACTGGGGGGCCAAACCCCTGCCCGCCGTATGCGCGGCACGGTGCGGTGATGCATCACGTACCGCGACAATCGGACACCCAGCGGCGCCGTTCCCCGCCCGCCGAGAACTTCCTCTCACCGCCGCGGCCATACCCGCACCGATTCATTAGACCGAGTGCTTACGTTGGTTCTCGCGGATCGATCGGCAGCCCGGCAATGGGATGCTGCTCCTGACTTCGTGGGGCGGCCATGGTGTGATCGCACGCTGCTGGTCGAAGAAGAAGGGCCTCTGCGGTAGCGGTGCGGCAGATCGGCCGGTGCTACCACGCAGCGGCATTCCCATACGTTTATCACGACGGGGACGGTTCCCGGCGCCGCCCGATCAAGTGTTTACGGTTCAGTGCCGGAAGCTGCCGACGATGGCGGTGAGATCGCCGGCAAGCCGGCTGAGGTCGGTGGCCGCCTGCTGGGTTGTGGCGGCGCCTTCGGCGGTGGCGACGTCGGCGACCTCGGCGACGGTGTGAGCGACGTCGCTGCTGTTGCCGGCCGCGTCGGCCACGGAACGGCTCATCTGCGCGGTCGTCGCGGTCTGCTGTTCCACGGCGGAGGCGATGGTGGTGGTGTAGTCACCGATCTGCTCGATGACCGCGATGATCTCACCGATCGCGGTGGTCGCGGTCGCGCTGGAATGCTGGATTGCGTCGATACGGGTGGTGATCTCCTCGGTCGCGCCAGCGGTCTGTTGTGCCAGTTCCTTGACCTCCCCGGCGACGACGGCGAAGCCCTTGCCGAGCTCGCCGGCCCGGGCGGCCTCGATGGTGGCGTTGAGCGCGAGCAGATTGGTCTGCTCCGCGATGCTGGTGATCAGTTCGACCACCTCGCCGATCTCGGCGCTCGCGGTGCCGAGATCGGCGATCTGTTCGGTGGTCCGCTGCGCGACCGCCATGGCCTTCTGCGCGACCTGTGCGGCCAGGCCAGCGTTCGCGGCGATCTCGGTGATCGAGGCGCTCATCTGCTCAGCGCCCGCGGCGATCGCCTGCATCCCGGCGTTCACCTCGTGGGTGGCGTGGGTCGCCGACAGTTGCTCGGCGGCAGCGGCCAGGCTGACCGCCGTCTGCGCCATCCGCCCGCCGATGATCTCCCGTAGCCGGCTCATGGTCGCATTCAGCGCGGCGCCCAGTTGTCCAGTCTCGTCGCGGGAATGAAAGGCCGGCGACCGCGGTGAGATCGCCGCCTTTGACACGGCGCAGCACCGTCACGACATGACCGAGGGGTTTGCTCACCGACCGGGCTGCCGCCACCCCGATGGCGACGGCTACCAGCGCGAACAGCTGGATGCCGGCCATCATCGTACGGGCATTCTTGTACGTCTGTTCGGCATGTGCGGCACTGGCGGTCGCCTGCTGCGTCTCGACCTCGGTGAGTTCGGTGAGAGCCTGACTGACCTGGTCGAAAGCCGGATCGAAGCGCTGCGATTCGACCGCGGCAGCCGATGCGACCTTGCGGCTGCGGCTCAGCGGCAGCAGTTGCTCGTCGGCGATCGTGTACATCGCTTCCAGCGCCGTGCGGAACTGCTCGCGGGCATCTGTTCAGCGGTGGTACCGACACTCGCGGTGTACTCGGCCCACATCTGCTCGAAATGCTGCTGGAAGACGCTGATCTCCTGCTCCCGGTCCTGTTTCTCAGCCGTGCCAGTGGAAATCACATGCCGCAGGATGGTCGCCAGGATCTCGTTGACGTCCCCGTCGACGCGGGCGAGGGTGTCGATCGGCAGCAGATTGCGTTCGTAGATGCCACCGCCGGCCTCGTCGACCGACTGCAACTGGACCATCCCGACACCACCCGCCGCCGCAGCGGCGATCAGGACCGCGCACAGCACCTTTGGCCAGCACCGGCAGATCGCCCCACCAGTTCCGGCGGCCGGGCATCCTGGACACGGCGGCAACCGACATCGCTGCGTCACCCTTCGCCTCAACAGCAGGCCACCGGGCGGCGACCCGCGACATCCAGCAAATAGCTCCAGCCGGTGCAACGGGCCTGAAAGACGCGAAACCTGCGCCGGCCTAAAGCGGCGGAACTCCACGAAGCCGTGCATTGGGATCCCCCGGTTGCGTTGCTCAGCACGGTAGTAATGCTGGGAATGGCTCTGATCGGCCTACGGTGGCGCGACCGGCGATGACCGACAGCAGGGGAGGAACAGGATGGGTGTCTGGGCGCGCTGGCTGCGGCGTCGTCGGGAACCTCAAGCGCTGGCCAGGGACGTGACTGGCCCTACTGTGCCTGTGGCGCGGCACCAGCCCGTCACAGACCTCAGTGATGTACATGTGCGCGATCGGCTGCTGGCCGAAGGCCCGGTCGGGGAGTGGGTCAGCATGCCCAGCACCGCCACAGCGCTGATGAGCGACCTGATCCGGTTCGCTGCTGACGGTACCGGGCAGAGTTACAGCAGCAGCCTGCTCGGCGGCGAACAGGTAAAACGGTTCACCTGGAAGCCTGCCGGCAGCGGGATGCTGGAGCGTATCGAGCGGGACACCGTCGCTCCCGGCGATGCCGAGGTCGAAATGGTCGGTTTCCGATTCGCCGAGCAGCACAGCGACATCGGCTCCTTCTGGGTGATGTGTGACCCGGGCGGAGACGGTTTCTGGGATCTCGTCTGGCCCGTAGTGCCACAGTCCCGAGATGGCCTCGGCAGTGTCCCCTGATCTACCAGTACCACCCGCAACCTGTGGTCGTGGTCATCATGGCGCAGGTCGCGTAACCCGGCCACGGTCGTATTCTCGTGCCCGGTCCCGGAAGGACCGTACGGGTGACCGGCAGGCCGGTCACGTCCACCGCGATCGCCTGCGTGAACAGCCCCGCGCCAGATGTGTGCCGAGGGGGCAGCCAACGGCGGCGTCGGCTCCGCCCGGGCCGAACCCGGCCCGAACGTGCGCGTACAGCGCCGCCAACACCTGCGACCGTATCCCGGATGACCGGCCACCGCCGAAACTACGATTACACCCTCGGCCACGACCCGAAACCCTCGACGGCAGATGCCGACGGCATTCGACCCGAACAGTGCACACAGCTCGTCAGGGCAGGTCCTCCGGCAGAAACAGATCCGGCAGAAACGGCAGCCCGGCTGCGGCGAGACGATCGCGAGTCGTGGCCTTGGCCTGGAGCCGCGCCCGCTCGAGCTCATCGACCTGGTCCTGCCACTGCGCCCGGAGCCGTGCCCGCGCGGTGACCGCACCGGGATCCCTGCTCATCAACTGGTCAAGGCGCTCCCGTTGCTCGGCGGCTGCGGCGAGCAACTGTGGCGTCGGCCGGGCGAGGACCAGCAACTGTGCCCACGGTGCGCCGATCGCATCGGCGTAGCGGCTGGCCAGATCGAGATCCAAAGCGGCCCACGCTTGCCGTTGACGGTCCTCCGCCGGGTGGCGGGCGTCAGCCCTTTCCTGCCGATCGAGTAACTCCCGCACCTGCCGGAGAAATCCTTCGGGATCCCGAAGTGCCTGGACACGGGGCAAGATGTCGTCGGCAGAGTCCATCCACCGAACTTACCGAACGCGTGTTCGAGTGAGTTGCGGAATGGAGAGATCGTTCCGTTCGGTCTCGGAAGTGTTCACTCCTGGTGGCCGACCGTGCCCGCGGCCTGTGAGGCGCGGCATTGGTGTTCCGGCTGACGGTTACGGCCCGGCTGGCAAGCGGCACCGATCACGAGGCCGCGTTGCGGACCTGGGTGAACGAGGTGTCCCGGCAGGCAGAGCAGAGGTCATCTCTGGCTGGTCGGGGTCCTCAGGGCACGCTTCCCACCTTCGTGTCCGGCGATTCCCGGCGGGGAGGTTGCCCGTGGAGCCGGCTGTGGCGAAGGAGCCGGGTGTGCCTGGCTGGGGTGTCCCCGTTTCAGGTGAACAGGGTGCTGCCGTATTTGGCGACCACGGCGAGCGCGAGGATCAGCAGCCAGATGGTGACGGCGATGGCGTCGAGGTCAGCGGCGATCATGTTGTCGGCGGCGCGTTGGACCCGGGGCGGCAGGTTCAGATTGTGGTCGCGGATGTTGACGTGGGTGAGGGTGAAGAACACCAGGGTGGTGGAGAGGGTCACCAGCAGGCACCAGGGGCACATGGCGCCGATGACGAACATCGACTGGTGGAACAGCCAGTAGGCGAAGACAACGCCGAGGGTGTAGACGACCTGGGCGGCGGTCATGAACCAGGCGGGGAACCGGACGCCACCGAGGGAGGCGACGGCGACGGTGATGACGACGGGTTCGGCGACCAGCCCGAGGAACGCGTTCGGGAACCCGAACAGACTGGCCTGCCAGGACAGGGCGACGGTGCCGCAGCTGACAACCGCGTTGATGTTGCAGGACAAGGCGGTGGCGGGGTCCTGGGCCAGCCGGATCGCGTCGATGGACAGCACAAACGAGGCAAGCAGGCTGACGCAGGCGGAGAACAGCATGGTGCCGAAGATCCAGGCGTTGTGGTGGCGTAGCCGCCGCAGCGTCGTAAGCACTGCGGTCAGCCTTTCGCGGCGATGACGGCCTGAGTCAGCGGCCCGGCGGTGTACAGGTCGCCGTCGAACCGGGTCCCGTCGATCCGGACGGTCGGGGTGCCCTCGATCTGGCCGTCGAGCACGGTGGCGGTGCTGCGGGCCACCCATGCGGCGAACAGCCGATCGGTGAACACCGCCACGACCTGCTCGGGTACACCGGCGGTACGGGCACGGTCGGCGATCTGTTCGTCGGCCAGGCCCTTCGTGCCCTCGGCGGGCTGGTCGGCGAACAGAGCTTCGCTGAAGGCCAGGAACCTGTCGGGGGCCCGGTCGGCGACGGTCGCGGCGGCGTTCGCTGCCCGGCTGGAGTACTGCGTGTTCTGCGACATGTCGTCCAGGAACGCCAGTGGATACACCTCCAGCCGCACCGTGCGGTCCTGGACCAGACGGCGCAGCTCGCTGCTGTTAGCCCGGTCGAACCGGCCGCAGAACGGGCACATGTAGTCCAGGAACACCTCCACCCGCACCGGCGCCGCGGTATCACCGACGGCCACGGCCCCAGCCGTGGTCGCCACCGCTGGCGCGACGACCCCGCCGGACGGTGTGGTCACCGGGGCGGCAGCGGGTTCACCGGCCGCCCGGACGATCACGACCACGATCGCGACGAGCAGCACGATGATGATCAGACCGCCCGCGATGACGGCCGGCCGGTAACGGGCGGGTGGGGCGGTTGTCTTGGCTGCCCGGCGTGCTGTCGCCATGAGCGCATCCTCACTCTTCACGCGTACCGCCCGGTGAATCCGGCCGGCCCGCGCCGGGCGCCCAGGCCCGCGACCGGCGGGCCGGATCCACACGAAAGAGGCATTTCCATCATAGAGGGCGACGTCCGGCGGCCCGGGCGGCCCGGGCAACCCGCGCACGGCAGGGATCCCGGGTCCGCAACTGGCGGGCAGAGGTGGGCCCGGGCCGTCTGGGGGAGGGGCCCGGACCCACCGGCACCGCCTGTGCTCACGGGCTACCCGGGGAGGAGCACCAGGCGGGCGGGGACGCGGCTGGCCAGGACGTCCTCGATCGAGGCGTTGATGTCCTCGAGTTTGCGGGTCTCGTACAGCACCCGGGTGCGTCCGGCGGCGTGCAGCCGGAACACCTCAGCAAGGTCCGCGCGGGTGCCGACGATCGACCCGATGATCCGGATGCCCTTCAGCACGGTCTGGAAGACCGGCAGCGACATCGTGTTGTCCTTGGGCAGCGACACCAGGATCAGCCGGCCGCCCCGGCGCAGGCAGGCGTGCGCCTGCTCGATGACCCGCGGGTCGGCGGCGAGCACGACGGCGACATCCGCCCCACCGAGCGCTTCGATCGCCGCGACCGGGTCGGTGGTCGCGGCATTGACGGTGTACGCCGCGCCGAGGTCGCGGGCGAGGGCCAGCTTCTCCTCGGTGACGTCGACGGCGATGCTCTGGCCACCGAAGATCTGCGCATACTGCTGGGCCAGGTGCCCGAGCCCACCGATCCCGAAGATCGCGACCCGGTCACCGGGAGTCACCCCGCCGACCTTGACGGCCTTGTAGGTGGTCACCCCGGCACAGGTCAGCGGCGCCGCCTCGGCCGGTGCGATCCCGTCCGGCACCCGCACGACGTAACGGGCGTCCGCGACCAGGTACTCGGCGTGCCCACCGTCGATCGCGTAGCCGGTGTTCAGTTGCGCCTGGCACAAAGTCTCCCAGCCGGTGATGCAGTACTCGCAGGTGCCGCAGGCGTAGCCGAGCCACGGCACGGCGACCCGGTCGCCGACGGCCGGACCGGTGACACCGTCACCGGTCTTGTCGACGATGCCGACACCTTCGTGGCCCGGAGTGAACGGCAGGGCCGGTTTGACCGGCCAGTCGCCGCGGGTGGCGTGAATGTCGGTGTGGCACAGACCGCTGGCCTCCACCCGCACCCGGAGTTTGCCCGGTCCCGGCTCCGGAGCCGGGACCTGCTGGATCTGCAGCGGCTGATCGAAAGCGGTGACGACGGCGGCACGCATGATGTGCTCCTTCCCACGACCTACCCCTTGATCATCGTCGGGTCCGGGCTCCCCGGGCAGGGCCGCTGGTCCCGCAGGAAGGGACCAGCGGGTCTGTCGACACCGGCCCGGTCCCGGTGCCGATGTGCGACGCTGAGGAAGTCGGAGCTCGGGCGAGACGGTCACGAGTCGGCGGCTGACCGAGGCCGTTCCCGGGCACCGACACCGGCGACGGCGGGATGCCGTCACGGCGTTCAAGACGGCACCCCGGCATCCCGGGTGTACCGGGTTGCCGTCTTGACCCGGCCGGGTCCACGCCTTGATGCGGACATTGCTACGAGAGCGAATCAACCTTTTCGTCGGGGACGAGGATGCCCGGCGACCTCGGCGTGTCCCAAAGCGAGGATCGCCGGTCGAAACAGATACCTCTGCCAGGCCGGCCCGCTCACCCGTGCACAGTGCTCAGCAGGACAGCCCGTCAGCGAACAGGATCGCGACGAGAGCGAAGAGCCCCGCCACACCGGCCACGATGGCAAAGACGCACCAGCCGAACACGATGGCGGTGATCTCCAGACCCCGGTATCCGCGGCCGGCGGAACGGTACCGGGCGACGTGTGCCACGGCGACGCCCGTCGCCGGTGCGGCTATCAGCAGCAGGTAGCTGCCGAGGACATGTCCGAGCCACTCGTCTCTGCACTGCGTTCCCGACAGATAGAACAGCCACGCGCCGGGCGCACTCACTGCTGTGCCGATCACCGTCATGAGAAGGGCTGCTGCGCTCAAGATCCAGGGCCGGCCGCCGTCCGCCGGCGTTGACATCGGTGTCACCGTCGGCCGCAGACTCGTCGCCGACGACACCGTCGGGGCATCGCAGTGGCACGTATCGTTGTCACGCCGATCATTCTGTACGGTGCCCGCCACCCCGGACCACGACCGTTTGCAGGTAGCGTCCCCGGAGGTGTCCGGCATCGCCGAGAAACCGCAGACTCGCCGCCACCCGCAACATTCCAATCCGCCGGGCTCGACCCATCCGGGAACAGGGCGAACGGCTGGCGGCGCGAGCCGTAACGGCACTGTTCGGCGTCAGCCGGACGCATCGATGCTGAGAGTGTGATTGAAGCTGGTGATGCGGCACGTTCGTCTTCCTCTGCCGGGGTGGGTCTGCTGGCGCGGCTGGTGATGTCACCGGTCGGTGATCTGCTGCCGGGCGGGCTGGTGCTGCTGCGCTACACCTCGGCGGGAGGGGCCGTGATCACGATGCCGGTCCAGGCAGCCCAGGCGCCGGGCGTCATGGTGGTCGCCGCAGGACAGGCCCGCCGCAAGCGGTGGTGGCGCCACTTCCACCGGCCCGCACCGGTACAGGTGTGGCTGGCCGGAACTTGGTGTCCGGCGACTGGTCACGTCACAGGCTCGGCTGAAGCGGCGGCCGCATATCGGCGCAGATTCCCCCGCTTCCAACTCGACGACACCACTGTTCTGGTCGGTTTCAGCGGCCCGCAGTTGCCATCCGAACCCGTCTTGTTGCGCGGCACGCGGTTGCGTAGCCGGTGGACCGCCGCCGCCACCATCGGTGAGTTCCTCGGTTTCTCGGTACCGGCCCTGGCCGGTGCGGTCACCGCCGATGCCCCGGTGACGGTGTCTTTGCCGGCGATCCTGGCCGCCGGGGTGGCCGAAGGCGCACTGCTGGGCGGTGCACAGGCGATCGTTCTGCGCCGGGCTGTCGCCGGGTTACGGCCCTGGCGGTGGACGGCGGCCACCGCCACGGCGGCGTTGCTCGCCTACCTGATCGGGATGCTGCCCAGCATCCTGTCCGGCCGGCTGGCAGCAGTACCGCCACCGCTGCTGATCGCAGCCGCGGCGACGCTCGGCACCATACTCGTGACGTCGATCGGCGTGGCGCAGTGGCTGGTGCTGCGACCACTGATCGATCGGCCGGCGCTGTGGATCGCGATCAGCGCGTTAGCCTGGATCGCCGGGCTCGGCATCTTCCTCGGGTTCGCCACCCCGTTGTGGCGGCCGGGGCAGCCGACAGCCGTGATCGCCGCGATCGGGATGGCCGGCGGCCTGCTGATGGCGGTCACCACTGCCGCGATCACCGGAGAAGGTCTCCGGCGACTGCTGTAGGACCTGCAACCGGACCACACCGTCAGAATCGTCGCCCCGCCGCTCGAACCGTTCAGGGCCGGCGCGCGCTGGCCTTGCCTGCTGCCGGGCGCAGCCGTTGAGAACAGGAAACCCCGAGTCCAGGGCTCATACCCCGCGTGTGTCAACGGTGACGAGGAATCAGAGGCTGCTCCCGGCTCGGACGAGTCCAGTACCGGCGTTGCGCCCGTCCGTCGTGCAGACGATCCTGGGACTGTCCTCGTGGAGATCCGCGCACCCCTCGGTCCCAGAACCTGATTAGGTGGCAAGGTGAGCGTGATGGGAGAACAGCATCAGGCGGGTGTCCCCCCGACGGGTGTGCGGCGGGCATTGCCAGGGAAGAACTTTCGGCTGAGCGGCGGCCGAACCAGGTCACCGGAGACCATCCCCGGGGATCATGAGGTTTGAGCCCGCCGGGGGACGGAAACCGGCGAGCAGGATGCCGACGGTTCCTCGCAGCGGGTATTCGCTCGCGACGCACAGCCGGGTACCGGCCACCACCACCGGGTGGGGACGGTAGGAAACGGACATCGATAGAGCCGGACAAACTGGGAGGACAACATGACGGTGCAGACGGATTCCCGAAGCGCGCTGGCCCGGGCAGCCGACGCCGCCCGATTCGCCCCGTCGGTTCACAACACACAGCCGTGGCGCTGGATCGTCGACGGCGACCGGCTGGAACTGTACGCCGTGACCGAACGGCAGCTGCGATTCCAGGACCCGGACGGACATATGCTGCTGGTCAGCTGCGGGACCGCTCTGCACCACGCCCAGGTCGCGCTGGCCGCCGAAAGCTGGCAGTACCGGATCGACCGGCCTACTGCCGACCCGCTCGCCGTCATCCACCTCGGCGATCGCGGCCCGGCCGACCCGCAGGCGTTGCGCCAGTTCGAGCAGATGTCGGTCCGGCATACCGACCGTCGTACGGTCAGCAGCCAGCCGGTCGCCGCGGCCACCCTCGACGTGTTGCGCCATATCGCGGAACTGGCCGGTGCGGGCCTGCATCTACTCAGCCGCGATCAGGTTATCGAGCTCGCCGTCCTGGTCGAACGAGCGCAGAAGGCCGAGAATGCCGACGATCTGCTGCGCGCTGAGAGCACGACCTGGGTCGGCGGTGACCGGTCCGACGGCACGGGTATCCCGGAAGCGAACCTGCCCACCGAGCTGCCGCTGACCACCGTCGCTGAACGCGACTTCGGCGCCGCCGGAACGCTGCCGGCCGGAGCCGGCCATGACAGCGCCGCCACCTATGCCGTCCTCTACGGTGCAGGCGACGAGCCGGCCGACTGGCTGCATGCCGGTGAAGCCCTCAGCGCGGTCTGGCTGGCCGCGACCGAGCACGCCGCCGGTCTGATGCCGTTGAGCAGCCCGGTCGAGGTGCCCCACACCCGCCATCAGTTGAGCCGCATGCTCGCCGGCGTCGGGCATCCTCACATGGTCGTGCGGCTCGGCACGTTCGACGCCGATCTCCCTGGGCCCGGGCCGACGCCTCGACTGCCGATCGACCAGGTGATCCAGATCCGCGAGTGATGTGCCGACACCGGCCACCACGGGAAGATCCGATGCCGATGGTAGCGAGAGGGAGAAATGGGATGGGAGACGTGGCTGGGCGGACGTGACCGTCGGTGCGCCGCAGTGAGGGGGACAGCCGCGACCGGTTCGTCCGGCAGGTAGGGCATTTGGACGCCGTCATGCGGCGATGCGCTTGATTCGGCCGGAGACCGCACCCTTCTCGGCCCCCACTGCGCGCATCGTTATCCAGGGCCAGGTTCCTGCAGTGCTACTCCCTGCCGAGGGCAGAGTTCAGGGCACGCTGACCCGCAGGAGCAGCCGAGTCGTCGCATCAGCAAGCGGGAGTTGCTCCCCACGTTGCCTTACCGCTGCCGTTCCCTTCTGCGGATCATGAACGCCAAGTAGCGACTATCGGAGCAGTGAAACCCAGAACAACTACGAATCCGAGGCCGAGCATGATTGGTATTGCCGCCCGTGGAAATGAGTGCATTAGGAAGGCGAAAAGCGACATGCCGAGGATTGTGGCGAATATCGAAAAAGCGGCGTTCGATATTCCTTTCGCAGACGGCGGCTTATGCCCGACACTGATGTGATCATCGCCTGTTGGTGCTCTGCGCGGACATGTTCGCACACCACTCGGGTCGACGGAATCCATTGCGGCCGTACGAATGCCGGTGTCTTGACAAGGTTGGCATTTAATCACTCGGTCGATGGGAACTGGTGTCGGCCGACCTCTCCAGGTCCGTCCAGTTAGGCGCGAAAGGGAACAAACGTTCGAGTGGGGAGCATGTTCAGTGCGGTTTGCGCCAGGTCACAACATCGGCTGGTGCTGCCGGAAGACCCGTGATGAAAGCCGCTGCTCATGGCTGAGCTGCAACAGGTATCGGTGTGGTGAACCGTCGATGGAAAGGCCCTGGACCCGCGACACCGCGTCGTCCGCGGTGCGGGTGGAAGTCTTTTCACCGACCTTTGTCGGGTCCGGCTCATCGTGAGATGCATGGTGCCGATAGGAGCTAAGCCGGGCTTGTTCGCGTCCGGGTCGCCTGTACGCCCGGCATTCGGGACGTGTGCGGCAGCGGCATCTGCGGTGAAGGAACATTGATGGAATCGGTGCCCGACCGTGGCGGGAGCCGTCGACCGCTGATGGGCTGGTTCGTCGATCTACCTGTTGTGCACAAGCTCGGGATCGCGTTCGGAGTGATCTGTGTCCTGCTGCTGAGCGTGGGAGGGTTGGCCGTGACCGCGTTGCGGGCGGCACAGAACGAGGCGGAGACGATGTACGCCGACAGTCTGCAGGCGATCTCGCGGCTGGCCCGGGTCAGCACCGCGTTCGAGCGCAGCCGCTACGTGCAGACCGACTTGGCCGCGACCACCGATCCTGCCGCGATGGCTGCTCTGGAACAGCAGATGGCTGACCTGGACGATCAACTCGACGTGGCCTGGGCCGCCTACACCACCCATGACCTCAGCGGCCGGGAGGACGCCGCCGGCACATTCACCACCCGCCTGCGGCAGTGGCGCAGCGTGCGTGCCGAACTCGTCCCACTGGCCAGGGCCGGCCGGATGGCCGAGTTCCTCGCCCTGCGTAACAGCCAGCAGCGCCCGCACGCGCTGGCCGGCAGCGACGCCCTGGAGCAACTGGCCGCCTACGAGGACTCCTACGCCGCCGCCACCCTGGAACAGACCCGGACCAATGATCGGCAGGCCGAGCGGCTCGTCGGCGGCCTGGCCGTGGCCGCGGTCATCCTCAGTGTGATCATGGCGGCCGGGATCGGCCGCATGATCGGCCGGCCGCTGCGACGGACGGTCACCGTCCTGGAAGGCCTCGCCGACGGCGACCTCGACCAGCGGCTGCCGGTGAACAGCCGTGACGAGGTCGGCCGGATGAGCACCGCCCTCAACGGCGCGCTGAACACCCTGTCCGGTGCCATGTACACCATCGGCACCCATGCTGGGCAGCTCACCACCGCAGCCCAGGAACTGTCGGCGCTGGCGGGGCAGATGACCGGTACCGCTCAGCAGTCCGCCGAACAGGCCCGCCTGGTCGCCGACTCCTCCCGGCAGATCCACGCCAACATCACCTCGGTGTCGGGAGCCTCCGAACAGATGACCGCCTCGGTGAGGGAGATCGCCGAGACCGCCGAGCAGGCCAGCACCGTCGCCGAACGGGCCGCCTCCATGTCGCAGACCGCGCAGGGCATCCTGTCCAGCCTCGGGAGCTCCTCCGGCCAGATCAGCACCGTCGTCGACCTGATCAACAAGATCGCCCAGCAGACGAACCTGCTCGCCCTCAACGCCACCATCGAAGCCGCCCGCGCCGGCGAGGCGGGCAAGGGTTTCAGCGTTGTCGCCGGGGAAGTCAAGAACCTCGCCCAGGCCACCGAACAGGCCACCGCCGACATTACCGACCGGGTCGCCGCGATCCAGGCCGACGGGCACGCCGCGGCCACCGCCCTCGAAGAGATCATCACCGTGATCGGCGAGATCAACGCCGCGCAGCAGACCATCACCACCGCCGTCGGCCAGCAGACCGCCGCGACCGCCGAGATCGGCCGGTCCATCACCGTCGTGGCCGGTAACACCGCGGGAATCACCGACAACATCAAAGACGTCGCCCACCACTCCGCTGAAACCGGGATGGGCGCCGGCACCGTCTCCTACTCCGCCGACCAGCTCACCCAACTCGCCCAGGCCCTGCAACGGACAGTCGCCCGGTTCCACTACCACGGCGACACCGTCCTGGACACGCTGCCGGTGGAGTCCGGCTCCGCACCGCCGATCCCGGCCCCTTCCTCTGCCACACACGACAGCTCCAGGGTGGAGCTCTTCTAACGATGATCCACACCACAGATGTTGCCCTTGGCCACCCGCGACGAGCCGATCGAGAAGGCCCCGCCGACCCGACTGCGGCAGCGGGTCAGGCCGCCCGTGCGGCAACCTCGCCACGGCTGCGAGCCGGTGACCGGGTCCGTATCGTCTCGCCGTCAAGCCCTCCGGATCGCGACGCCACGGCTGCCGGGATCCGGTTGCTCGAGTCCTGGGGACTGCAGGTCGAGACCGGCGCGCACGTATTCGACCGGTGGGGATTCATGGCCGGCCGCGACGAGGACCGGGCCGCTGACCTGAACGACGCGCTGCGGGACCCAGGCGTCCGCGCCGTCTTCACGACCAGGGGCGGCAAGGGCGCCTACCGCATCGTCGACGACATCGACACGGCGGCACTGCGAGCGGACCCGAAACCGATCGTCGGGTTCTCCGACGTCACCCACCTGCTGCTGTTGTGGGCCCGCACCGGCGTCACCGCCCTGCACGGCCCGTTGATCAACTGGGATGCCGGCTGGTGCGGCCCGAGCTCGCAGGAATCGCTGCACCGTGCGCTGATGACCCCAACCGAGACCGTTCTGCGCCGCGACCCGGACGAGGCCAGCGCCGCCGTCACCGTCGCTGGGACAGCCTCCGGCGTCCTGGTCGGCGGCAACCTCGATGCGCTGCGCACCGAAGCCGGCGCTGGCATCCCGAACCTGCGCGGTGCGATCCTGTTCCTCGAACATTGGCGTGGCACCGGCATCGGCGAGGTCGACCGGGCCCTGACCCAGCTGACACGGACCGGCGACCTCGACGGACTCGCCGGGATCGTGCTGGGCTCGTTCCTCAACTTCGAACAGGATCTGCAGGACGAGTCCCTCGGTGGGTGGGGCGTGGCCGATGTCCTGCATGACCGGCTCGGCCGGCTCGGGGTGCCGGTGCTGGGTGGTATCCCGGCCGGTCACGGCCGTCACCCGGCCACCATCCCGCTGGGCAGCCACGCCACCATCGATACCCACCGCGGCATCCTCACCGTACAGCCGGCCGTCCACTGACGTCGGTTCCGGGAAGAGACCGGCCCGAAGCGCAGCGCCTTTCCTTCCGGCGGTATCGATCGTCTGCTCCAGTTGCCGGCTCCGCGGCGTGCTTGCCCCACCGGGGCCCTGCCCCCTGGGCTCCGGGCAGGCCACCGTCGAGCCGGCAGTGACGGGGCGCCGGTCGGCCTGAACCCCGATCGAGCGGCAGCGATGACTCTCGTGCGTGATCAGGGTCTGGTCGGCGTGTTCTCTTTGACCAGGCGGTATCAGATGCACCGAATGTTTCGCAGGTGCCGTTCATGGCGCTGCTGCCTGAGCCGGGGTTACCTGCTGCCTGAATCGGGTCTCGTCATCGCGGCTGCTGTTCCCCACGGCGACTTGCCGTCGTCGCCTTCGGGGATTCATCGCCGCAGGTGGGTCAGCGAATCCGGTCGAGCTAGGACACCGGCCACGGTCACCGTGGTGCCGAGCACGGCGGCGAGGATGGCGGCCGCGGCTGGTGGTGCTGCCCGCCGGACAGTCGGCTGCTGGCTGATCTCGCCTGCCCGCTTCCTGATGGCGGCGACCTGTCGCCGGGCACGGCCTGTAGTGTCGTGAAGAGCGCGCTTGGCGCGGGTCTTGACGTCGCTTTTGGCCGCGAGGGCTTCGACGGTGCCGCCGAGTTCGGCTCGGGTCTGTGCGATCTCCTCGTGCAGTTGCTGCGGCTGGTCGGGTCTGGGGAAATCATAGGTGGTGCCCGATGACAACAGGCCATACCCGAACAGGCCATGCCCGGCATCGATCGTGCGGCCACGACGCCGGGCGGCTCGCCGGACCGGAGCCCGCTGACCGCAAGGGCTACAGCCGTCACCCTTTGGTGTCGGCAGGCCGATCGGCCCTACTGGCTGTACAGGAAGCGGATCATCGTTGAGATGCGCCCGTCGAACAGAACGGACGACGACCTCGAGGAGGCGACCATGACCGTCAGCGATCTGGTCATCGAGCCGCAGGTGCATACTCACGGTGGTGTCACGCCGGAAGCCCGTGACTACGCCCGGGAGAAGGTGACGGCGGCGGTCCAGCACGCTCCGGCACCCGTGCTGCGGATCCGGTTGACGCTGGATGCCGCCGCTCCCGGCGACCGTGTCGACGTGCAGGCCGACGTCAACGGTGTCGGTGTTCACGTCCACGCCATCGGCTCAACCATGCAGGAGGCGATCGACATCGTGCAGGAGCGCCTACGGTCGCGGTTGCGTCACCTCCGTCGTCGTCCCGCTCAGGGCCCTCGCCCTCGGATGGTGTGACCCCGGTCGCGTCCCCCGCCGGGCGGGCCGACGACCTGTGAACTGATGTGCCCGGCCGATATAGATATGAACGGCGTTGCGCGGCCGGAGAACCGTTCCGGCCGC
>NZ_JBEZXU010000047.1:0-82258 GCF_040638175.1 Actinoplanes sp. NPDC026670
GCCAGCGTTCGTCCTGAGCCAGGATCAAACTCTCCAACAAAATCTGTTGAAAAACTCATCCCGGCAACAAAAATGTTGCCAAAGGAATCTCCCACCCATCCCTGAAAGAGATAGGCCGGGGTATTGCCATAATTGGCACTGGCTTATCAAGCACCCTGTTGAGTTCTCAAAGAACAACCGCACACCTTAGTTCGTACCGCTTTCGCGGCCCGCCCTCCGGGGCACTCGCTCTACTTTACCCGCCGTTTCCGCTCTGTCAAATCCGCGTTTCGCAACCGAATTCAACAACCACAGAAACTGCACAGGCACCCCGAAACACACACGATGCTAGATCGTGTGATCTTGTGAGGGTTTCCGTCAGGACGGCCGGCCGGGCCCCAACTTCAGGTCCCGCTCGCTCGCCCGTCTCCCTGGCGGCTCGGTAAACATTACTCGCCCCTTCCAGCAACTCCAAATCGGGGTCAGGCGACGCCGATCACACCGAAAAATCCCCCTATTTCCTCAAGTCGAGCGACCCGGCAAACGACCCCGACCAGGCCAGCCGTCGCTGAGCATCCGAATAGCGTGCCGATAACCACCGCCAGCGACGGCTGGCGGTCCGGACCGGGACCGTCGACAACCCGGAACACACGCGGGCGGCCAACGCGCCGCCACGCGGCTGAACCCGTAGGCCCGCAGATGAGTCCCGACGGACGCGCAGCTGAGGCGGCTGGAGGCATGGGCGGACCTTGACCGCTGAGGATCGGACGGTCACCGACCGCACAATCGCGGGCCGGGCCGGGCCGGGCCGGGCCGGGCGGGCAGGCCGGGCGGGCAGGCCGGGCGGGCAGGCCGGGCGGGCAGGCCGGGCGGGCAGACGGGAGAGGACGGGAGAGGACGGTGGCTGGGTGGTGTGGGAGAGGGCGGTGGCTGGGTGGGGGATGTGGGGAGGAAAGGGGGCGCCCCGGATCGGGGATCCGGGGCGCTAGGTGGGTGGGTGGGTGGGGTGGTCAGGGGAGGAGTTCGACTCCGGCGAACGTGCGCTTGCCCCGGCGCAGGACCAGGAAACGACCGTGCAGCAGGGCGGACGCCGGGATCACGGCCTCCCCGTCGGTGATTCGCTCGTTGTTGAGGTAGGCGCCGCCCTCGGTGATCGTGCGCCGGGCCTCGTTGGCCGACGCCACGAGACCGGTGTCCTTGAGCAGGGCTCCCACGGACGGGAGCTCACCCCGTACCGAAAGAAGGCCGGCCTCGGACAACGCGGCGCGCAACGTGTCCGCGGACAGCTCGTCGAGCGAACCTCGCCCGAATAGGGCCTGGCTGGCGGCGATAGCCTGCCGGGCCTCCTCGGGACCGTGCACCAGGGCGGTGAGCTCCTCGGCGAGGGCTCGTTGCGCGAGCCGGGCCTGCGGCCGGTCGGCGGTTGCCTTCTCCAGCTCCTCCAGCTCCTCGCGGGACTTGAAGCTGAAGTAACGCAGGTACTGGTTGACGTCGCGGTCGTCGCTGTTGATCCAGAACTGGTAGAAGCTGTACGGCGTGGTCATCGCCGGGTCGAGCCAGACGGCGCCGCCCTCGGTCTTGCCGAACTTGGTGCCGTCGGACTTGAGCACGAGCGGGGTGACGAAGGCGCTGACCGGGCCGGCGCCGCGACGCCTGACGAAGTCGACGCCGGCGGTGATGTTGCCCCACTGGTCGGAGCCGCCGAACTGGAGCTCGCAGCCGTGCTGGACGTGCAGCTGGTAGAAGTCGTTGGACTGGAGCAGCTGGTAGCTGAACTCGGTGAAGCTGATGCCGCTCTCGAGCCGGTTGCGGACCACGTCGCGGGCCAGCATCTTGTTGACCGGGAAGTGTTTGCCAACGTCGCGCAGGAAGTCGACGACCGACATCGGGCCGGTCCAGTCGAGGTTGTTGACCAGCGTCGCGCCGTTCGCACCCTGGTAGGTGACGAACGGGCTGAGCTGCTCACGGATCCGCTGGACCCAGCCCTCGACCACTTCGGGCGGGTTGAGGCTGCGCTCGCTGGACTCGCGCGGGTCGCCGATCTGGCCGGTGGCGCCGCCGACGAGCAGCAGCGGGCGGTGGCCGGCGAGCTGGAGACGACGTGCGGTGCACACCTGCATCAGGTGGCCGACGTGCAGCGAGGCGGCGGTGGGGTCGAAGCCCACATAGAACGTGATCGAGCCGCCGTCGAGCTTCTTGCGGAGCTCGTCGGGGTCGGTCGAGTCCTGGATCAGTCCGCGCCACAGCAGGTCGTCTACGAAAGTCACACCCGGATTCTCTCGCACCGGCTGCTGCGGATCACAACTGGATTAGGGATGCTGGGCGGATGGGTCATCTGGGTAGCGCCACTCCCCCGTTCGAGATCTCCAAGAAGAAGGCCGAGGCGCGGCTGGAGGCGGCGCAGCAGCGGCTGTTGCGTCTGCGGCTGCTGCTGGGCGGTCAGATCGGGGAGAAGAAGATCGGGCCGCCGCTGTGCGTGGTCTTCGAGGGCTGGGACGCGTCGGGCAAGGGCGGTGCGATCAAGCGCCTGGTGGCGCCGCTGGACCCCCGGCATGTACGGGTGGCGCAGTTCGCCGCTCCGACCTATGACGAGAAGCGGCACCATTTCCTGCAGCGGTTCTGGACCGTGTTGCCGGGCTGGGGCGGGATGGCGGTGCTGGACCGGTCCTGGTACGGCCGGGTGCTGGTGGAGCGGGTCGAGGGTTTCGCGACCGGCGAGCAGTGGAAGCGGGCGTACGACGAGATCGTGGAGTTCGAGCGGACGCTGACCGCGGAGGGCATGATCCTGATCAAGTTCTGGATGCACGTGTCGGATGAGGAGCAGCTGAAGCGGTTCGAGAGCCGTCGTGTCGATCCGTTGCGGCAGTGGAAGCTGACCGACGAGGACTGGCGTAACCGGGAGAAGCGGGGGCCGTACGAGGCGGCGGTCGAGGAGATGATCGACAGGACCGACCGTCCGAAGGCGCGCTGGCACGTGATCGCGGGTGATGACAAGCCGTATGCCCGGCTAGCGGTGGTGGAGCAGGTGTGTCACGTGCTGGAGTCGAAACTGGCGAAGCGGGGCTACGATTTGACCGCGTTTTGATCGGTTGAAATGGTACATTGCGGATAAAGTGGCCACATGATCATCTCGCGCGGCGTGGCCGTGCTGCTGGGTCTCGCCACGATCACCGCGCATCCGTCCGCCGCCGGCGCCGCACGGGGCCACCAGGCCGTCGAGGTGTCGGTCCAGCGCACCCGCGGTGAGCAGAACCTGTCGATCTTCCAGGTGTCCGGCGGCATCCGGGAGGCGGGCGAGGTGCTGCGCATGGTCTCCAGCCCGGCCTTCCGCGGCCTGCGGTCACGCTACGTGCCGTCCGACAGGTCCGGCCGGTACCGGTACGAGGTGACCGTCACCTACCGCCACGGCGGGCACAAACGGATCGTCACCTACTCGCACACTCCCGGCGCGCCACGGCTGCTCTTCGAGGTGATCCGCCGGGTCGAGACGTTTCCGACGCCGGTGTTCCCGCCCGGTTTCCCGTTCGACTGACGACGAGGGCCTCCCCAGGGGAGGCCCTCTCTCACATCGCCAGCTTGCGGGCCTCGGACGCATCCGAGGCGGCCACGGCCGATTCGGCCAGACGACGACAATCAGCTTCGGTACGCCCGGCGAGCGCCGCCCGGACCGGACCGATCGCCCGTGGGGACATCGACAGGCTGGTCACCCCGAGCCCGACGAGCACCGGCGCGAGCAGTGGATCGGCGGCCGCCTCCCCGCACACGCCGACGGGTTTGCCGGCCGCCCGTCCGGCCTCCCCGCACACCCCGATGAGCTGCAGCAGCGCCGGCTGCCACGGGTCCAGCAGGTCGGCCAGCTCGCCGCACATCCGGTCGGCGGCGAACGTGTACTGGCTCAGGTCGTTCGTGCCGATGCTCAGGAAGTCGACCACCCGCAGCAGGTCGGCGGCCCGCAGGGCGGCGGCCGGCACCTCGATCATCACGCCGGCCTTGGGCAGGCCCGCGTCGCGGACGGCGGCGGCGAACCCGGTCGCCTCGGCCAGGGTGGACACCATCGGCGCCATCACCCACACGTCGGCGCCGGTCTGCGACCGGGCCTCGGCGATCGCGGCGAGCTGCGTGGTCAGCACGTCCGGGCGCTGCCGCGCCACGCGCAGGCCACGAACACCCAGCGCCGGATTGGGCTCACCGTCCTGGTTCAGGAACGGCAGCGGTTTGTCGGCGCCGGCATCGAGGGTACGGATGACGACCCGCCGCCCGGCCATCGCGGTGAACACGTCCCGGTACGCGACGACCTGCTCGTCGAACGTGGGCTCCTGGGCGCGGTCGAGGAAGAGCAGCTCGGTACGGAACAGGCCGATCCCCTCGGCGTGGGCCTCGTCGGCGGCCGGCACGTTCTTCGCTGAGCCGACGTTGGCGAGGAGCTTCACCCCGTACCCATCGGAGGTCTGGCCCGGACCGGTCAAGGTGGAAGCCGCGGCAGCCACCTGGGCCGCCTGTTCGGCCGCGGCCGTCGCCTCGTCCTCGGAGACACCCACCCGGACCTGCCCGGACGCGCCGTCGAGCAGCACGAACGTGCCGTCCGGCACGGCGAGCACGCCGGGGCAGGCGACCACCGCGGGCAGACCGAGCGCGCGGGCCAGGATCGCGGTGTGGCTGGTCGGGCCGCCGATCTCGGTGACCAGGCCGATCACCTGTTCCGGGTCGAGATCCGCGGTGTCCGCCGGCGCGAGGTCGCGGGCCGCGAGCACATAGGGGTGGCCGGGCGCCGGAACACCCGGCATCGGCAGGCCGAGCAGCACCGCGACCGCGCGGTCGCGGAGGTCGTCGAGGTCGGCGACCCGTTCGGCGAGATAGCCGCCGGCGGCGGCGAACGCCTCCCGGAACGTCGCGAACGCGCCGTCGATCGCATGCGGCGCGTCGTGGCCCTCGTCGATCAGCTCGCGTACGCCGTCGCGCAGTTCCTCGTCGTCGGCCATCAGCGCCTCGGCCCGCAGCACCTCGGCGACCGTGGCATCGGCCGTGCGGTCGGCGCGGCGGCCGAGTTCGGCGACCACCTCGGCCAGGGCGGCCTCCGCCCTGGTGTACTCCGCCCCGGCGTCGGTGACCGGGACGGGGGCGGGGAGCGCCGGGGCGGCCGCGATCCGCAACAGCGGACCGGCGGCGATCCCGGCGCACACCCCGATGCCGGTGAGCATCTCAGGCATCGGCGTCCAGATCCTTCGCCAGCAGCTCGGCCAGGCTGTCCAGGGCCTCGTCGGCGCCCTCGCCCTCGGCCTCCAGGATCACCTCGGTGCCCTGTTTGGCGCCGAGGGCGAGCACCGACAGCATGCTCTTGGCGGGTACCGGCTTACGGTCACCGGACCTGATCGTGACCTTGACCGGGGCCTTCGCGGCCGCCTCGACGAAGATCTTCGCGGGGCGGGCGTGCAGGCCGCTGCTGGAACCGACGGTCACCGTGCGGGTGGGCATAGCAGCTCCTCAGGGTTCGATGGTGACCTTGATGGCCTCGCCGCGGGCGACGATGCCGAAGGCGTCGATCGCGCTCTCCAGCGGGAGGCGGTGAGTGATCAGGTCGGCGACCGGCACCGCGCCGGTGGCGACCAGGTTGAGGGCCTCGGCGTTGTGCGCCGGGCTGGAGCCGTTGGCGCCGACGATCATCAGCTCCCGGTAGTGGACCAGGTTGGAGTCGCAGGTGATGGTCGGGTTGTCCTTGGGCAGGCCGCCGAAGAAGCTGATCCGGCCCTGCCGGGCGGCCATCAGGATGGCCTGCTCCTGCGCTTTGCCGGAGGCGGCGGCGGTGATGATGACGTCGGCGCCGCGGCCGTCGGTCAGTTTGAGGATCTCCTCGACCGGGTCGACCTCTTCGGCGCAGATCGCGGCGTCCGGCTTGACCAGGTTGGCGGCCATCTCCAGGCGCTGGCGGCTGAGCTCGACCAGGAACACCCGGGCGGCGCCGCGGGCCCGGGCCAGCCGGACGTGCAGGCAGCCGATCGGGCCGGAGCCGATCACCACGACGTCGTCGCCGACGCCGACGCGGGCCAGGTTCTGCGCGTTGAGGGCGCAGGCCAGCGGCTCGGCGACGGACGCCTCGGCGAACGAGACGCCCTCCGGGATCCGGTTCAGGCCGTCCACCTTGAGGACCTCGCGGGGCACCACCATGTACTGGGCGAAGCCGCCCTCGAAGTGGTAGCCCATCGACACCTGGTTGGGGCAGATGGTCATCCGGCCGCGCTCGCACTCGGCGCACTCGCCGCACGGGATGGCGGCGATGACCTGCACCCGGTCGCCGGCCGACCAGCCGTCGACGCCCTCGCCGACCTGCACGATCTCACCGGCGATCTCGTGGCCCATCACCCGCGGCGGGTGGATGTGGTGGTGGCCGAACTTCGAGATCTTCACGTCGGTGCCGCAGGTGGAACAGTTCCGGACCCGGATCTTGACCTCTCCGGGGCCGGCCTCGGGCTCCGGCGCGTCCTCGAAACGGACGTCGCCGGGGGCGTGGAATCGTACGACCTTCATTGGTTTGCTTCCTCCTGGATACTCCCGAGGAGCCGGGTCACGGTCTCGGGTTCGGTGGCCTCGCGCAGTTCGCGGGCCTGGTCCTCGTCGAGCAGGATCTCGGCGAGAGCGGCGAGAAGTTCGACATGGCCGTTGCCCTGGGCGGCGATGGCCACGCAGAGGGTGACCGGTTCGCCGTCCCAGTCGACCGTCTCCGGAAAGCGGAGCACCGCGAGGGCGTCCCGCTTGACCAGGTCCTTGCCGGCGAGGGTGCCGTGCGGGATGGCGACCCCCTCGCCGACGTAGGTGGAGATCGACTGTTCGCGGGCCAGCATCGTGTCGATGTAGCCGGGTTCCGCGGCGCCGATCTCGACCAGGACCTCGCCGCAGAGACGGATCGCGTCGTCGCGGCTGGCGGCCGACTCCCCGAGCCGGATGGCCCGGGGGTCGAGCAACTGGTCAGACATTGAGATCGGTCCCCTGCTGGATGGCCTTGACCACGCGGGTCACGGCCGGGTCGCCGAGGAAGATCTGGAACGGCACGATCGGCTTGTCGGGTGCTACCGACCTGGCCCGGGCGGCCAGGCCGCTGTGGCAGACCACCACGTCGGCGTCGGCCGGGATCGAGTTCACCGGGGTGTGCTCGACCGTTACCCCACTCTTGCCGAGCTGCTTGCGCAGGGTGCTGGCCAGCATCACGCTGCTGCCCATTCCCGCGTCGCAGGCGACCACGAGCTTGTGGATGTCCTTGCCGTTGATGGTTGCCATGACTTCTCTCCTGGTGGTGGTTACGCGTTTTCCTTGCGGCTGGCCGCGTCGTCGGCGGTGGCGTCGGTGCCGTCGTCCTCCGGCTCCTGGTCGGACTTGAGCTTGCCGAACCCGAGCAGCAATGAGGCGACGCCGAAGGTGACCGCGGCGGCGATGATGACGCCGAGGATCATCCCGAAGTGGCTGCCCTTCGCGGTGACCGCGAAGAAGGCGAAGATGCTGCCCGGAGCCGGGGAGGCCACGGTGCCGGCGCCGGTGATCATGAAGGTCGCCACACCGGCCATACCACCGGCCATCATGGCCAGGATCAGGCGGGGCTTCATGAGAACGTACGGGAAGTAGATCTCGTGGATGCCGCCGAAGAAGTGGATGATCATCGCGGCCGGGGTGGTCGGGCGCAGCGACTTCGGGCCGAAGAAGAAGTAGGCCAGGAGCAGGCCGAGGCCGGGGCCGGGGTTCGACTCGATCATGAACAGGATCGACTTGCCGTGCTCGGCCACCTGCTGCACGCCGAGCGGGCTGAACACACCGTGGTTGATGGCGTTGTTGAGGAACAGCACCTTGGCCGGCTCGACCAGGATCGACACCAGCGGCATCAGGCTGTGGTCGAGGAGCCAGTCGACGCCGTTGCCGGCCGCCTCGGTCAGGGCGTTGACGACCGGGCCGATGCCCAGCTTGCCGAGGATCGCGAAGCCACCGCCGATGATGCCGGCCGAGAAGTTGTCGACGAGCATCTCGAAACCGGGGCGGATCTTGCCCTCGATCGCGTTGTCGAACAGCTTCAGCACGTAGGCGGTCAGCGGGGCGATGATCATCGCGCCGAGGAACATCGGGACGTCCGCGCCGACGATGACACCCATCGTGGCGGTGGCGCCGACGACCGCGCCGCGCTGTCCGTGGACCATCCGGCCGCCGGTGTAACCGATCAGGACCGGGAGGAGGTACGTGATCATCGGGCCGACCAGTTCGGCCAGGCTCTCGTTCGGCAGCCAGCCGACCGGGATGAACAGTGCCGTGATCAGACCCCAGGCGATGATCGCCCCGATGTTGGGCATCACCATCCCGGCGAGGTAGCCGCCGAGCTTCTGGACGCGGGCCCGTATTCCGGAACCGCTGACCTCGGGGGTGTACGAAGAGGCCATGAGAATCTCCAATTCGGTGTGGAGAGTGGGGGTGGTGTATTTGTCCGGCTGGTTCCGGCCGGGGTTCTGCGGTTGTGCTCCCGGCTGGCTGTCACCCCTGTCTCGAAGGGCCGGAGACAGCGGTGTGAGCCAGCCGGGGGTTCAGGTGTGGAGGGGGCGGGACGGGTCGGGGTCGGGGGTGACGCGTACGTGCGTACGGTCGAGGTCGGCCGGGGTCGGCATGCGGCTGCCGGGCAGCGAGACCGCGGCCGCGCCCCAGGCCAGCCCCTCGGTGAGCGCGGCGGCGCCGCTCGCGCCGGCCGCCAGGAATCCGGCGAGCAGCGCGTCGCCGGCGCCGACCGTGCTCCGCGGCACGCTGACCGGGGAGACGCCGGCCAGGACGCCGTCGCCGTCGACGAGGACCGCTCCGTCGGCGCCGAGACTGGCCAGGACCGCGCCGGCGCCCGCCGCCCGCAGCCGGCGGCAGGCCTCGACCACGTCGCCGAGGGTGGCCGGTTCCGCTCCGACGGCCTCGGCGAGTTCCTCGCGGTTGGGTTTGACCAGGGCGGCGCCGGCGGCGACACCGGCCAGCAGGGCCGGGCCGCTGCTGTCGACGGCCAGCCGGTAGCCCGCGCCGACCAGCCGGGAACACAGGTCGGTGAAGGCGTCGATGCTCGGGCCGGGCGGCAGGCTGCCGCAGATGACCACCCAGTCGGCGTGTGCCGCGGCGTCCAGGACGGCCTTGCTGACCTGGGCGAACTCGGCGTCGGACAGAACCGGGCCGGCCTCGTTGATCTTCGTGACCGTGCCGTCCGGCTCGGCCAGGGTGATGTTGGAACGGGTCCGGCCGGCGATCGGCACGGACAGCAGGTCGACACCCTCGGCGTTGAGCAGGTCGACGAGTTGTTCGCCCTCGGCGCCGCCGGTGGGCACGACGGCGGTGGAACGGACCCCGTTGGCGAGCAGCGCGCGGGAGACGTTGACGCCCTTGCCACCCGGGTCGATGTGGGAGTCGGCAGCCCGCAGCACCTCGCCGCGGACCAGCGCGTCGACCTCGAGGGCCCGGTCGACGCTGGGGTTGAGGGTGACCGTGAGAATCACGCCTTCACCACCCGGACGCCTGTCGCCTCGACCTCGGCGGCCAGGTCGTGGTCCAGCCCGTTGTCGGTGATCAGCAGGTCGAGGTCGGTGAGCGCGCCGAATTTGGCCAGGTAATCATTGCCGATCTTGGTGTGATCGGCGAGCAGCACCACCCGGCGGGCCGCGGCGATCATCGCCCGCTTGACCGCCGCCTCGGCCGGGTCGGGGGTGGTCATGCCACGATCGACGGTGCACCCGTTGGTGCCCATGAACGCGACGTCGACATACATGTCGGCGAGCGGCCGCAGCGCCCAGTCGTCCACGGTGGCCAGAGTCTTGCCCCGGACCCGGCCACCGAGCAGCAGGACGGTGAGGTTGGGCTTGACGCCGAGCGCGGCCGCCAGCACCGGCGAGTTCACCACCACGGTGAGCTCACGGTCGGCCGGCAGCAGCTGGGACAGGCGCGCCGTGGTGGTCCCGGCGTCCAGGATGATCGCCCCGTCCTCCGGGACCTCGGCGAGAGCGGCCTTGGCGATCCGCTCCTTCTCGCTTATCAGCACCGCGTCGCGGGCGGCCAGGGCCGGCTCGAACCCGAGCCGCTCAACCGGGATCGCGCCGCCGTGCACCCGGCGCAGAACGCCCGAGCGCTCCAGCACCGTCAGGTCGCGGCGGATCGTCTCGGCCGTCACCCCGAAGGTCTCGGCCAGCGCGACGACGTCGACCCGGCCCTCGGCCCGGGCCCGCCGCACTATCTCCTGCTGGCGTTCCTCCGCGTACATCCTTGCTCACCCGCCTGGTTCGTTTTGGCTTTGTCTTTGTTTACGCCCGGTTCTGCCCGAGCGCAATATGTCGAAGAGATTTCGGTCTCTTAAATTCGCAGGAGTTTTCCGCACAAAACCGGACCAAACAGGAGAGTCCGGTTGTGTTGGTTTACCTTCAGATGAGGTGGCGCTCGACCGCCACGACACGAGACGGGGTGCCGTGCAGAACGAGCAGACCGCCGGACGGGATGGTCGCGTCCACAACGGCCGGCGACAAGCGGCGGGACACCTCCCGCAGAGCGGCCGCCTCCGCGCACAGGGCGGCTGGCCGGCCGGTCGCGAAGGACTCCTCGGCGATTCGCAGCGCGCTCGCCGGATCGGCGTCCGCGCACGGCTCACCGGCGCCGTAGGCGGAGATCACCGGCCGGGCCGGCGCCGGCACGTCACGCATCAGGATCACGCTGCTCGTGCTGACCCGGGCACGGTTCTGCAACTCGCCGAGAATGCGCACGTCATCGGGCCGGCTCAACGCGTCGGCGGCCCGATGCGGCGGCAGCCACAGCATGTCGTCGACCTCGGCGGACGCCGGGAAAGCGCGGCTGACGGCCGGACCGGCCTCGGCCGCGAAATAGTCGACGTGCTCCGGCCAGCCCTGTTCCAGATAATCCGTCGCGCCCAGCCACGGACCGGGCCGGACGGACAGCCCGGCCCGTTCGGAAACCACCCGGACCGCGGCCGTCACGATGTGCTCGCCCGGCGCCACCCGCCCTTTCGGGAAACACCATTCGCCGCGCCGCAGATGCACCACGGCGACCTCACGCGCGGTTCCGGCGCCACGCCAGAGAACCACGCCGGCACCGGTGACGGGCGCGGAGAACGACGGACCGAGATGCACGGCATCACGGTAGGCCGCGCCCGTCTTGATCGGATTGCCCTATCCGGGGGAAGGAGACCTTATTCGGGGGAAGAGTCCTTCATGCCGGACAGCAGACCGACATTCTCGGCGAGCGCGCCGTCCTGGCCCAGCGACCGGAAGTCGGCCTCCACCTCGGCCCGCGACAGCACACCCGCCCGGACCGCGTAGTAGCGGACCAGCGACCACAGGAACACGTCCAGATGGTCGAAACGGGTGCCGCCCTCCAGCACCTCCTCCTCGTGGAACCAGACGGCGACCTGCCCGTTCGCCAGCACCGTCCACAGGTTGCCGCCACCGTCGGCGGCGATCGTGAAGACGTCGTCGTCGGTCACCTCGGTCTCGTAGTCCGAGTCCAGGATCGTGCAGTCGTTGGCGGCGAAGTCGAAGCCGTACGACCAGTCGGCGATGTCGAAGGGATCCGGGATCCGGCCCTCGCGCACCCGCCGATCGAAACCGGCCAGGGCGGCGGCCCCGGCCGGTGGCAGCCGGTCCAGCAGATGGTCGATGGAACGGGTCTCGGCCGGGATCTCGACCGGATCCCCGTCCGGGAACCAGCGAGCGATGTCAGCGTCGAGATCGCGCTCGACGTACCCGATCAGATCGTCTGGGGTGAGAGTCACCCCGCGGATGCTAGCCGCGGAAAGCGGGCAGGCCGAGGGTCTTTCGGATGGCCTGCTGTACCTCCTCGACCGGGGGACGGCCGTCCACGTCGTGCACGACCTCCTTGCGCCGGAACAGCTCCAGCACCGGCCGGGTCTTCTCGTGGTAGTCGGTGAGCCGGGACTCCAGCGCCTCCGGGGTGTCGTCCTCCCGGACGATCAGCCCGTGGCCGCAGATGTCGCAGCGGCCCTCCACCTCGGGGCGGTCGGCGATCAGGTTGTAGTCCATCCCGCAGTTCGGGCAGAGCCGGCGGCTGAGCACCCGGCGGCGCACCTCGTCGTCCGGCAGCTCCAGGTGGATGACGGCGTCGATGTCGTAGCTCTCCATGAAGAACTCGGCCTGCCGCCCGTTGCGCGGGAACCCGTCGATGATGAAACCGTAGTTCCAGTCGTGGATGCCCATCCGGCGGCGCACCACCTCCTCGACCAGTTCGTCGCTGACCAGGTCGCCGGCCGCCATGATCCGCTTGACCTGGGCGCCCATCTTGGTGTGCTGGCGCACATGCCAGCGGAAGATGTCACCGACGCTGATGTGCACCAGGTCAAGGTCGTCCTTGAGCATCTTGGCCTGGGTGCCCTTGCCGCTGCCCTGCACGCCCATGATCACGTACTTGCGCATTGAAATCCCCTCAGTCCGTCGCGCCGAGGCGCAGCGAGGCGCTTCTTCAGGCCTCTCTCAGTCCGTCGCGCCGAGGCGCAGCGGGCCGGGCGCGAGCCCGGACAACGTGGTCGGATCGATGCTCCAGGCGCCGGCCACCCGGAACACATCACGCTCGGCGACCAGCACCGACGTCTCGTCGTCGAACTCGCCGGGCAGCCCGGCGGCACGCTCGGCCGCGTCCGGCTCACCGAACCAGGACGTGACCTCACCGGTCTGCCCCACATACCCGAACGTGCGCAACAGGTCACCCGAATCGGCGCGCTGCCAGCGATGCAGCTCGGTGACCCGGTGGGTGGCGAAGAACTGCACCTCGACGCCGAGCTCCGCGGAGAGCGCCACCACATCCGGGCCCGGCGTCATCAGCGCGCGGCCGACGGCCAGCACCCAGTCGCCCCGGTTGCCGGGCAGCGGCGGGGTGACCGCCACCCGGTCGTCGGTCAGATGCGCCAGGTCGAGCCCGTCGCGCCACGGCACGGTCCCCAGGTCACGCAGGCCGAGCGCCTTGAGCACCGCGCCCGGATCGGCGCCGGCCACCGCCAGCCACGCCTGCTTGCCACCGAAACCGGTCATGCCTTCACTCATGACCCAACGCTATCCGGCCCTCACGGCCAGCCGTAGTTGCGGCGCAGGATCGCCGCGACCCGGTCGAACCGGGGCCGGTCCAGGATGGCGCCCTCGCGGCGGATGCCGTCCTCGTCGACCTCGATCACCCGGTCCAGGCGGACCCAGCTGGGGCGCGAGTCGCGGTCCCACTCGCCGGGGCCGAGCGCCAGCCAGTGCCGCTGGCCGTCGCGTTCGCCCTGGCTGGACAGCATCAGGCCGAGCAGCGTCCGGGCGTCCCGGCCGACCACCAGGACCGGCCGGTCCTTGCCCTGCGACGCGTCCTCCTCGTAGGGCACCCAGGTCCAGACGATCTCGCCCGGGTCGGCGTCACCGTCCAGATCGGGCGCGTAGGCGAGATGCCGGCCCTGCTTCGGCACGGCCCGCTTGACGACCGCGGGCCTCGCCGGGCTCGGCGACGCCCCGTTCGGCGCGGCGGGTCTCGGGGCCGCAGCCTTCGGCGCGGCGGGTTTCGGAGCGGCCGCCTTCGGCGCCGCTTTCGGCGCGGGTACGGCAGGCTTCGCAGCGGCGGGCTTCGGCGTCGGTGCGGCAGGCTTCGGACCAACCTTCTTCGGTACGGCCGGAGCGCTCGGCCTCGACGCGGGCGCGGCAGGACGTTCCGATTGTCCGAGAAGTCGCCGGAGGAAGGCTTTCAGCATTTCGAGCACCGGGCCACCTTACGGTCCCCTCTTCGATCTTGTGGACTTCGGCGGGACAGGTGTGTGCCGGAAGTCCACAAGATCGACGACGAAGGGGTGGCGGGACGGGCGGGTCAGCCCACGAAGTCCTGGGTCATCCAGGTGATGCCCTTGGAGTCACGGACGATGCTCAGGCCGATCCGGGTGAAGTCGGGGTTGAGCAGGTTCTTGCGGTGGCCGTCGTTCGGCGGCACCTCGGCCAGCATCGAGTCGGTGAGACCGTTGGCGGCCTGCACCTTCGCCGAGTCGCTGCTGCCGCTGGAGCCGTAGCCGATGTTCTCCCCGGCGGTCCGCCAGGACACGTCCTGCGCGCTGAACCGCTCGCCCAGCCCGGACTCGCCGGAACACTGGTGGGACAGCCCGCACCCGTCGATCATCAGCTGGGTGTGCAGGGCCGCGGCCTTGGACAGGTTGGTGTCGAGGGTGAGCGCCTTGAGCCCCTCGGCGACCCGGGCCGCGTTGATGTGCGCGAGCACCTGTTCGGTGACGCTGCCGGAGGTGACCGGCGCGGTGGTCTTCTTGCCGGAGGTGCCCGCGGTCGTCTCCTTGGTCGCCGGCGCCTTGGTCGTCTTCTTGACCGTGGCCTTGGGGCTGGGCGACTTGGGGGCGCCCGTGGCAGGGGTGACGCTCACCGCGGCTGATCCACCCGGGGCGGTGGCAGCCGGGTCGGTGAGCAGGTCACCGGTGCTCTCGCCGGGGGACGGCGCGGCGGCGAGCGGAGCGTCGACCGAGGTCGGGGTGGGGGTCCCGGCACTGCCCTGGGAGAGTCCCACCAGCACGAATCCGGCGCCGATGACGACGGCTGTCGACCCCGCTGCCAGGGTGTAACGGAATCGGGCAGCGGCGGAGAGCGACACGGATATTCACCTCGGTGAGCAGGGGCAGGACGACGCCCCATCACTATGAGCGAGGGCCCGGCTCCCGGCAGCGCCGGAAAGGATTCCTTAAGGAACGGCTCACAGACTTCTAAAGGTCGAACTCGCCGGCCCGCACTCCGGCCAGGAACGCGGACCACTCGTCGTCGGTGAAGACCAGGGTGGCGCCGCCCGGATCCTTGGTGTCGCGGATCGCCACGATGCCGGGGAGATTGGCGGCCACCTCGACGCAGTCGCCGCCGTTGCCGCCGCTGCGAGTGCTCTTGTGCCAGACGGCACCCGTCAGGTCACCCATCGCTCTCCTCGATGATCGTGCGAATGAGGTCGTCGGACTCGGCCTGGCTGAGCGCGACCGCTCCGAGTTCCCCCCAGATCGACTCGTACGTATCCACCTCCGCGAGCTTATCCAGGTAGAGCGCACCGGTGAGGTTCTCGCAGTAGATGGTGGTCGGTTCGGGTGACGCCGTCCCGACGGCCGGGAAGTCGGGGATGGTGAACTGCCCGGAGCCGGCCCCCTTGTGCGGCCCGGCCGCGAACGGGATCACCCGGACCCCGATGTTGTGCCGGGTCGACATGTTGACCAGGTGGGCCAGCTGTTTCTGCATGCCGAGGGTGTCCGGGATGGCCCGGCGCAACACGCCCTCGTCGGCGATCACGTCGAGCCGGGGCGCCTCCGGCAGACGGCGGCTGAGCAGCGACTGGCGTTCCAGCCGGACCGCCACGGCACTGCCGGCCGCGTCCGGGTCGGCGTGCCAGCTGCGGAACACCGCCTCCGCGTACTCCCTGGTCTGCAGCAGTCCGGGGATCACGCTGGGGGCGTAGGAACGCAGGCTGGCCGCGGCCTGCTCCATGCCCACGTAGAGCTCGAACCAGGCCGGGACGACGTCGCCGTACGCGTGCCACCAGCCTTTCGCCTTGGATTCGGCGGCCAGTCCGATGAGCACCTCGGTGATGTGGCCGGGCGCCGAGTAGACCCCGCACATGGCGATCACGTCGTGCTTGCGGACCGGGACCTCACCGTTCTCGATCCGGTACATCCGGGCGCGGGAGAACTCCAGCTCGGCGGCCGCGGCCATCAGGGAGATGCCGGCCTGCTCGCGCAACTGCCGGAGTAGACGGCCGACCTGCCGTTTCGGAACGGTGGAACCTGTCTCGTTCATGTGCTGCCGTCCCCCGCGATGTCGCCTCGACTGCCCGTCCGCCTGTCCGGTTGTCTCGAACGAGACGATGCGAACGCCCCGCGCGAGACAGCGGGAATCCATTTCTGGGATTCTCGCCGCACCGGCTTGAGAGCGAGCCTAAGGCACGGAAGGCTCCACTGTGTAGTCGACGAATCGCACATGGTGAGGGTGGCATGCTGGTTCCGCGGACCGAACACGTCGGCGAGCGCCCGTCCTGGGACTGCCGGGTCTGCGGCGAGCCGTGGCCGTGCGCCACCGCCAAGGTCGAGCTGGCCGAGCAGTATCAGAGCTTTCCGCACGGTCTGGCCGTCTACCTCGGCTCCTGCATGCTGGAGGCGATCGACGACTGGGCGGCCGGCAGCGGCGGGCCACCGGCCGACCTCTACGAACGGTTCCTCGGCTGGGCGGACACCGGGGCCCGCTGAGACCTCAGTCCTCGACGCGGGTGTGCAGCAGGTCGTACAGCTGCCGGTCCTTGACCGCGCTGTAGAGCGTGTCGCCGGCGCTGTTGAGGATCACGAACGGACACGCCCGGTCAGCGCCGGTCAGCGCCTTGTCGATCAGCTTGCGATGGCTGGCCACCTCGTAGACGGTCAGCCGGTACTTTCCCTCGACCAGCGGCAGCGTCTTCGAGTCCGATTTGCAGTCCCGCACCTTGCGCCCCGGGCCGGTCAGGTCCAGGCAGGCGACCAGCTGAGCCTTCGGCGGCTCCGGCGCCCACGCCCGGCGGTCCTCGGAACCACCGGAGAACGCCGCCTGATTCAGGGTGCGGGTGGTCCGGTACTCCACCTCGGGGCCGCCGTCCTCACTGATCAGAATCGGATGCGGGGCGCTGCTGCGGAGCCTCGGCGCCGACGGGTAGTACCAGTTCTGACACACCAGGTGCAGGTCGTCCTCCGTGCGTACTCCCTGGTTGATCGGCTGCGGGCCGGTCGGGAGCGCGGCAGAGGCGGCCGGGGCCGGCTTGCGGGGAGGAGGCGGCGCCGCCGACTGCGGGGAGGTGCCGCCGACGTTGACGAACAGGTAGGCGGCGGTGCCGAAGAAGGCCAGCACGGCCACCGCGACCCCGGCGCTGATCAGAAGGGTCCGATTCCTGGCCGGGGCGACGGGCTCCGGGGCCGGGGCGCCGCCGGGAGGACCGGACGGGACGGAGGTGAACTCCCCGAGTTCGAGGCCACCGAGCGCGACCAGCCGCGCCCCGAGCCCCGTGTCGTCCGGCTTTCCCGGCGTTTGCCCAGCCTGTTCCAATGTCAGCTCCCCACCCTGCCCCCAAGGCGACGAACTATATCGATGTCTGCGCCTTCCCAGAAGGGCCCGCTCAGAAGGCGTAGGGACCGAACCGGCCCCAGGCGACGATCGCGGAGAGCACGAACAGCACCGCGCTCGGCGCGATCGCCTGCGTCTCGCCGCGGCGGAGGTGCACCACGACCGCGCCGATCATGGTCAGCGCCAGGCCGGTGGCCGCGAGCGGGACCAGCACCGGGGCGATGTCCAGCAGCGCCGGGAGGATCAGGCCGATCGCGCCGAGCAGCTCCGCCGCGCCGATCGCCTTGACCGCGCCCGCGCTGAAGTCCTCGGTCCAGGCCATGCCGGAGGCGGCCAGCTTCTCCTTCGACTGGCTCAGCTTCATCCCGCCGGCGCCGAGGAAGGCGGCGGCGAGCAGGCCCGCAATGACCCACAGGACGATGTTCATGATCCCTCATTTTTGGAGTCGTCAGTTAAACGCTTGAGCGAACGGTAGGCCGATTGAGTTAAACATGCAAGTGATCCGAACGGGTAGGATGCGGTCGTGGAGACACCTGAGCCACGCTGGCTGACCAGTGAAGAGCGCGCGACCTGGATGACCCTGATGGGTGTCCTGATGCGCCTGCCCGCCGCCCTCGACGCGCAGCTGCTGCGCGACGAGGGGATCAGCCACTTCGAGTACGGGATCCTGGCCGGCCTCTCCGAGGCGCCTGACCGGACGCTGCGGATGAGCCGCCTCGCGATCCTCGCCGAAGGCTCGCTGGCCCGGCTGTCACAGGCCGTCGGCCGGCTGGAGAAACGCGGCTGGGTACGCCGCTCCCCCGACCCCACCGACGGCCGCTACACCCTCGCCACCCTCACCGAGGAGGGCTGGGGAAAAATCGTCGCCAGCGCGCCGGGCCACGTCGAGAACGTGCGGACCCTGGTCTTCGACACGCTCACCAAGGCCCAGGTCCGCCAGCTCCTCGAGATCGGCCGCCGCATCCTCGGCGCCACCGACCCGGGCGGGTCCTGTCCCACCCGATAACCCTATTGCCACCCCGCTGACCTGCGGAGATCATCTAGCCCATGTCGACGGAGACGGAAGCCGAACCGCTCGGTTGGTGTGTCGTTGCGAACGTCGCCTTCGAGACCGCCAACGGCCCGGGCGGCCTAGAGATCAGGACCGGCGTCCGGCATTTCCAGGGCGGCGCCAGGGTGTGGGTGCTGCCGCCGATGTGGGCCGGCGACAGCGACCGGCTGATGGCCGTCGGCCACCACCGCGGCCGTGGACACCGGCTCATCCGGGTTCCGGTTCTCTGGCGTCATCTGACCGGGTTCCGGGTCCGGATGATCTACAGCCCGGCCGTCATGCGGGCGATCCAGCGACCCGCGGGCGGCCGGCCCCAGCCGTGGTTGTGGGCGAGCCACGCCGAGGCCCAGGACTACGCCGAGCTGTGGCGTCACGGAAAGCCGGCCGCCGCCGTCCGAGGCGACATGACCCGATGAACTGGCTCGAACTGCCCGCGGCCCGCGTCGACGAGGCGGCCCGTCTCCTGCTCGGCTGGCAGCTGAGCGCCAACGGGGTGACCGTGCGGCTGACCGAGGTGGAGGCGTACAGCGGGCTCGGCGAGGACCCGGCCAGCCACGCCCACCGCGGGGTCACCGAACGCAACCGGGTGATGTTCGGGCCGGCCGGGCGGCTGTACGTCTACCAGATCTACGGGATGTACTTCTGCGCCAACGTCGTCTGTGGTGAGAGCGGGCGGGCCGCCGCCGTCCTGCTGCGGGCCGGGGCCGTCGTCGACGGGATCGAGCTCGCCCGCAAACGCCGGCCCGCGGCCCGCCGGGACACCGGCCTGGCCGCCGGGCCGGGCAAGCTCATGCAGGTGCTCGACCTGAACCGGGCCGCCAACGACACACCGCTGTTCGGCGACGGGCCGGCCGTGCTGGCTCCACCCGCGACGCCGGCCGGGCCGATCTCGGCGGGGCCGCGGGTCGGGGTGACCTCGGCCCACGACGTGCCGTGGCGCTTCTGGATCACCGGCGACCCGACGGTCAGCGCCTACCGCCGCCACACCCCGCGCCGCTGACCCTCACCGTTGTGTCGCGGGCTCCGAGACAGCGGTGGGAGCCGGCCGGATCACGGTCAGGTGCCGGGTGGCCCGGGTCAGGGCCACGTACAGGTCGTTGACTCCGCGTGGGGACTCCGCCCGGATCAGCTCCGGGTCGACCAGGATCACCGTGTCGAACTCCAGGCCCTTGCTCTGCGTGACGGTCAGCAGGACCGCGGGCTCGTCCAGGTCCGGCCCCAGGTCGGGCAGCGCGGCGGCGACCTCGGCGAGCCGGCCCGCCGGGACGATCACCGCGACACTCCCCCGCGCCTCCGCGACGATCCCGGCCAGGTCGGACACGTCGCCGGTCACCTCACGGGGCTCGGCGCCCGCGGAGCGGACCGGCTGCGGCAGGTCGATCGGCGGGTCGGCGTCGGCGAGGAGGCGTCCGGCGTACGCCATGATCTCGGCCGGGGTCCGGTAACTCACGGTGAGCGCGGCGAGACGCCAGCGATCGGCGACGTACGGCGAGAGCACTCCCGCCCAGGTGTCCGCGCCACCGCGCGCCCCGGTCTGGGCCAGGTCACCGACGATCGTCATGGACCGGCTGGGGCACCGCCGCATCAGCATCCGCCACGCCATCGGGCTCAGCTCCTGCGCCTCGTCGACGATCACGTGCCCGAACGCCCATCGCCTGTCCATCGCCGCCCGTTCGGCGGCCGACCTGGTGTCCCGGTCGGCATATCGCTCGGCGAGCACGGCGGCCTCCATCACGTCGGCCGCGTTCGGGATCTCGGCTTCGAAGTCGTCCTCCGCCTCGTACGACTTGGAGCCCGCCGAGATGTCCAGGACGCCCTGCGCGTAGTCAAGCCGCCGCCGCAGGTCACGGGCCTCCCGGGCACGCCGCGCCGTGTCGTCCTCACCCAGCAGCTCGGCCGCCTCGTCCAGCAGGGGCACGTCGGCCGCCGTCCAGCCGGCGCCCCGTTCCCGGCGCAGCCCGGCCCGGTCCGTGGTGGCCCACAGGTCACTGAGGAACCGTTGCGGCGTGAGCACCGGCCACCACTCGCCGAGCAGCGCCCGGACCGCGGGCAGCGCGGCGAGGTCGGCGCGGATGTCCGCCAGGTCGGCGTCGTCGAGCACGTTCGGGCTGGTCAGCGTGTCGTCTTCACCGAGCGGGTCGTCCCAGAACGGGTCCGAGCCGATCCGCTCGGCGATCTGCCGGGCCAGCACGTCCAGGACGCCGGCCACGAAGATCGGCCGGGCCAGGTTGTGCGGCAGCCCCGACTCGCGGGCCCGGCGGCGCACCGGCTCGCAGTCGTAGCGGTCCAGCCGCAGCAGATGCCGGTCCACCTCGATCTCGACCGGCGACTCCGGCACCCGCTGCCGGGCGGCCACCGCCTCGATCAGGAACTCCGCCATCTCGGCCCGGCCCTTCATCTCGGCGGTCTCCGGTGGCTCCGGCGCCGAGCCGGACACGCCCGGGAACAGGTCGCCGGGCGTCGCCAGCAGCACACCGGTCTCCGCCAGCGACGGGAGCACCTGCGAGATGTAGCGCAGGAACGTCGGGTTCGGGCCGACGATCAGCACGCCCCGGGCGCTCAGCTGCTCGCGATGGGTGTAGAGCAGGTAGGCCGCCCGGTGCAGGGCCACCGCGGTCTTGCCGGTCCCGGGTCCGCCCTGCACCACCAGCACGCCGCCGGCGGTCGAGCGGATCACCCGGTCCTGTTCGGCCTGGATCGTCGCCACGATGTCGCGCATCCGGCCGGTGCGGTGCGCGTCCAGAGCCGCGAGCAGCGCGGCCTCGCCGACCAGCGGCCCGCCTCCGGCGGCCGCGGCGACGTCCACGTCGAGGACCTCGTCGTCCAGATCGATGACGGTACGGTCGCGGGTGCGGATGTGGCGGCGGCGGGCGATGCCGTACGAGGTGATCGCGGTCGCCACATAGAACGGCCGGGCGGCCGGCGCCCGCCAGTCGACCAGCAGCGGCTCGTCGACGTCGTGGATGCCGATCCGCCCGATGTGCAGCGCGCCGCCGTCGCGCGGGTCGAGGCGCCCGAAGCACAGTCCCGGCTCCACCGCGTCGTATCGGGCCAGGCGGTCGGCGTACCCCCGCGCGGTCGCGTCCCGCTGCGACCGTGCCTGCGGGGTGCCGCCGGAGGATCGCCAGGCGCCGGTGAGGTGGTCGCGGGCCCGCTCCCGCATCTCGTCCAGCCGGGCGTAGAGCATCGAGACGTACTCCTGTTCCTCGGCGAACGCCGCCGCCGCGGAGGAATCCGTCCCGGAAACGCTTGACAGACTTGACACCTTGGCCCCCAAGCCGTATTCTGATCCTGGAACTTTCTGCCGCACGCGCAAAATGGACGTGCGAGGCTCCAGCGTACATGCTCGGAACGGTCTCAGGTCACAAACTCAGGTGAGCAGTGTCTTCAGGGCCGCCGCGTCGGTGCGCCAGCTCTCCTCGGTCAGCAGCGGCGCCTCATGCGCGGGCAGTGGGCCGTCGGCGCCGGCGTCGTCCGGATAACGGGCCGTCACGTGGGTGTGCAGGTGCGACTCCCGGTCGCCCAGGGTCAGGTAGTCGATCTTCGGCGGGCGGAAGCAGTCACGGATCGCGCGAGCCACGGTCAGGACCTCGCGGTGATACAGATCGGACTCGACCGGGCTCAGATCGATCGGCTCGGCCACGTGCCGGCCCCGCCAGACCACTATCGCGTAGCCCCGGACGAACGCCCGCCTGGCGAAGTACGCGTCGGTGACCCGCCCCGACCAGACGCGCAGGCCGAACTCGGTCTCGTCCCGGCGATCACCGCACCAGCGGCAGCCGCCCTGCTCCGTACCGTCCGCCCGCACCCCCGAACCATAAACGATCCTCGATCTGTGTCTACCAGGGATTCACCGATCGCCAGCGCTGGGTGACGTCGCCGGTGCAGGCCCGCAGGCGGACCTTGCCGATGCCCGCGGTGTCGATCGCGACCTCGGTCAGGCAGCGGCCGCGCTGGTCGCCGGCCTGGAGCGTGGTCGCGTACCACCAGTTCTGGTTCGCCTGGTAGGTGCAGCGGGTCACCACCGCACGGGTGCCCGCGCTGTTCGGCTGGACACAGTTCTCGCCCTGGGTGAAATGGCCCTCGCTGGTCTGGTAGAAGTCCTGGGCCTTGTTCGCCCGGTCGCAGGCGGTGGTGTGCAGGACGGTTCCGGCCGGGCCGCCGGTCAGGCAGCGGTTCGAGGACTGCTCGCTGACTATCCAGCCCTGATGCAGCGGCGGCGGGGCGGGCGCCGCGACGGCGGCCGGGGCAGCGAGAAACGGGGCCGCCGCGACGAGCGGGGTGAGGACTCGGCTGGTCAGCATCACCCGATGCTAGGGAGCCGGCCCCGGCCCCGCAGACGAAGTGCGGAAACCACCCCCGGAGTGGCGAGTGGGACATTAGCGTCGACAGTGATGTTCACACGTCGGGGCCTTCTGGGGTTGAGTCTGGTGTGCGGGGCCGGCGTGCTGTGGTCGGCCGCGCTCATCGTCGCGTACGCCTTCGAGGCGCGGCCGGTGATCACACCGATCGCGGTCGGCATGGCCGCCATCCTGACCGTGCCCGGATTCGCCGCCGGGATCCTCGCCAACCGGCGCGGCTACCAGACCCGCCGGCCCCGGCGACTGTGGAGCCTCGCGTCCTGGGTGCCGCCGCACGTGCCGATCTGGGCGGCGGCCGTCGCGGCGCTGGCGTTCTTCGGATTCTGGCTGGCCCTGGTGCTGGCGTTCACCGCGCTCGACGGCACCCCGCAACGGCGTGGCGACCAGTACCTGCTGGTCGACCACGACCGGGAGGTGGTCGTCGACCGGGCCGCCTACGACCGGCAGATCGACCACGAGACGCAGATCTCGCTCGGGGTGCTCGGCGCGTTCGCGGTGGGCGGCACGTTCCTGTGCGCGGCGCGGGCCACCGACCATGAGGAAGGCTGACCGTTCCGGGCCTACCCTGAGGCGATGGGCGACGAGTTCAGCGAGGTGCTGGCCCGGACGGCGCACATCGCCGCCGGCTGGCTCGGTTCCCTCGATCAGCGGCCGGTGGGCGAGACGGCGAGCCTCGCCGAGTTGCGCGGGCGCCTCGGCGGGCCGCTGCCGGACGGTTCGGCGGATCCGGTGGCCGTGGTCGAAGAGCTGGTACGGGCGGCCGAGCCCGGCATGGTGGCGATCCCGTCCGGCCGGTACTTCGGGTTCGTCATCGGCGGCGGGTTGCCGGCCGCGGTCGCCGCCGACTGGCTCACCACGGTCTGGGATCAGAACGCCGGCCTGTACGCGTGCGGCCCGGCCGCCTCAGTCGCCGAGGAGGTGGCCGGCGAATGGCTGCGCGACCTGTTCGGACTGCCGGCCGGCAGCTCGTACGCGTTCGTGCCCGGCTGCCAGGCAGCGCACCTGACCTGCCTGGCCGCGGCCCGCCACCACGTGCTGCGGCGGGCCGGCTGGAACGTCGAGGAGCAGGGGCTGGCCGGTGCGCCGCCGATGCGGATCGTGGTCGGCGCCCGCCGGCACGCCACCATCGACCGGGCGTTGCGCCTGCTCGGTTTCGGCACGGCGACGCTGACCGTGGTGCCCGCCGACGACCAGGGGCGGATGGACGTGGCCGCGCTGCGGGACGTGCTGCGCGACGGCCCGCCCGCGGTGGTGTGCGCGCAGGCGGGCGAGGTGAACACCGGGGCGTTCGACGACCTGGCGGCGATCGCCGACGTGACCGGGCCGGCCGGGGCGTGGCTGCACGTGGACGGGGCGTTCGGGCTGTGGGTGCTGGCCAGCCCGAAGTTGCGGCATCTGGCGGACGGGGCGGAACGGGCCGACTCGTGGGCGTTCGACGCGCACAAGTGGCTGAATGTGCCGTACGACAGTGGCATCGCGTTCTGCGCCCACCCGGAACCACACCGGGCCGCGGTCAGTGTGACCGCCGACTACCTGGTGCAGGGTGGCGCCGGCGACCCGCGGGACGCGATCGACTGGACGCCCGGGTTCTCCCGCCGGGCCCGGGGCTTCCCGGTCTGGGCGGCGCTGCGGCAGCTCGGCCGGCAGGGGGTCGCCGAGCTGGTGGAACGCTGCTGTGCGCACGCCCGCACGTTCGCCGACGGGCTGGCCCGGGTGCCGGGGTGCGAGGTGCTCGGCCCGGTGGTGATCAACCAGGTGCTGTTCCGGTTCGGCGACGACGCGACGACCGACCGGGTGCTGCGCCACGTCGTCGACAGTGGCGAGGCGTGGCTGAGCGGGACGATCGCGGGCGGGCGCCGGGCGATCCGGTTGTCCGTGTGCAACTGGCGCACCAGCGACGACGACATCCAGCGGACACTGGCAGCCTTCGCCGCAGCGGCCGGCTCGCACCGCTGATCCGGCCCACCCGAGACAACGGTGCGAACCAGCCACCCCAACCAGGCCGGCTCGCACCGCTGAGTCGGCCCACCCAAGACAACGGTGCGAACCAGCCACCCCAACCAGGCCTGCTCTCACCGCTGCCTCGGACCATCCGAGCCGGCGGTGACGACCAGCCGGACCTCAAAGCGGCTGGGTGCTGAAGAACTTCGAGATCACGGTGGTGGCGTCGAGGGCGGTGGACGGTGGGTCGAGGCCGAGCCGTGCGGTGGCGACCGGGTTGGCCGGGGTGGCGCCCGGCCACTGGTGACCGGCGCCGGCGATGCTGATCAGCTCGACCGTGCGGCCGCCCGGGCAGGTGGCGATCGACGTGGTCACCGGCCCGTCGACGGTCTCGGTGGGCGCGGCGCAGGAGGCCGTGGACCGCCAGGTGGCGATCATGTCGCGGATGGGTGGGCCGTCGATGCCGATCGGGATCCGCCCGGTTCCGCCGTTGGAGCGTTTCCCAGGGCCGCCCGCCCACGGCACACTCTCGTCGCCGGTGCCGTGGATGTGCAGGACCGGGACCGGCGCCGGGTGCGGGCAGTCGCCGATGATCATGCCGGCGACCGGGGCGATCGCGGTGAACACGGTGCTGTCGCAGGCCAGCCGGTACGCCATCATCGCCCCGTTGGACATGCCGGTCACCCGGACCCGGGCCGGGTCGATCGGCACGCCCCGGGACACGGCCGCCACCACGTCCTCGAGGAAGGCCACGTCGTCGACGCCGTCCCGGGTGGCCGCGCCGCAGCAGCCGGGCCCGGCGTTCCAGGAGCGGCCGGCGCCGTCCGGGTAGGCGACCACGAAACCGTCACGATCGGCGGCGGCGTCCCAGCCGTACGCCCGCTCGGCCTGCGCGCCGGAACCGGCCCCGCCGTGCAGCACCACCACCAGCGGAACCGCCCGCCCGTCGGGCAGCGACGCCGGGCGGTAGGTACGGAAGGTCCGTTCGCCCAGGGTGTGTTCGGTGCTGCCGGGCCCGATCGGATCGTCGTCGCGGGTGCACCCCGCGGGCAGCAGGAGCAGCAGGGCGAGCGCGAGAGGCAGCAGCCGGGGCATGTGCGCATCGTGCGCCGGGCGTGTACGGATCCGGTAAAGGCCGGGTTCGGCGCAGGGCAGAACCCGCCACCACCGGATACGGTCGGAGTCTCGCGCGTGCGGGTGGCCGCCGAGGGGGAGGCCACCCGCACGCACGATGATCAGGTGTGGATCCAGCCGAGCATCCGCTGGTGCGCGAGCAGCTGACCCGGCTCGCCACCGCCGCGCCGCACATCACCGTGCAGGTGGTGCTGTTCGAGGCGGCGGCCGGCCGGGCGCTGCCACCCGCCGAGTCGGCCGGCCTGATCCGGCGGGCAGCCGCCGAGCTGAGGTGAAGAGGTGAAGCCGAGCTGGCGACCGGGATCTACGGTGGGCCGGTGGAGATCCGCCTCTGGTCAGTCGTCGCCGAGGGCGCGGCGCTGTCCGTGGCCGGGCCGGGCGCCCGGGTGCACGAGACCGCCGAGGCCGTGTTCGCGGCCGGCCCGGACGGGACCGTGGTGATCGCCACCGGGCTGCGCAACGCCGAGGACCTGCGGGTCGACGGGCCGTTCCCACGGCTGGTCGAGGGCCGGCTGACCGGCGGTGACGGCCTGGCGCTGCACGCGTTCGCCAGGCTGCCGGACGGGTGCCTGACGCTCGGCACGGCCCGGGTCACCGACGCCGCCCGCCGCCGGGGTGTGCTGCGGCGGCTCGACCTGCGGCTGGACACGCCACTGCCGCAGCACCTGCTCAGCGTGGCCGGGACACCCGACCCGGCGGCCGGCGCGGACTGGCTGGACCTGCTGCCGGAGGACCCGGTCAAGGCGCTGGAGGCGTTCATCGCCGACTGGTACGGCGACGTCCCGGCCGGCGCGCCCCCGCCCGCGGACGGGCAGCCGGAGCCGCTGCGGGCCTTCCACCGGCTGGCCGCCGGACGGCCCGAGCTGTACGACGGTTCGTTGCAGGTTCATCAGCGGCCGGGTGACCCGCTGGTCTTCGGCGAGTCCGGGGACGGCACGTTCGAGCTGCTGATCGACGACGGCGACGACGACGATCCGCACGTCTTCTACCGGGGGCTCAGTGACCAGCCGCTGCGGGAGCGCGAGCGGCTTTCGGCGTACCTGATGCTGCTCGCCCTGACCCGGGTGGCGATGGACCGGCCGCCGGAAGGTCTCGCGCCGGGTGGGATGGCTTTCGCCGACCGGGCGCAGGCCCGGCGGATCGTCGCGCCGCTGCAACGGGTGCCGCTGCGGCCGCTGCGGTGGCCGTGCGCGCGGACCCGGATCTACGCCGGGCCGGACACGGTGGCGCTGGTCGGTGAGGACGACGCCGACTGGTTCGAGGTTTATGTCGGCGCCCGCGACCCGGCCGCGCTGCGCCGGCTGCGCAGGATCGGTCTGGACTGGGCGTCGTTCGAGAGCTGAACCGGTCAGGTGCGCCGGGAGCCGACCGATCAGGCCTCCATGACACGAGCACCGGCTTGGCTCCGCCGGATGGCACCGCCGCGGCAACTCGGCGCTCGCATCCGCTGGCTCTTCCTGATCTTCATCCTCTTCAACGTGATCACCACGGTGCCCCGCACGCTGGAGGGCGACATCGCGCCGCTGCCGTGGCAGCTCGCCGCGGTGGCCGCCGCGCTCGGCCTGGGCTGGTGGTGGCTGCGCGGTTACCGGGCCAACCGGTTCCCGGTGTGGGCGGCCCCGGTCGAGGGTCTGGCGCTCGGCGTGATCGGCTACGGCTCGCACAACTGGCTGATCACTCTCGCACTGCTGTTCTCCGCGGTCTCGTTCCGCGGCCTCTACGGGACGTGGCGGCACGCGCTGCTGATGACGGTGTCGCTGTTCGCCGCGTCGGCGGCCGCGATCGCCCTGACCGAGCCGCACCTGATGGGGGTCTTCCTCCAGCAGACGGCCGGGGTGCCGCCGCTGGCGCTGTTCACCGCGGCGGTCGCCGAGAGCACCCGCCGGCAGGAGCAGGCGGCGGCCCGGGAACGGGTCTTCGCCCGGCTCGGTTCGACCCTGGTCACCACGTCCGACGCGGAGGCGATCGGCAGGCACGCCGCCGAGGCTGCGGAGGAGCTGCTCGGCGGTCTGCCCGGCGGCTGGGCGGCGGTCACCCGCAACACCCCGGACGGCGAGGCGGTGAGCACGGTCGCCGGTCCGGTTCCGGCCGCGCTTCTGGACGGCGACATCTCCTCGGTACGGGTGACGCTCACCCTGCGCAGCGACAAGCAGCTCTACGGCACCCTGATGGCCGGCGGTGACGTGCCGATCCCGGCCGACGTGATGCCGAGCCTGGAGACGCTGGCCGCGCAGACGGTCCTCGGCCTGCGTAACGCCGAGCACGCGGCCGACCTGCGGCATCAGGCGTTCCACGACAACCTGACCGGGCTGGCGAACCGCTCGCTGCTGCGTGACCACCTGGAGCAGGCGGCGGCGCGGGCCCAGCGGGGCAGCCCGGTGGCGCTGCTGCTGATCGACCTGGACGGGTTCAAGGCGGTCAACGACACGTACGGCCACGCGGCGGGCGACCAGCTGCTGGTGGCGGTGGCGCAGCGGCTGCGCGACGGGATCCGGGGCGCGGACACCGCGGCCCGGCTCGGTGGCGACGAGTTCGCGGTGCTGCTCGACGGCATGGACTCGCACGACGACGCGGTGCTGGTGGCCGAGCGGCTGCTGATCTCGATCCAGGAGCCGCTGCTGGTGTCCGGGGTCGAGCTGGCGCCCCGGGGCAGTGTCGGCGTGGCGGTGTGGCGTGACCACGCCGACATCGACGCGCTGATGCACGACGCGGACACCGCGATGTACGCGGCGAAGACGGCGGGCAAGAGCCGCGTCGCGGTCTCCGCCTGACGCACGACGGAAGGCCCGCCCCGAACCTGCGGGGCGGGCCTTCCGTCGTGTGGTGCGCCCGGTTCAGCCGCGCGGGGCGAACGCCGTCAGGGTGCGGGCCTGGTTGAGCAGATGGTCGCGGGTGGTGCCCAGCTCCTCGATGGCGGCGCGCAGCGACTCGGTTCCGCGGACGTCACCGGCGATCGTCCGGGTCGCGGTGAGCACCTCCATGGTGGCGGCCATCGTGCCGGCCGCCTCCGACAGCTTCCGGGACATCTCTTCGCGCAGGAGCAGCAGCAGTGGATCCACCAGCGGTCACCTCCGGTCCGGGTGGCACAGCGCCACCGTTCGAACGGTCCTGTCGGCTGCCCGGCGATGTCTCTGAGCGGACCCCGGAGATTTCCTACACCCCGGCGGCGCGGATCCGATTGGTCCGGTCATGCAGGTCCCCCGCCGTCTCGACCCGCCGCTCGTCGCCGCCCTGACGCTGTTCACCTTCGTCCTGGGCTGGTTCGCCGTCGGGCTCCGGCACACCTGGGACCACCCGGTGGTCCCGTGGCTCGCGCTGCCGGTGATGTCGGTCCTGGCGACCTACGAGTGTTTCCGGACCGCCCGGGACACCACGCTCGACGTGCCCACCCGCCGGTTCTGGGGTTCGCTCGGCGTCGCCTGCGGCATCCTCGTCCCGGCCGTGTTCAGCGCCATGTACGACACCGTCGGCGGCCCTGCCCCGAGCCAGGTGCTCAGCATCCGTACCCAGGTCGCCTTCGGGATCGCCGTGCTGGTCGTGATGTGGGCGCTGCTGCGGCTGCCCACCTGGCAGCGCAGCAGCGGCGACTGGCTCCGGTTCGGCCTGGACACCGGCATCATCGTGCTCACCGTGGGGGTGCTGATCTGGCACTGGACGCTCAGCCGGATCGACTTCTCGTCGTCGCCGAACGCCACCCCACGCTCGATCCTGGCGATCATGGTGGTCTCCACGGTCTCGCTGATCACCTTCGTGAAGGTGGCGTTCGCCGGGGCCGGGCGGCTGGACCGGGGTGCCCTGCACATCCTGTCGGCGGGGGTCGGGCTGGCCGCGGCCACCGGGATGATCGCGCCGTTCATCGTCGACCGGCCGTATCTGAGCACCAGCCTGGTGGCGTTCCCGATGTCCCAGCTCACCGCGTTCCTGGCGGCCCGGCGGCAGCGGCGGCGCAGTGCCCTCCAGCCGACTGCCCGGCCCGCTCGGCGGCGGTTCAGCCTGGTCCCGTACATCTCGATCGGTCTTCTCTATGCCGCCGTGCTGGAGGTGGAGATCCCGCAGAGCGGCGAGGAGGCGTGGATGGCCATCGCCGCCACCGGGGTCACCGTGCTGGTGGTGCTGCGGCAGCTCACCACGCTGCGGGAGAACGCCCGGCTGCTGGACACCGTCGACGCCAGCCTCCAGCAGCTCGACCATCAGCTGACCCACGACGCGCTCACCGGGATCGGCAGCCGGTCGGCGTACACCGGGGAGCTGGCCGCCCGGCTGGAGGGCGGCGAGCCGTTCGTGGTGGCGCTGCTCGACCTCGACGACTTCAAGGAGGTCAACGACAGGTACGGCCACGCCACCGGTGACGCGCTGCTGCAGACGATCAGCCAGCGCCTGCGTGACCGGCTGCGCCCCGAGGACACCGTGGCCCGGCTCGGCGGTGACGAGTTCACCCTGCTGCTGCCCGGGATGACGGAGGCCGACGCCGACCTGCTGTTGCAGGAGCTGCTGCCGGTGGTGCAGGCGCCGGTGCTGGCCGGCGGCCTGGAGACGGCCCCGCGGATCAGTGTCGGCGTCACCGCGAGCCGGCCCGGCGACACGGCCGGGGAGCTGCTGCGCCGCGCCGACGTGGCGATGTACGCCGCCAAGACGGCCGGCGGCGGCCGGTGGACCTGGTTCGACCCGATCATGGACCAGCTCGCCGACGACGACGCCCGGCTCGCCGCCGACCTGCGGCAGGCCGTCGTCCGGGACGAGCTGTTCCTGGTCTACCAGCCGATCGTCGAGCTGCCGCACGGCCGGCTCACCGGGGTGGAGGCGCTGGTCCGCTGGCGGCACCCGGAGCACGGCCTGGTCTCGCCGGCCGTGTTCATCCCGCTGGCCGAGCGCGACGGGCAGATCGTCGAGGTCGGCCGCTGGGTCCTGGAGCAGGCGGTCCGGCAGACCGCGCGGTGGGAGCGCGAGCTCGGGCCGCACGCGCCGGCCAAGGTCAGCGTCAACGTGTCGGCCCGCCAGCTCGGTGAGCCCGGGTTCCCGGCGGAGGTGGCGGCGATGCTGTCGGCGGCCGGGGTCAGCCCGTCCCGGCTGACCGTGGAGGTCACCGAGACGGCGGTGCTCGGCGCCGGGGTGGCGCTGGAGGTGCTGCGGGCGCTGTCCGCCCAGGGGCTGAGCATCGCGCTGGACGATTTCGGCACCGGCCAGTCGTCACTGAGCCTGCTGGTGGACTGCCCGGTCGACTGGCTGAAGGTGGACAAGTCGTTCGTCGACGGGGTGACCAGCGACAGCCCGCAGGCGGTGATCGTGGACAGCCTGATCGGCATCACCGAGGGGCTGCGGATGCAGGCGGTCGCCGAGGGGGTGGAGACGACGGAGCAGGCCGAACGGCTGCACCGGGCCGGTTACCGATACGCGCAGGGCTTCCACTTCGCGCGGCCGTTGCCCGAGAGTGACATCGAGCTGCTGATCACCGCCCAAAAGGATTTTTCACCTTATCTCCGCATGTAAGGAGCCGATCTAGGGGAACGTCGGGGTCGGGGGTGAGCATGAACGTACGCCAGAAGCTGCTGGGCGGTTACCTGCTGGTAGCCCTGCTCGTCGCGGTGACCAGCGGCATCTCCTGGCACTCGGCCACCGCGGCGGCGGAGAAGGCGGCCACCGAGGAGGCCACCCGGATCGCTCAGGGCATGGCGCTGGACGTCACCCTCGGACTGCCCGTCGACACCGAGGACGAGATCGTCTCCCCGCTCTACTACAGCCCCCGGGCGCTGGACAACTACCTCCAGCGGATGCACGACGTGCAGAACCGTGACGCCGTGGTGGTGGACGCCGGCGAGTACATCCTCGGTGACGTGGTCAAGGAGAACGTCGGCACGACCTTCGACCACGACCTCGACGAGGAGGTCGGCAAGACGATCGCCGACGGCCGCTCCCGGGTCTTCGTGGAGCAGAGCGTGGACTACCCGGCCGGGATCAAGCAGGTCGTGGTGCCGATGAAGAACAAGGCCGGCAAGACGATCGGCGCGATCATCGTCGAGTACACGCCGATCTACGACCAGATGATGGCCGCCACCCGGCAGGCGCAGTACGTCACCCTGATCAGCTCCACCGTGGTGATCCTGCTGGTCCTCGCGCTCGGGTTCGGGTTCTCCGGCTCACTGGTCCGCCGGATCACCTCGCTCACCACGGCGGTGCGGACCATCCGGACCGGCGACTACACGCTGCGGGTGCCGCACGACGGCAGCGACGAGATCGGCCGCCTGGCCCGCGCCTTCAACTCGATGGCCGAACAGCTGGACCGCTCGGCCCGGGAGATCCTCGCCAAGGAGTACACCGACAGCATCCTGGCCGGCGCCGGTGAGGGCATCTGCGGAGTCGACCCGGCCGGGCGGATCGCGTTCGCCAACGAGGCGGCCGGCCGGATCACCGGGCTCGGTGTGGCCGGACTGCTCCAGCGGGAGGCCGGGGTGCTGCTGCCGGACGCGACCGAAGGCCTGGTCAACGGCACCCGCGAGGGCCGGCTGCAACGGCCGGACGGCACCTCGGTACGCGTCGAGTACACGGTCAGCGAACTGGAGAAGGAGGGCCGCCGGATCGGCGCGGTCATCCTGCTGCGCGACGTCACCAGGCAGCGCGACCTCGAATACGACCTGCGCCACCAGGCGCTGCACGACGGGCTGACCGGTCTGCCCAACCGCAAGCTGCTCCTCGACCGGCTGGACCACGCGCTCGCCCGGGCCCGCGCCTCGGACGAGCGGATCGCGCTGCTCTACCTGGATCTGGACGGCTTCAAACGGGTCAACGACAGTCTCGGGCACAACGCCGGGGACCTGCTGCTGCGTACCGCCGCCGAACGGCTCGCCGCGGTGCTGCGGCCGCAGGACACGGTGGCCCGGCTGGGCGGCGACGAGTTCGCGGTCCTGCTGGAGGGGGCCGGGACCGAGGCCGTGGAGGAGCTGGCCCGCGGCTGCCTGGAGGCGCTCGGCCGGCCGTTCGTGGTGCACGGACGGGAGGCGGTGGTCACGGTCAGCATCGGCGTGGTTCCGGACGCGGGCCGGTTCGCCGACGCCGACGAGGTGGTCCGCAACGCCGACGTGGCCATGTACGCGGCCAAGGATCTGGGCAAGAACCGGTTCATGCTGTTCGAGACCCGGATGCACGAGCAACTGCTCAGCCGCCTCGACCAGGAGAACCGGCTGCGCGAGGCGGTGCACCGCGGTGAGCTGCGCCTGCACCTCCAGCCGGTGGTCGCGCTGCCGGACGGGCAGGTGTCCGGGGCCGAGGCGCTGGTCCGCTGGCAGGACCCGCAACGCGGGCTCCAGCAGCCCGGCTCGTTCATCCCGCTCGCCGAGGAGACCGGGATGATCATCGAGATCGACAGGTGGATCCTGCTCGAAGCGTGCCGGACGATCCGCGCCTGGCAGGAGGAGAACCCGGCGACCGCGCCCGCCTGGGTCAGCGTCAACCTGTCCGCCGTCCACCTGGATCTGCCCGACCTCACCGACCACGTGGCGTACGCGCTGGCCACCACCGGGCTGTCCCCGCACTGCCTGGTGCTGGAGCTGACCGAGACGGTGATGATGCGCGACCTGGCGGTCACCTCGGCCCGCCTCGAGGAGCTGCGGGAACTCGGCGTCAAGATCGCGATCGACGACTTCGGCACCGGGTACTCGTCGCTCGGCTATCTGCGGGACATCCCGGTCGACGTGCTCAAGATCGACCGCTCGTTCATCAACGGGCTGGTCGGCAACTCCCGCCAGCAGGAGCTGGTCAGCGCGATCATGCAGCTCGGGCACACGCTCGGCCTCCGGGTGGTGGCCGAGGGCGTCGAGGACGCCGACCAGCTCACCCTGCTCACCGTGATGGGCTGCAAGTACGCGCAGGGCTACCACCTGGGCCGGCCACAGCCACCCCCCGAGCTGCGCGCCAGCCTCACCGTCCCGGCCCTGAACCACTGACCGGAACCCCGTCCGTCAGGCTGCCATGTCGACCCGCGTGCCGAGGCCGCGCCGGACCGCCTCGTCGATCAGCAGCCGGGCGGTGGCCAGGTCCTGGAGGCCGACCCCGACCGAGTTGAACAGGGTGACCTGCTCCGCCGACTGCCGGCCGGGCGCCCGGCCGGCCAGGACGGCGCCCAGTTCCAGCCGGAAATGATCATCGGTGACCGCGCCCTCGGCGATCGGCAGCAACGCCTCGCCCGACTCGTGCAGGGCCGTCGCCGCCGAGTCGACCACCACCCGCGACCGCGCCACCCCCTCGGTGTCGATCTCCCGGTGGTCCGGCCGCGGCGGTGCGCCGACCGCGTTGACGTGCAGTCCGGGCAGGAACCACGCGCCCCGCACCACGGGTTCCCGGGACGGCGTCAGAGTGCACAACACGTCCGACGCGAGCGTCACCTCACGCGGTCCGGCCAGGACGTTCACGGTCAGGCCGAGGTCCGCGGTGATCCGGGCGGCAAGATCAAGAGCGTTGGCTGGGGTACGGCCCCAGAGCGCCACCTCGTCGAAACGATGCACCGCGCTCAGGGCGTGCACATGCGCCTCGGCCAGCGGCCCGGACCCGATCAGTCCCAGCACCCGCGCGTCCGGGCGGGCCAGCGCACGGGTGGCGACAGCGGTGGCCGCCGCGGTCCGGAACCGGGTGAGGACCGCGCCGTCGATCAGCGCCGCACATGCGCCGCTCTCCGCCGACACCGCCAGCACTGTGGACCGCTGCCGGTTGCCGGGCAGGTCGGCGAGGAGTTTGACGGCGGCCAGCCCGGCCGGGGCGGACGCCGCGGTCATCGCCAGGAAGGTGGCGCCGCCGAGACTCGCGGCGGCCGGTGGCGGCAGCGCGGCCCGGTCGTACGCCAGATCGAGGTGCGCCTGCTCGACCGCGGCGATCACGTCCTCGAAGCGGAGCAGCGCCAGCACGTCGGAACGGGTCAGGATGAGCGTCATTTCTCTCCGTGGATCAGGTGGGGATCAGGCGGTCCGGGCGAACGGGATGGTCAGGGCGGACGGCGCGCGGCTGCGACCGGCCAGGCCACTGACCGCGAGCAGGGCGATCACGTACGGGAGGGTGACCAGCACCGGGGCCGGAAGGTGCAGCCCGGCCGCCGGCGCCGCGAACTGGAGCGCCTGCGCCACCCCGAAGAACAGGCAGGCCAGCAGGGTCGGCCAGGCCCGCCAGCGGCCCGCGATCACGGCGACCACGGCCAGATATCCGACCCCGCCGGTGATGTTGTCGCTGAACGCGTGCACCTCGGCCAGCGCCAGTTGTGCCCCGGCCAGCCCGGAGGCCGCGCCGGTGAGCAGCACGGCGGCGTACCTGATGGCCCGGACCGGCAGGCCGCACCGGTCGGCGGTGACCGCGTCCTCGCCCACCGCGTCGACCGCGAGCCCCCACGGGGTCCGGCGGCTCAGCCCGAGAGCCAGCACCGCCGCCACCGCGAACGCCAGATATCCGAGCGCCGACTGCTCGAACAGCGCCGGGCCGAGCAGCGGGATCTCCGACAGCACCGGAACCGGCAGCGGCTCGAACCCGGCCAGGGTCTGTCCCGAGTCGGCGAACAGCAGCCGGGCGCCGTACGTGGTGGCGCCCAGCGCGAGCGCGTTCGCGGTGATGCCGGTGACGATCTGGTCGGCCCGCAACGTGACACTGAGCAGCGCCTGCAACGCCGCCACCAGCAGACCGGCGACGACCGCACAGCCCACCCCGGCGACCGCGCTGCCGGTGGCGAGCGCGCCGGCCGCCCCGGCGAACGCGCCGGTCAGCATCATCGCCTCGACGCTCAGGTTGAGGAGGCCGGCCCGTTCACTGACCAGCTCTCCGGCCGACGCGAGCAGCAACGGCGCGGCCATCCGTACCCCGCCGGCGAGAATCTCCTCGACGATCGCACTCATCTCTTCCTCCCCAGGCTCGCCGCGACCAGGACGACCAGCAGGCTCTGCACGATCTGGACGGTCGCGGCCGGCACCCCGACGGCCAGCTGCAGGTTGATGCCGCCGTTGGTGAGCAGGCCGAACAGCAGCGCCACCGCCAGGACGGCGGTCAGCGAACCGCGGGCGAGCAGGCCCACCACCAGCCCGGTGAAGCCGTAGCCGGAGGAGAAGTGCTCGGCCAGCACGTACGGGGCGGTCGCCACCAGGCACGCGCCGGCCGTCCCGGCGAGTCCACCCGCGACCGCGAGGCCACCCGCTTCGAGCCGTCCGACCGGCAACCCGAGCCGCGCCGACGCAGCGGGCGAGAACCCGGCCGAGGTCAGCCGCAACCCGGTCGCGGTGTGCCGCAGCACCACCGCGGTGACGATCGCGGCGGCCACCGCGAGCACCACGATCAGGGTCGCCGGGGACTCGGCGGAACCGATCAGCGGCAGCCGCGCACCCGCCGGCAGCGGCGCCGACTGGGGCAGCGTCTCGGCCGAGGTGACCGGCTGCCGCAGGAACACCTCCTCGTGCACGGCCAGCCCGAGGACCCCGAGACCGACGAAGTTCAGCAGCAGCGTGGTGATCACCTCGCTGGTGCCGCGCCGCGCCTTGAGCAGCCCGGCGATCGACGCCCAGGCCGCGCCACCGGCGAACCCGGCGATCAGCAGCACCGGCACACCGGCCACCGCCGGGATCGACTCCGGCAGCGCCAGGCCCGCCGCGGCGCCCGCCACCCCACCGACGGCGAGCTGTCCCTCGCCGCCGACGTTCACCAGTCCGGCGCGGTGCGCCACGGTGAAACCCACCGCGATCAGCGCGAGGACCGCGGCGGAGTTCAACGAGCCACCGATCGCGTACGGGGTACCGGCCATCCCCTCGACCAGGGCGTTCACGGCGTCCCCGGGCGCGGTCCCGGCCACCGCCGCGAGCAGCAGCCCGGCCAGCGCGGCGACGACTGCGGCGTACCCGCTGACGACGATCGGATGACGGGCGACGGCGGTCATGCGGCGGTCCCCAGCATCAGATGCGCGATCCGGTCGTGGGCGTCCGGATCGGAGGTGTCGACCGGGGCCGACAGTGTGCCCCGGTAGGCGACGACGATCCGGTCGCACAGCGCCAGCAGCTCCCCCAGCTCACTGGAGACGACCAGCACCGCCGTGCCGTTCGCGGCCGCCTCCCGGATCCGGGTGAGCACCGCGTCAACGGCGCCGACGTCGAGCCCCCGGGTCGGCTGGGCGGCGGCCAGGCAGACCAGCGGGTCGAGGGCGAGTTCCCGGGCCAGGACCACCTTCTGCTGGTTGCCGCCGGACAGCGCCGACATCGGGGCGGCCGGTCCCGGCGCGCTGATGTCGTGCTTCTCGATCACGGCGGTCGCGGCGGCCCGCATCGCCCTCCTGTCGAGCAGCGTCCGCCACCGCCGGAACTCGCCGAGCCGCCCCAGGTACAGGTTGGTGGCGACGTCCAGCTCCGGGACGCAGCCCTCGTGGTGCCGGTCCTCGGGCACCACCCCCAGCCCGGCCGCGGTCCGCCGGGCCGGGGTGGCCCGGGTCAGATCCACACCGTCCAGTTCGACGGCGCCCGCGTCGGGTATCCGGGCCCCGCTGAGCACGTGGATCAGCTCGGTCTGCCCGTTCCCCTCGACCCCGGCCACCCCGACGATCTCCCCGGCCCTGATCTCCAGGGTGGCCCCGTCCAGGAGGAGGCCACCTCCGGCCCGCTTGACGGCCACGTCCCGAATCCGCAGCACGGCCGCCCGCCCGTCGTCGCCGGCCGGGCTTCCCGCACCGCCACCGACCCGGCTTCCCGCACCGCCACCGACCGGGCTTTCCGTACCGTCGCCGGGTTGGCTTTTTGATCCGCTTCCCGAAGCGGACGTCTCCGTCACGCTCTCGCCAATGACTGATTTTCCGGATTTTTCGGTTGTGGTCATGCCGAGAGTTCCGGCCAGGACCGGGGCCAGCTGGGTGGCCGGGCGGCCGATCATCAGCGGGACCAGCAGGTCCGGGGTCAGGTCGGTGAGCCCGGCCCCGGCGACCCGGCCGCCGCGCAGCACCGTGGCGGCGTCCGCGACCCGGGCGACCTCGCCGAGCTTGTGCGTCACCAGGATCACCGCCCCGCCGTCGTCGGCGATCCGGCGGCAGGTGGCGAGCAGTGCGTCCACCTCGCCGGGCCCGAGCACCCCGGTCGGCTCGTCCAGGACGAGCAGGCGCGGCTCGCGGAGCAGCGCCTTCACGATCTCGACGCGCTGCCGTACACCGAGCGGGAGATCGCCGACCGTCTCGTCCAACGGCACGCTCAGCCCGAACCGGTCCGCCAGCCGGGACAGGCCGCCGGGCAGGTCACGGACCCGCAGCAGCCGCAGGTTCTCCCGGACGGTGAGCGTCGGGACGAGGCTGAAGTGCTGGTGCACCATGGCCACACCGGCGGAGAGGGCGTCCTTCGGACGGCGCGGCGCGTACGGCGACCCGTACAACCGCATCGTCCCGGCGCCGGGCGTGAGCGAACCGCCTATCGCATGGCACAGCGTCGACTTGCCGGCGCCGTTCTCGCCGAGGACACAGTGCACCGAGCCGGCGTCGACAGTCAGGTCCACACCGTCCAGCGCGCGGGTCGGGCCATACGCCTTGACCAGGCCGGCGATCTCCAGGGCGATCACCGGGTGCTGATCTTCCCGGACGCGATGTCGGCCTTGATGGTGTCCAGCGCGGCCTGCACCGCCGGGTCGGCGTCACAGAGCACGATGTCGTTCTGCGGCTTCGTGGCGGTGAGCCCGAACTTGACGTTCTCCGGCTTCCACGTGCCGGCGAGGACGTGCTCGACGGCGTACTCGATCTCGGCCCCGACGTCGGTCTTCACGAATCCGGCGTAGACCGGGTCGGTGGCGCAGTCGTGCGGGATCGGCCCGCCGATCAGTTTCGTGTTCGACTGGGCGGCGCCCTGGGCCAGGCCCTTCTTGCCGAGGTTGAGGATCTGCCCGAGCACGTCGGCGCCCGCGCTGTAGTCGGCGAGCGCGGACTGCTTGGCCTTGGCCACGTCGTTGAAGTCGCCGACGTACTGCGGCGTGAGCACCTGCACACCGGGCTTGGCGAGGGCGGCGCCGTTCGCGTACTCGGTGGCGGCGTTGACGATCGCCGGCAGTTCGGCCCCGCCCACGAAGCCGACCTTGTTCGACCTGGTCAGCAGCGCGGACGCGGCGCCGGACAGGAACGCGGCCTGCGCCTGCTGCGGGTCGTAGAGGGCGAGGTTCGCCAGCGGCTTGCCGTCGGCCGGGCCGCCGATCTCCACGAACTTGACCTTCGGGAACCGCGGGGCGACCAGCCGGACCGCCGCGTCGGTCTGCCCGCCGAGCGAGACGACCAGGTCGGACTGCCCGGCGAACCGGACCAGCGCGGCCTCGAAGTCGGCTGTGGCGACCTGTTCCACCTTGCTGAACGTGACCTTGCCCGCCTGCGCCTGTTCGGCCCGCTGGTAGCCGAGATAGGCCGACTCCATGAAGCCGTCGTCGGAGAGCGAGCCGGGGAAGAGCACACCGACGCGGACCGCGCCGGCCGCCGCCGGTTCCGGGTCACCGCCGCAGCCGGTGAGCAGCCCACCGGCGAGCACAGCGGTGACGGCCAGGGACAGAAGAGGAACGGTACGCGCCATCAGAACGCCTCCGAGAGTTAGTGGTATACCGTTACGGCAGCCAGTTTCGGGGCGCTCTGTTTCACGCTCGTCACAAGGCGGTTAGCAACACGGCCGCCGCTAAGGTGGGTGCGCAGACACGTACACAAGGGGGCTCACCGGTGGCCGAGAAGGCGCCCGGCGCGCTGCGCGACCACGCCTACGAGGAGTTGCGCCGCCGCATCGTCAACACCGAACTGGCCCCCGGCCAGCGCCTGGTCGAGCGTGACCTGGCCGCCGATCTACAGGTCTCCCGGATCCCGCTGCGCGAGGCGCTGCGCCTGCTGGAGTCCGACGGCCTGGTCCTGCTCGTCCCCGGCAAGGGCGCGCTGGTGGCGCCCTTCACCCCGGCCGACGTGCGGGACCTGTTCGACGTCCGCGAGTCCCTGGAGGCCCTGGCCGCCCGCCTGACCGCCGAGCGCCGGGACGAGCCCGGCCTGGCCCGCCTGAAGAACCGCCTGACCGCGGCCCGGGCGGCCACCGTGGCCGGCGACGAGAACGGCGTGGCGGCAGCCAACGCGGGCTTCCACGCCGACCTGATCGAACTGTCCGCGAACCCGCTGCTCAGCTCCCTGATGCGCCCGCTGGCCGCCCGCACCCACTGGCTGTTCCGCCTGACCGCCCAGCGGGACGCGGCCCAGCAGTGCGCCGAACACGAGGAGCTCTACCAGGCGATCGAGCAGGGCGCTGCCGACCTGGCGGCCGCCCTGGCCCACGCCCACGTGGCAAGCGGCCGGCAGCAGAGCCTGTCCCTGGCCGCAACGTGGTCCCTGCCGGCCGAGGACCCGGCCACGATCGCCTCCCGCCGCCGCCGTCGCCCCCAGCCGTCGCCCACCGCGGAAAAGCACCCCGCATAACCGCCGTACACGACGGCCGACGACCTCAGCCGTCGCTCACCGCGGGAAAAGCACCCCCAAAACCGCCGTACACGACGGCCGGCGGGCCCAGCCGTCGCTCACCGCGGGAAAGGCAACCCCAAAACCGCCGTAGGCGACGGCTGGCGGTCTTGGCGCGACCAGGCATGCAACGCAAAACCGACCCACCGACCACCCGGGACCGAAAAACGGCCACCGCCCACCCGAGGCTGGCCGGGTAGGCGGTGGCCGAGATCAGGAGGACCCGGGCCGGCGCGGGAGGTGGAAGGGGCCCCACGCCGGCCCGGGAGACTCAGCTCTGCACGAAGACCGAGACGGTTCGTGCGGGGACGGTCAGCGTTCCGGTGGAGGCCGTGAATGATGCGGTACGGGTCACCGGGTCGGCCGAAGCCTGCTGGACCGGGTGGAGCGCGACCTTCTTACCGGCGAGCCCCGGCACCTTCTGGCTGGCGGCGGCGGTGCCGGCGTTGAAGACCACCGTGATCGACTTCCAGCGGCTGTCGATCCCCCGGGCGTCGATGGTCATCGTGATGACGCCGGGGGTCTCGTTCACGCCGGAGAGCGGGAACGCGACTCGCTGCTGCACCTGAGAGCCGGTGGCGAGCCCGAAGGCCGGAGTGGATTTCCGGATCTTCAGGAGCTCCTGGTAGGTGCTGTTCGCCAGGTTGACCGCGGCACAGTCCGGGACCAGCGCCGGGTCGGCGAGCAGCGGTTTGGCGTACGCGTACTTCGACTCGTTGTCCGCCTTGGGCGGCAGGCCGCGGCCGAAGCCGTTGCCCTGCGAGCAGTCCCAGATGATCTGGTTGAACCAGTCACCGGAGTTGAACGAGTTCCGGTCCAGGGACTTGGAGCGGAGCAGTTCGCTGCCGGCCGTGACGAACCCGGCGCCCTGGCCGAGCACGGTGGTGGCGAGCGCCACCGACTGGGCCCGGGCCCGCTGGGCGGCCGTGGTCGGCTGCGGCAGCTTGTAGGCGAACGCGTCGTACAGGATCTCGTTGTCGTGCGCGTCCACGTAGGTGATCGACTCACCGGGGTTCTTCGTGTACCCGGCCTGCGCCCCGTTGTAGTCGACCTGCGAGCCCTTGACGGTCGTGCCGGCCGACGAGGTGAACGTGTAGTCGGCCAGGTTGCCGGTCAGCCCGACCTTGATCAGGTCCTGGTAGTGCAGCAACCGGGCCTGCTGTTCGGCCGCGGTGCCGTTGACCGGATCGCCGTTGGGCGCGCCGGCCAGCCCGGACGCGAAGCCCTGGATGCGCGGGTTGCCGTCGAACGGGCCGCCACCACGGACCGCGTCCCGGAGCCGGTCGTTGAACGTGCCGATCCCGGTGCCGCCGAGCTCGGTCTGGGACGCCTGGACGAAGCGCGCGTTGTTCGCCACCTCACCGAAGTTCCAGCCTTCGCCGTACACATAGATGCTCTTGCCGTCGACGCCGTCCTTCGCGACCGTGAGCTTGTCGAGGGCCTTGCGCACCGCCAGGATGTTCTCCTTCGGGTGGTGGCCCATCAGGTCGAAGCGGAAGCCGTCGACCTTGTACTGCTTGGCCCACGTGACGACGGAGTCGACCACGAGCCGGCCCATCATCGCGTTCTCCGGCGCGGTGTTGGCGCAGCAGGTGGAGTTGGCGATCGTGCCGTCCTCGAGGAGGCGGTGGTAGTAGCCGGGCACGATCTGGTCGAGCACCGATTTGGCGTCGGTCCCGGCGGCCGAGGTGTGGTTGTAGACGACGTCCATCACCACACGCAGGCCGGCCTGGTTGACCCCGGCGACCATCGACCGGAATTCCTTGGTACGCGAGGAGGGGTCCACGGCGTATCCGCCCTCGGGAACCGTGTAGTGCAGCGGGTCGTAGCCCCAGTTGTAACCGTCGGTCGCGGCGACCGCGGCGATGCAGGCCTGCTGCTCCTCCGAGTCGGCCGGCAGCGACGCCAGGTCACAGGCGGGCTGCTGCTGGTCGGCGCGCTTCTCCGGGATGGTGGCGAAGTCGAACGCCGGGAGCAGGTGCAGGTGGGTGACGCCGGCCTTGGCGAGGTCCCGGAGGTGCGACATGCCCGTGGAGTTGCCGGTGAAGGCGCTGAACGTGCCGCGGGCGGAGGCCGGAACCGTGCTGTCGGCGATGGAGAAGTCCCGCACCGACAGCTCCGAGATCTGGATCTTCGCGGGGGCGACGGCGGCCGGCTTCCGCAGGTTGCTCCAGCCGGCCGGCGCGAGGGCCGGGTCGGACAGGCTGACGAACCGGCTGCGGGTGGAGTCGGCGGTGAGCGCGACCGAGTACGGGTCGGTCACCGACGCCGTGACGACCTTCTGCGTGGCCGGCTGCCACGCGGTCACCCGGAACTTGTAGAACTTCCCGGCCCAGTCGCCGCGGCCGGACCAGACGCCGGTGCGGTTGTCCCGGGTCAGCTCGATCAGCGCCGGGGAGACCTGGCCGGCGGTGTCGTAGACCTCGAGTTCGACGCTGCGGGCGGTCGGCGCCCAGACGGCGATGCTCGCCTGCTTGCCCCGGACCTGCGGGCCGAGGGTGGCGTCGGTTTCATACAGATCGTCCAGGACACCCGCCAGCTGTACGCCGGTGGCCGAGAGCAGCTTGCCGGTGGCGTCGCGTTCGGTGACGACGACCTGTCCCCGCAAAATATCCGAGATGTCAGCGTTCTTGATGCGGTAGGCCCCGTACTGCCACAGGTGCGGGAACTTCTCGCGCTGCGCCTCGGTGAGACCACTTCTGACGGCGGCGAGGTTGACTGTCCGATATGTTCCGGTGAGTTCGCCATCCGCGACCCCGATCCCACCGGAGGCCGAGTACACCAGGTCGTAGACCTTGCCGTCGGTGCCGGCCCCGACCGGTTCCAGGGTGCTTCCGGTCCCGGTCTTCCAGGCGATCGTCCCCCGGTCCAGCCAGACCGCCGCCGACTTGGCGACGTCCACGACGCCACCGCCCGCGCTGGTCTTGACCAGCGGCAGCAGACGGGTCTCCTGGCCGGCCAGCAGCCAGACCTCACGGCTCGCCTTGGCGAAGTCGAGGGACTGGTCGGCGGGCAGGTCCTTCTCGTCACCGCGGTGGATGATGTAGCTCAGCGAGGTCGCCCCGGCCGCGAGCGGCACCTCGAAGACCGCGCCGTAGCTGTCGATCCGGGCCGGGAGCAGCGGGCTCGACCAGTCGGTCGGGCTGGCCGCGCCGGACCAGACGTGCAGGCCCCAGCCGTCGTAGTTGCCGTCGGCCCGCTTCCAGTGGATGACCGCCTTGGTCTGGTCCTGCGCCGGGTCGGGCTGGCCGGTGGCCGCCTGCCGGGTCGGGTAGACGGTGGCGTCGCCCTGCTTGATCCAGATCTCCGGGTTGGCGCCGATGTTGATGGTCCGGTCGGCGTCGACGTCCTTGTTGCCGTTGTCGTCGACGACGATGAATCCGACGCTCTTGGCGCCCGGCTTGAGCTTCACGTAGGCGAACCGGCCATAGGAGTCGGAACCGGTGAACTGCTGCCCGTTCGGCCAGGTGGTGGACATCGACGGGTCGATGTCACCCCACACGTAGAGGTTCTGGTCGTCGTACTGCCCGTCCGGCCGGTTGTAGTGCACGACCGCGTAGCCCGCGGTCGACTCGGCCACCGGGGTGCCGACGGTGATGTTCGAGGTCGCCGAGGCGAGCCGCCCCTTGCTGTCGCGCACCACTGCCTTGTACCGCACCGGCGTCTTCCCGGCCAGGCCGGTCAGGTCGTGGTAGATCCGGTAGGGCGCGCGGTCGGCGGTGCCGAGCAGCTTCCATTCGCCGTCGCCGGCCTGGGCCGCGAAGGTCACCGTGGACAGCGGGTCACCGACGACGTCGGCGACGATCTCGGTGCGGGTGGCGACCGATGCGTCCGCCTTCGGGCTGCTGAGGGTCACCGTCGGAGCATTCTTCGGTACGGCCACCGCGTTCGTTGTCGTGAGGACGACCGAGGACAGCGCCGGAACGGTGATGGTGATCCGCCCGTCGGCGTCCGAGTTCGCCGGAGCCGCGCCACCGTAGATCCCGGTGAAAACACTGTTCGGCGTGGCCGTGGCGAAGGAGACGGTCTGCGCCGTGGTGGCGTTGTTGACCGCGACCACGTACTCCTTGCGGCTGTTGTCCCGGGCGATCCGGGAGGCCGCGAAGACACCCTGGCCCTCGGCCGCGTAGCGGGTCTGCTGGATGCCGGTGACCAGGGCCGGGTTCGCCTTGCGGAGCTTCGCGAGCGCGGCGATCGTCCGGTAGACCGGGTGCGACGTGTCGTAGTTGTCGACCGCGTGGGTGCGGTCGGTGCCGATCAGGTCGTCGTCCAGGTAGTCCGCGCTCTTGCTGGCGAACAGGTCCTGGCGGGCGTCCTTGTCGCCGCCCGGCCCGGTGAAGCCCTGCTCGTCACCGGAGTAGACGACCGGCTGGCCACGGGTCAGGAACATCAGCTCGTGGGCGAGCTGGTCGCGCTTGAGCTGGGAGTCCGCGGTCGCGGCGGCGGCGATGAACGAGCCGATCCGGCCCATGTCGTGGTTGCCGAGGAAGGTCGGCAGCCGGTCCGCGCCGGTGTTGCGGGCGGTGTAGAGGTCGTCCTTGGCGTACAGGCTGGACAGCGCGTCGGCGCCGCTGTTGCCGGTGACGAAGCCGCGCGCGGTCTCCTGGAACGAGAAGTCCAGGGTGGCGGGCAGGCCCCCGGTGCGGACGTAGGTCGACTCGATCTCCTGGTCGGCGCTGTACACCTCACCGAACGTGAAGAAGTCCTTCTTGCCGGCCTGCTTGGCGGCCTTCTCGACGGCCGGCTGCCACTGCTGCCAGAACTCCAGGTTGGAGTGCTTGACCGTGTCGAGGCGGTAGCCGTCGATGCCGGTGTCCTTCACCCAGTCGCCGTAGATCTTCGACATGCCCTCGACCACCTCGGGACGCTCGGTGAAGAGGTCGTCGAGGCCGTAGAAGTCGCCGTACTCGCTGTTCTCACCGGCGAAGGTGGAGTCACCGCGGTTGTGGTACATGTTCACGTCGTTCAGCCACGACGGCTTCTTCACCGTCGAGTCCGCTTTCGATCCGAAGACCGGGGTGTACGGGTACGACGTGGCGTCGGTCTTCGGGAACTCGTCCGAGGTCGCGTAGTTGCGGTCCTCGAAGGGCTGCCCGTCGGTGTCGGTGTACGGCGAGTCCGCCTTGTCGACGTACGTGTAGGTGTTCTCCGCGTACTTGATGACGTCCGCGGTGTGGTTGACGATGATGTCCAGGTAGATCTTGAGACCGCGCTGGTGGGCCAGCTTGACCAGCTTCTTCAGGTCGGCGTTGGTGCCGAAGTGCGGGTCCACCTGGGTGAAGTCGGTGATCCAGTACCCGTGGTACCCGGCCGACACGTCCGTGCCGGTCCCCTGCACGGGACGGTTCTTGAAGACCGGTGCGAGCCAGATCGCGGTGGTGCCGAGCCCCTGGATGTAGTCCAGCCGGTCGATCACGCCCTTGAGGTCGCCGCCGTGGTAGAAGCCCTTGTCGGCGGGGTCGTACCCGGTGGAGAGACGGTCACCGGAGAGCCCGCCCTTGTCGTTCTTCGTGTCCCCGTTGGCGAACCGGTCCGGCAGCACGAAGTAGAACTGCTCGCCGCTGGTGGGGTTGTCGGAGCCCCACTTCGCGATGACGGAGTCGCTGGGAACCGGTGCCGCCGCGGCGGCTGTGGAAGCCGGCACGGCGAGGAGTGGGAGGACGAGGCTGAGCAGCGCGGCGCCCAGCTTCAGACGGCGAGGTAAAGGTCTGTTGAGTGCCACTGCGCACCCTTCCGATTCAGTGGTATCGGATTGACAGTTATATGTTTCTTCACGCCACCCCGGCGCGGAAGCCGCTGGACACCCTCGGAGTAGAGTGCTCCACGACAGGCTCGACGACGCGCCGCGGCGACAAACCCGAAAAAGCCGTTCAGGGCGCGTTCCATCGACCGATCGGCCTGTATCGCTCCTGTTGCCGGGACGTTAGCAAGGTCTTGCATGGAATGGAAGACCTTTCAGGACCATGCCGAGCAGACAACAGACGACTAGAGTGAGACCATGCGTGCGCGAATGGCCGATATCGCCAAACAGGCTCAGGTCAGTGAGGCGACGGTGTCGCGTGTCATTAACGACCGCCCCGGTGTCTCTGCTGAAACCCGACAAGCGGTCCTGACGGCACTCGACGTCCTCGGTTACGAACGGCCGGAAAGATTGCGCAAGCGCAGTGCCGGTCTGGTCGGCCTGGTCGTCCCTGAGCTGGACAACCCGATCTTCCCCGCTTTCGCCCAGGTGATCGAGTCGACCCTGGCGCAGCACGGCTACACGCCGGTGCTGTGCACCCAGTCGCCCGGCGGAGTCACCGAGGACGAGTATGTGGAGATGCTCCTCGACCGGCAGGTCTCGGGCATCGTCTTCATCTCCTCGCTGTCCGCCGACACCACCTCCGACCGCTCCCGCTATCAGCGGCTGCTCGACCGGCCGCTGCCGATCGTGCTGGTCAACGGCTATGCCAAGGAGCTGGAGGCGCCGTTCGTCTCGTGTGACGACCGGGTCGCCGGCGATCTCGGGGTCACCCACCTGGTGGCCCTCGGGCACCGGCGGATCGGCATCATCTCCGGGCCCAACCGGTTCATCAACACCCAGCGCAAGCTGGAGGGCTACCGGGCGGCCATGAAGCGTGAGGTGGGCCTCACCGACGCCGAGGTGGACGACCTGGTGTCGCTGACGCTGTTCGGCGTCGAGGGCGGCGAGGTGGCCGCCGAGCGGCTGCTGGCCAAGGGCGTGACCGGCATCATCTGCGCGTCGGACATGATGGCGCTCGGCGCGATCCGGGCCGCCCGGCGCCGTGGCCTGCGGGTTCCCGAGGAGGTGTCGGTGATCGGCTTCGACGACTCGGCGCTGATCCCGTTCACCGACCCGCCGCTGACCACGCTGCGCCAGCCGGTGGCCTCGATGGCGGTGGCCGCGGTCCGGTCCCTGGTCGACGAGATCAACGGGCACGGCGCGCCGCACTCGGAATATCTCTTCCACCCCGAGCTGGTGGTGCGTAACTCGACCGCGATCGCACCGATGCGCTCGGAGATTCCGGTCGCCACTCCAGCCGCCTGACCGAAATCGTTCGGATGGTGGCGGTGCCACCATCCGTACGCTGTGAGAGCGTTCTCCGGGTTTCCGGAGGCACAAAAACGCGCGTGGTGATTTCCGGTGCGAATCGCACCAGAAATCACCACGCTGCGTTTGAATCAGCCCTTCGTGCCGCCGGCGGTAAGACCGGACACGAGATGCTTCTGCGCGAAGAGGAATACGATTCCGGCCGGGATCGTCACCAGCACGGCCGCCGCGGTGAGGTATTCCCACTGCGGATTGAACTGCGGGACGAACTGCTGTAGACCGTACGCCAGGGTGTATTTGTCGTCGGTCTGGATGAACGCCGAAGCGTAAGCGACCTCGCCCCAGGCGGTGAGGAAGGCGTAGAAACCGGTGACCGCGATGGCCGGCCGGGCCAGCGGCAGGATGACCCGCCAGAAGATCCGGAACGGGCCACAGCCGTCCAGCGACGCCGCCTCGTCGAGCGAGGTCGGGATCGAGTCGAAGTAGCCCTTCAGCATCCACGCGCAGAACGGCACGGCGATCGTCAGGTACGCGATGACCAGCGACGGGAGCGTGTTGATCAGGCCCAGGCTCGCCATGATCGCGTAGATCGGGACGATCAGGATCGACACCGGGAACATCTGGGTGACCAGGAAGACCATCATCAGCGAGCGACGGCCCGGGAAGTTGAAGCGGGACAGCGCGTACCCGGTGGTCGCCGAGAAGAAGATGCCGATGAACATGGTCAGGCCGGCCACGATCACCGAGTTCAGGAACCAGTACCGGAAGTTCGTCTCGAACAGCACGTACTCGTAGTTCGCGAACGTCGGGTCCTTGATCAGGGTGATCTCGGTGCTCTGCACGGCGTACCCGGGCTTGAACGAGGAGAGCACCACCCACAGGATCGGGCCGATCGCGATCAGCGAGGCCAGGATCAGCGTGGCGTGCAACGCGATCGACGCGCCGGTGCTGCGGCGGCCGCGGCGTGGCTTGTTGACCCGGGCCGGCGCGTCGCTTTGCGAAACTGCGATCGGTGGGGTCGTGGTCATCTGGGCCATGTCACCAAACCTCGCCTTGCTTGCGCAGCACCCGCCGGTAGAACACCGAGAAGATGAGCAGGATCGAGAGGATCAGCACGCCGTACGTGGAGGCGAGCGAGTAGTTCCGGATGCCCTCGAAGGCGGCCCGGAAGGCGCCGGTCACCAGGATCTCGGTCGATCCGGCCGGCTGGCCCTCGGTCACCAGGAAGATGATCGGGAACATGTTGAAGGTCCAGATCGTGCCGAGCAGGATCACCGTCATGCTGACCGGCCGCAGACCCGGCAGGGTGATGTTGCGGAACCGCTGCCACGGCGTCGCGCCGTCGATCTCGGCCGACTCGTAGAGCTCCTCCGGGATGCTCTGCAGCCCGCCCAGCAGGGCCACCATCATGAACGGCACACCCAGCCAGATGTTGGTGATCACCGCGACGAACAGTGACGTCCACTTGTCGGCGAACCAGGCGACCGAGTCGATGCCGACCGCGTTGAGCAGCGAGTTGACCAGGCCGAGCTGCTCGTTGAAGAGGAACTTCCAGGCGAAGGCGCTGATGAACCCGGGCACCGCCCACGGCAGGACCAGCATGACCCGGTAGAAGCCGCGGAACCGCATCTCCCGGTGGATCATGATGGCCAGGCCGAGGCCCAGACCGTAGTGGAAGACCACGCCCGCGGCGGTCCAGATCAGGGTGGTCCCGGTCCACTGCCAGAACTCGCCGATCTTGCCGGTCAGGACGTTGACGTAGTTGTCCAGACCCACGAACGACCAGGCGTTCGGGTTGTCCTTGCAGACCTCGCCACCGGTGATCGACTTGGTGCAGATCTCGGCGAGCTGGTTGGCCTCGGTCTGGTTGGTGAAGGTCAGCCAGATGCCGTTGACCAGGGGGTAGAAGATCAGAACCGCCAAGACGACCACGACCGGCACGACCATCGCCCAGGCCGCCCAGTGCTTGTCCCAGTTGTGCCGCAACGTGGTGCTCCTCGGCGCCGCGTCGGCAGTCACAGTGCTCATCAGCTGTGCTCCAGAGAGGAAGCGAAGCGGGCGCCGGCCCTCGCGGGCCGGCGCCTGCGTTCAGGACCGTCAGTTGGTGGCGTACGAGGGAACGACCTCGGCCTTGTACTTCTGGGCCACGGCGTCGAGCGAAGCCTTGGCGTCCTTGTTCTGGACCAGGACCTCGGTGGCGAGGGTGTCGAGCGGGCCGAAGAACTGGCCGCCCTCCGGGATCCACGGACGGTTCACGGCCGACTCGATGACCGGCTTGAAGGCGGAGATCACGGCGTTGCTCTTGACCGACGCGATGTCGTAGGCCGACTTGCGGGTCGGCAGCACGCCCAGCTTGTCGGCGAGGGTCGCCTGCGACTCAGCGGAGTTCATGAACTTGATGAACTCGACGGCGGCGGCCGCCTTCTCCTGCGGGACACCCGAGTAGACGACGTAGTTGTGGCCACCGATCGGGGCGCCGGCGCGGGCGGAACCGGCCGGGACCGGCGCGATGCCGAGGTTCTCCAGGCCACCGAAGGCCGGGGCGGCCTTCACGTTCGCGACCTCCCACGGGCCGTTGACGATGAAGGCGACCTTCTTCTCCTTGAAGAGGGTCATCATCGTGCCGTACGAGTCGGTCGCCGACGGCTTCACCGAGGCGCCGCTGTCGATCAGGTCCTTGGCGATGTTCAGGCCGGCGACGTTCTGCGCGGAGTTGACCACGATCTTCTTGTTCGCGGTGTCGACCAGGTCACCACCCTCGCCGTACAGGAACGGCAGGGTGAAGTAGCCGGCCGGGTTGACGTAGAGGCCCTCGACGCCGGTCTTCTTCTTGACGGTCTGGGCGGCGGTCTTCAGCTCGGCCCAGGTCTTCGGCACGGTGACGCCGGCCTTCTCGACGAGTTCCTTGTTGTAGAGCAGCGCGAGGCTGTCGGTGACCTGCGGGACGCCGTAGGTCTTGCCGTCGAACTTGTTCGAGGCCAGCGCGGTCTCGTTGTAGTCCGACGCGTCGGACAGCAGCTCCGAGTCGTCCAGCGAGTACAGGTAGCCCAGCGACGCGAACTCGGGGACCCAGGCCACCTCGGCGCGCAGGATGTCCGGGGCGCCGGTCTTGGCGGCGGCGGCCGTCTTGAACTTGTTCTGCGCGTCGGCGAACGGCACCGACTGGTAGTTGATCTTGATGTTCGGGTACTTCGCGTTGAACTGCTTGATCAGGTCCTGGAAGACCGGACCCTCGTTCTTGGCGTCCGACGTGTCCCACCACGTGAGCTCGGCGGACAGCGTTGCCGGGTCGGCCGCCTTGTTGTCGCTCGCGGCCGGCTCCTTGTCGCCGCTGCACGCGACGAGGGTGAAGGCGAGGGCCACGGAGGAGAGAGCGGCCAGTCCCTTGGTTATGCGACGCATGTTGCGCTCCTTGAAGACCTGCTTGGTGCCGTGAAGACCTGCTTGGTGACGACCGGACCGTAGCAAGAAGTTTCGGGGTTAGAAACCCCTTGCGAACCAACTTGCAACACGGCCGCCGCGAGAACCCTCACGATTCCGACATCACGGGCCGCTAGCTGCGGTTCTGTTACCTTCCAGGGCAGGTCAAGGAACCTGATGGACATGGAAGCGAGTTACAGCAACTTACCGGCTCGACGGCCTGTTGGGGAGCTCTGCGGCTCGCCCTCGATGCAACTTCTTGCACGAAGCGCTGAAAGCCCATGCACTGATCCGGCGGCCGCCCGGTGTTCGGCCGCCGGAAAGCGGCGGGCATGTAAAAAGACGGTGACGGGCGCCGACAAAAAACGGGAGCGGCCGAAGCCGCTCCCGTTTCGCTGTGACCCGGAATTACCTGGGCACGACCTTCTCGACCGCCCACTGACGCCAGTTGTCCAGCTTGTGCTGCACCGTCGCGAGCTGGTCGGCGACCGGGCCGGGACCGGTCGAGCCGGGCGTGGTCCGGGCGGCCAGCGCCGACGACACCGACAGCACCTCGCGCACCGACGGGTCGAGGTGCTCGCTGACCGTCTTCAGGTCGTCGTCGGTCAGGTCCTCCAGCTCGCACTCGCGGGCCGAGCAGAGCGCCACCAGCTTGCCGGTGATCTCGTGTGCGTCACGGAACGGCACACCCTTACGGACCAGCCAGTCGGCGACCTCGGTGGCCAGCGAGAAGCCCACCGGGGCGGCCGCGGCCAGCCGGTCCACCCGGACCGTCATCGTCGAGACCATCCCGGCCAGCGCGGGCAGCAGCAGCTCCAGGGTGTCGACCGCGTCGAAGGCCGGCTCCTTGTCCTCCTGCATGTCCCGGTCGTACGTCAGGGGCAGGCCCTTGAGCATGGTCAGTACCGCGACCAGACCGCCGACCAGACGGCCGCTCTTGCCCCGGGCCAGCTCGGCGATGTCCGCGTTCTTCTTCTGCGGCATGATCGACGAGCCGGTGGCGAAGGCGTCGTCCAGCTCGACCCAGCCGAACTCGGTCGACGTCCAGAGGACGACCTCCTCGCCGAGGCGGGACAGGTGCACGCCGATCAGCGCGGTCACGAACAGGAACTCGGCCACGAAGTCACGGTCGGCGACGGCGTCCATCGAGTTCTGCGCGGGGGCGGTGAAGCCCAGCTCCTTGGCGACCGCCGCCGGGTCCAGCGGGAGGGACGAACCGGCCAGCGCGCCCGAGCCGAGCGGGCTGATCGCGGTCCGCGCGTCCCAGTCCTTCAGCCGCTCCAGGTCACGCAGCAGCGGCTGCACGTGCGCCAGCAGCCAGTGGCCGAAGCTGACCGGCTGCGCGTGCTGCACGTGGGTCATGCCGGGGGCCGGGGTGTCGACGTTACGGGCCGCCTGCTCGGTAAGCGCGTCGGCCAGCTCGATCAGCGCCACGGCCACCCCGCGGGCGTGGTCACGCAGGTAGAGCCGCAGGTCGGTGGCGACCTGGTCGTTACGGGAACGGCCGGCCCGCAGCTTGCCGCCGAGCGCGCCGAGGCGCTCCAGCAGGCCCCGCTCCAGGGCGGTGTGCACGTCCTCGTCCTCGATCGTGGGCCGGAACTCGCCGGCCGCGCAGGCCGACGCCAGATCGTCCAGCGCCGCCAGGATCCTGCCCAGCTCGTCGGCGTCGAGCAGGCCCGCGTTGGCCAGCACCCGGGCGTGCGCGCGGGAGGCCAGCAGATCGTACGGCGCGAGCCGCCAGTCGAACTGGACGCTGACGCTCAGCCGCGCGAGCGCCTCCGCCGGACCACCGGCGAAACGGCCACCCCACAGCCTCGTCGGCTCGTCGCTCTCCGACACACCTTCTCCTCGTCCGCTCACGTTTCGTTACCTTCCTGACCCTATCGCTGAGCCCTGCGTGACGGGCCACGGCCCGGCGTCATCGCGCTGGGTGGGACGTGTACGCCGTCTCCACCGGACACAGCCCGGCGGCCGCGTTGCGGCCGTGCCCCTCGCCTGCGTCGCGTGGCAGCTCACGGTGCCCTTGCTGGCCGTACGTATAAAAATGCCGTTGATCTGATAAGTTTGCAACATGACCAGCCTCGATCTGACCGGTGATGTTGTCGATCTCACTCGGACCATCTGTGATATCCCGTCCGTAAGCGGCGACGAGAAGGCCCTGGCCGACGCCGTGGAGAGCGCGTTGCGCGCCTATCCGCACCTCGAGGTGCTGCGTGACGGTGACGCGGTGGTGGCGCGGACGTCGCTGGGCCGGCCGACCCGGGTGGTGATCGCCGGGCATCTCGACACCGTGCCGATCGCCGGCAACCTGCCGGTCGTCGTCGACGGCGACGTGCTGCGCGGGCGCGGCACCGTCGACATGAAGGCGGGTGTCGCGATGGCGTTGCACCTGGCCGCGACGCTGACCGAGCCGCGCTATGACGTGACCTACGTGTTCTACGACCATGAGGAGGTCGCGGCCCGGCTCAACGGGCTCGGCCGGCTGGTCCGTAATCACCCGGATTGGCTGGTCGGCGACTTCGCGATCCTCGGTGAGCCGTCCGACGGCACGGTCGAGGGCGGCTGCCAGGGCACCATGCGGGTGAAGATCACCGTGCCCGGCGTGGCGGCGCACTCGGCGCGCTCGTGGAAGGGCAGCAACGCCATCCACAGCGCGGGCGCCGTGCTCGACGTGCTGCGCGCCTACGTGCCGCGGCAGCCGATCGTCGACGGTCTGCAGTATCACGAGGGGCTCAACGCGGTGAAGATCGAGGGCGGCATCGCCGGCAACGTGATCCCCGACCTGTGCACGGTCCACGTCAACCACCGGTTCGCTCCGGACCGTGACGTGGCCGAGGCCGAGGCGCATCTGCGCGAGGTGTTCGCCGGGTTCGAGCTGGAGGTGACCGATGCCGCGCCGGGTTCGCGGCCGGGGCTGGACCGGCCGGCCGCCAAGGAGTTCGTCGAGCTCGTCGGCCGCACACCGCAGGCCAAGCTGGGCTGGACCGACGTGTCGCGGTTCGCCGCGCTGGGTGTCCCGGCGGTCAATTTCGGCCCCGGCGACCCGCTGCAGGCGCACACCGACGGTGAGCACGTGCTGGTGCCGGAGATCCGGCAGGCCCTGCACGTGCTCACCACCTGGCTCGACGCATAGTTTCTATTCGGCGGGGCGGGCGGCGGCACGCTGGATGGCGCCCGGCACCGAGTACATGTGGGCGAAGGCGCGGGCCTGCTCGCCGGTCCACAGCGACGAGCCGTGGCCGTAGACGACACCCGAGCGGGTCGCCGCGTCGAGCAGGCTGTGCGGGCTCCTGCTGCCGAGGAGCACGATGTTGCCCTTGTGCAGCAGGACCCGCACGGTGCCGGTGACCCGGGTCTGGCTGGAGTCCAGGAAGGCCCGGAAGTCGTCCATGATCGGGTCGAAGTAGACGGCTTCGTGCAGCAGGTCGCCGTAGGTGTTGCCGAGCGTCGCCTTGGTCGCCTGCTGACGGTTCGACAGGACCAGTTTCTCCAGCTCACGGTGCGCGGCGATGAGGATCAGCATGCCCGGCGCCTCGAAGCCGACCCGGGCCAGGTTCCCGACCATGGTGGAGCCCATGTGGATGCCCCGGCCGACACCGTGTGCCCCGCCGAGGACGTTCAGCGCTGACAGGATGTCGTAGCTGTTCTCGCTGGGCAGCGGCTCACCGTCGGCGGTCACCGCCGAGACGACCTCACCCTTCTCGAAGCTGATCAGCAGCTCGACGCCCTTCTCCGGGGCCTCGTCGATCGGCTTGGTGTAGGTCCAGGCCGACTCCGGCAGGTACTCCCAGGAGCCGTAGGTCTCCTCGCCGCCGATCGACGTGCCGATCAGGCCCTCGTTGATCGAGTAGAGCTTGACCTTCTCGCTGACCTCGTAACCCCGCGACCGCAGGAAGTCGGTCTCACCCTCCCGGGTGAGCCGCTCGTCCCGGATCGGGGTGACGATCTCCAGGTGCGGGGCCAGCGCCCGAATCACCGCGTCGTAGCGCACGTGGTCGGCGCCCGCGCCGGTCGAGCCGTGCGCCACCGCGTCCGCGCCGACCTCCAGCGCGACCTGGACGACCTTCTCCGCCTGGATCAGCCGCTCCGCGCCGACACACGATGGGTAGGCGCCGTTGCGCAGATAGTTCGCCTTGATCGCGTAGGTGATCACCCGGTCGTAGAGCTCCGCGCGGGCGTCCACGACGTGGTGCTCGACCGCGCCCAGCTCCTCGGCGCGCGCCCTGACCACATCGGCCTCACCGCTGTGCAGGCCGCCGGTGTCGATGTTGGCGGTCACCACGTCCCAGCCCTTCTCGCGGAAGTCCACGAGGGCGTACGAGGTGTCCAGACCACCGGAGAAAGCGAGGACGATCTTGCGCTTGGTCATCGGGACAGTTCCTTCTCAAGAATCGGCACATAGGTCTTACCGTCCCGGCGGACGTGACCCGGCGGCAGGACGTGGAACTCGCAGCGGCCCGCTTCGATGTCCTTCTGCATCGCCCGCTGGCGGCTGTAGTCGAACGGATCGAGCAGGAACGTCGGCTCGGGCAGCTCCACCCCGGCCGGCAGCGTCAGGTCGCTCTGGTAGACGAACGAACCCGGCGAGGTGTGGAACGGGACAGTCGCGACCAGGATCTTCAGCGCGCCGAACTCGGTGTGCACCTTGAGCGCGCTGTTGTCGTACTGGGTGACGCCGTCCAGCTTCTGCGCCCGGTACGCCGACAGCGCCAGCGCCTTCGCCGCCTTGCCCAGGCCGACCGCCGGCATCAGCGACCACAGCGACCAGCCCACCCAGCGGCCCGGCTCGGCCGACGGGGCGGCACAGTAGCCGCCGACCGGGACCGGGCCCCGGTAGCCGCTGTCCCGCATGTCCTGCTGAACCTTGCGCAGCAGCTGCTTCACGTCGGTGTCGAAACGGAACGTGGACCGCTCGACCATGTCGGCGAACTCGGCCTGCGGCAGGCCGGCGATCAGGGCCGCGGCCGGCATCAGGATCAGGTCGACCATCACCCACTGCGGCATCGGGATGCCCCGGTCACCGAAGGCGATGCCGTTGATGACGTTGAAGAAGTTCAGGAAGTCCCGGATCGACCAGTCCTTCTCCGCGGTGTCGGTGAAGTCGAGCCAGGTCAGCTTGTGGCCGTACGGCGTCTCGTTGAGGTGCGGCCGCAACGTGTCGTTGGAGGCGAGGAAGAACTCGACGCCGTGCCCGACCAGGCTGTCGGTGTGGTCGGCGAAGTCCGGGAAGCGGGCCTCCACCGCGGGTGTGAACGTCATGAGCGGCTCTCCTCGGATTCCGACCTGCTCCACAGGCTGAGTTTCAGGGCCAGCTCCGCGCCCGACGTCGGCCCGCCGTCACGGGCCACCACGAAGATGGTGTCGTCACCGGCGATCGTGCCGACCACATCGGCCAGCCCGGACCGGTCCAGAGCGCTGGCCAGGAACTGCGCCGCCCCCGGCGGGGTACGCAGAACCGCGATGTTGCCACTGTGGTCGACCCCGGTGAGCAGCTCGCGCAGCAGCCGGATCAGCCGGGCCGGGCCGTGCTCGGTGGTCTCCCACAGCGGCTTGTGCCCGTCCTCCGGAATGTAGTAGACACCGCTCACCTTGACGGCGTTCAGCTCCTCCAGGTCACGGGAAAGCGTGGCCTGGGTGACGTGGACACCCTCATTGGCGAGGATCACGGTCAACTCCGTCTGCGACTTCACCCGGCGGGTGCGGAGCAGGTCGACGAGCCGGGCGTGCCGCCCGGCTCGGGTCACTGGGTTTCCGCTGCTCATCGCTGGTTGACCGCCAGCAACCAGGTGAGCAGCGCCTTCTGCGCGTGCAAACGGTTCTCGGCCTGGTCGAAGACGGCGCTCTGCGGGCCGTCGATCACCTCGTCGGTGATCTCCTCGTTGCGGTGGGCCGGCAGGCAGTGCAGCACGATCGCCTCCGGGTCGGCGGCGGTCAGCAGCTCCTTGTTCACCTGGTACGGCCAGAACGGGGTGAGCCGGTCCTTGCCGTCCTCCTCCTGGCCCATCGACGTCCAGGTGTCGGTGGCGATCACGTGCGCGCCGTCGGCCGCCTCCCGCGGGTTGCGCAGCACCTCCACCGAGCCGCCGGTCCACGCCGCGATCTCGGCGGCCCGGCTGACCACCGACGCCGCCGGATCGAACCCGGACGGACCGGCCACCCGCACGTTCATCCCGGCCATCGCGCCCGCGATCAGGTAGGAGTGGGCCATGTTGTTGGCCGCGTCACCCACATAGGCGAGGGTCCGCCCGGCCGTCGACCCGAACCGCTCCCGGATCGTCAGCAGGTCGGCAAGCAGCTGGCACGGGTGGTAGCCGTCGCTCAGCGCGTTGATCACCGGAACCCGCACGCCGGAGGCCAGCTCGGCGAGCCGCTCGTCGCCGTGGGTGCGGTAGACCATCGCCGACACGTAGCGGGCCACCACCTTGCCGGCGTCGGCGAGTGTCTCGCCCCGGCCGAAGTGGGTGTTCTGGGTGTCCACGATGATCGGCTGGCCGCCCAGCTCGGCGATACCCGCCTCGAACGACAGCCGGGTCCGCAGGCTGGCCTTGTCGAAGAAGACGGCGACGCTGCGCGGGCCGGCCAGCGGGGTGTACCCGAACCGGTTCGCCTTCATCTCGGCGGCCAGGTCGAGGACCTCGCCCTGCTCCTGCGGGGTCAGGTCGTCGTCACGGAGGAAGTGGCGGGTGGTCACCGGATACCGTCCAGGGCAGCGATCAGGGCGTCCGCCTGATCGGAGGAGATGATCAGGGGCGGGGCGAGCCGGATCACGTCCGGCTTGGCCGGGTTGACCAGGAAACCGGCGTCCCGCAGGCGGGCCGCCACGTCGGCCGAGACCGGCTCGTTGAAGACGATGCCGAGCAGCAGGCCGGCGCCCCGGACATACTTCACCAGCGGGTGGTTCAGGCCCTCGATGCCGAGCCGGATCTGCTCGCCGACCCGTTTCACGTGGTTGAGCAGGCCCTCACTGGCGATCGTGCGGATCACCGCGAGACCCGCCGCGCAGGACACCGGGTTGCCGCCGAAGGTGGTGCCGTGCGAGCCCGGGGTGAGCAGGTCGGCGGCCCGGCCGAAGGCGAGGCAGGCGCCCAGCGGCAGACCGCCGCCGAGACCCTTGGCCAGCGTCACAATGTCCGGCTCGACGCCCTCGCTCTGGTGGTGGAACCAGTGCCCGGTGCGCCCGATGCCGGTCTGCACCTCGTCGAGCACCAGCAGCGCGCCGTGCCGGGTGGTGATCTCCCGGGCCGCGGTCAGGTAGCCCGGCGGGGGCACCACGACGCCGTTCTCACCCTGGATCGGCTCCAGGATCACCATGGCGGTCGCGTCGGTCACCACGGCCTCCAGCGCGGCGACATCCCCGAAGTCGACGTGGGTGACGTCGCCGGGCAGCGGCCGGAACGGATCCTGTTTCGCCGGCTGGCCGGTCAGCGCCAGCGCGCCCATGGTCCGGCCGTGGAAGGCGCCGTTCGTGGCGACCACGTGCGTGCGCCCGGTCAGGCGGGAGATCTTGAAGGCGGCCTCGTTGGCCTCCGCGCCGGAGTTGCAGAACAGCACCCGCCCGGCCCGGCCGGCCAGCGCCAGCAGCAGGTCGGCCAGCGCCACCGGCGGCTCCGAGATGAACAGGTTGGAGACATGCCCCAGCTGCTGGATCTGGCTGGTGACGGCGGCGACCACGGCCGGGTGGGCGTGACCGAGGGCGTTCACCGCGATGCCGCCGAGGAAGTCGACATACTCCTTGCCGTCCTCGCCGGTCAGCACCGCGCCCTGGCCCTTGACCAGGCCGATCGCCGGGGTGCCGTAGTTGTTCATCATCGACTGCTGCCAGCGCTCGACGAGAGTCATGCCGGGATCACCATTGTTCCGAATCCTTCTTCCGTGAAGACTTCGAGCAGAGTCGAGTGGGCGACCCGGCCGTCGACGACGTGCGCGGCCGGGACCCCGCCGCGGACCGCGCGCAGGCAGGCCTCCATCTTGGGCACCATCCCCGACTCCAGGCCGGGGAGCAGCTTCTCCAGCGCGTCGGCGTCGATCTCGCTGGTCAGCGACGAGGTGTCCGGCCAGTTCGTGTAGAGGCCGGGCACATCGGTGAGGACCACCAGCTTGCGGGCGCCGAGCGCGACCGCCAGCGCGGAGGCCGCGGTGTCGGCGTTCACGTTGTGCAGCACGCCGTCGGCGTCGGGTGCGACGGTCGCGATCACCGGGATGCGCCCGGCCGCGATCAGGTCGTCGACCGCCGACGTGTCCACCTGGTCGACGTCGCCGACCTGGCCGATGTCGACCTCCTCGCCGTTGATCGTCGCGCCCCGGCGGACCGCGGTGAACAGGCGCGCGTCCTCACCGGACAGGCCGACCGCGAACGGCCCGTGCTGGTTGATCAGGCCGACCAGCTCACGGCCGACCTGGCCGGTCAGCACCATCCGGACGATCTCCATCGTCTCCGGCGTGGTGACCCGCAGGCCACCGCGGAACTCCGACTCGATCCCGACCCGCTTCAGCATCCGGTTGATCTGCGGGCCGCCGCCGTGCACGACCACCGGCTTGATGCCGACCAGGCGCAGGAACACCATGTCGGCGGCGAACGCCTCCTGCAGCTCCGGGTCGATCATGGCGTTGCCGCCATATTTGATCACGACGGTGGCGCCGTGGAAACGCTCCAGCCAGGGCAGCGCCTCGATGAGGATCTCGGCCTTCTTCTGCGCTTTCACTTCGTCTGCGCCTTCATGAGGAGTACGCCGAGTTCTCGTGGACATACGCGTGGGAGAGATCCGTGGTCCAGATCGTCGCGCTCATCTCCCCCTCGCGCAGGTTGATCGTCACGCTCACGTCCCGCCCGGACAGGTCGACCTTGCTGCGGTCCTCGGCGGCCGCCCCGCCCTTGCAGATCCACACGCCGTTGATCGCCACGTCGATCCGGTCCGGCTCGAACGCCGCACTCGTCGTGCCGATCGCCGCCAGGATCCGGCCCCAGTTCGGATCGTTGCCGAAGAACGCCGTCTTCACCAGGTTGTTGCCGGCGACCGTCCGGCCGACCTGCACCGCATCCGCCTCGCTGGCCGCGCCCTGCACCTCGATCGCGATGTGCTTGGTCGCGCCCTCGGCGTCGGCGATCAGCTGCTGGGCCAGGTCGTGGCAGACCTCGGTGACCGCGGCGGTCAGCTCCTCCAGGGAGGGCTGCCGGTTCGACGCGCCGCTGGCCAGCAGCAGCACCGTGTCGTTGGTGGACATGCAGCCGTCCGCGTCGATCCGGTCGAAGGTGACCCGGGTTGCGGCGCGCAACGCGGCATCCAGCACCTCGTTGTCGGCCGACGCGTCGGTGGTGATCACGACGAGCATGGTGGCGAGCGCCGGGGCCAGCATGCCGGCGCCCTTCGCGATGCCGCCGACCGACCAGCCCTCGCGCTGGGCCACCGAGTTCTTCGCCACCGTGTCGGTGGTCATGATCGCCTCGGCGGCCCGGCCACCGCCGTCGGCGGCCAGCGTCTTGGCCGCCGCGCTCACACCGGGGAGCAGCTTGTCCATCGGGAGCAGCTCGCCGATCAGGCCGGTCGAGCAGACCGCCACATCGCCGGGGCCGATCATCATCCGGTTGGCGCCACCCCGCAGCACCGAGGCGGTGTGCTCGGCGGTGGCGTGCGTGTCACGGAAACCCTGCGAGCCGGTGCACGCGTTGGCGCCACCCGAGTTGAGGATCACCGCGCGGACTATCCCGCCTTTGAGCACCTGCTGGCTCCACAGGACCGGCGCCGCCTTGACCCGGTTGCCGGTGAACACACCCGCGGCCGTGTAGTCGGGGCCGTCGTTGACGACCAGGGCGACGTCGGCGTTGCCGCTGGCCTTGAGCCCGGCGGCGACGCCGGAGGCACGGAACCCCTTGGGATGGGTGACGGTCACGGTGCCACTCCGAAGACACTCAAGCCCGTGGTCTCGGGCAGGCCGAACATGATGTTGGCGTTCTGCACGGCCTGGCCCGCGGCGCCCTTGCCCAGGTTGTCCAGCGCGCTCACGACGATGATGCGGCCCGAGTCGATGTCGACCGTGGCCTGCAGATGGCAGGAGTTGGAACCCGCGGTGGCGGCCGTGTGCGGCCAGGACCCCTCCGGCAGCACGTGCACGAACGGCGCGTCAGCGTAGGCCGCCTCGAGCGCCTCGCGCGGGTCGCCGCCGTTGAGCCGGCGCGCCGTCACCGTCGCCAGGATGCCGCGCGGCATCGGCGCCAGGATCGGGGTCATCGACAGCGAGGCCGCGCCGGTGGCCTGCTTGATCTCGGCGACGTGCTGGTGCGCGCCGACCTTGTAGGGCGACAGGTCACCCATGATCTCGCTGGCCAGCAGGTGCACCTTGGCGTTACGCCCGGCGCCGGAGGTGCCGGAGCTCGCCACCACCACCACATCCTCCGGATCGGCCACCCCGGAGGCGATCAGCGGCGCCAACGCCAGAGTGATCGTCGCCGCATAACACCCGGTGTTGGCGACCCGGTCGGACCCGGCGATCGCGGCCCGCGCACCGGGCAGCTCGGGCAGCCCGTAGGTCCAGGTGCCGGCATGCCCGCCGCCGTAATAGCGGGTCCACTGCTCGGCACTCTCCAGCCGGAAGTCGGCGCCCAGGTCGACGACCTTGACCCCGGCGTCGAGCTGCCCGGCGACAGCCGCCGACTGCCCATGCGGAAGAGCGAGGAAGACCAGGTCAGCACCACTGAGCGTGACGGCGTCGGTGGAACCCAGCGTCAGGTCGAGCCCGGTCAGCTGCGGGTGCACCGCGGCGACCGGCGAGCCGGCCTGGCTGTGCGCGGTCGCCGCGACGAGATCGAACTCGGGGTGCCCGGCGACCAGGCGCAGCAACTCACCGCCCGCGTAGCCACTGGCTCCCGCTACCGCGACCCTGATTCCCATGCCTACCTCCGTATGACTATGCAGAAGAACGTATCAACTCCCACTCCACGGGGCAACCACGAACCCGCCCATCCCGCATGCTGAGCGATGCGATCCGGCCCTGGTCGCATTTCCACCATTTCGGCGGTACGACCCACACCACCCCAACCGCCACCACACCGTCCCCACCTACGACGCGACGCGCCCGGTCCGTCCCGCCCACCAGCGCGCCTGACGGGCGGAGGCGTCCCGTCACCGCCGTCACGCCGACTGCCCACCCACCGTGATCTTGTCGACGTCGGGCACACCTCGCGGAACTCCACAAGATCGGCAGGAGATTCGGCCCTCGCTTCCCAGACAGCATCCGCGGGTCGGGGTCTGTCGGTCAGTCACGGCCGGGCCCGCGAGCCGTCGCTGAGCACTGGAATACGGGCTTCTTCACCGCGCTCAGCGACGGCCGGAACGGTCAGCCGTCGCTGAGCACTGGAATACGGGCAGCTTTACCTGGCTGGGCGACGGCCGGGACCGCGAGCCGTCGCCCAGCACCGGAATACGGGCTTCTTCACCGCGCTCAGCGACGGCCGGGACCGTCAGCCGTCGCTGAGCACTGGAATACGGGCGGCATAACCTGGCTGGGCGACGGTCGGTGAGGGGTCCGCGGTCCGTTCCCGCGAGCCTGCTGCCGCCGGTGGAGCGCCTCGCGGGCCTGCTGCTGTCGGTGGGGTGCCTCGCGGGTCGGCGACGTCGACCAGCGCACACAATGGCCGATCGTGTGCTCGACGTCTTGCCCCGACCGGCACACCGAGGCGACAGCGCCGTCTTCGGAACGGGCAGGAGCACCCGACCGGTGATCGGGTGCTCCTGTGGGGGTGCGGGGTCAGTCGGTGGTGGCCCACTCGTTCCAGGCGGCCAGCCACTCGTCCTGGGCGGCGGCGATCGCTGTGATCTTGGCGTAGTCGACGGGGCGGAGGCCACGCTGGCGGTCCCAGGCGAGCTGCGCCGGGCGGCTGGGCACGTCGGGGCCGAGCCGGGTGCCGTACAGCAGGGTTTCGGAGATCGCCCGGTCCCGCCGGGTGACGTCGGACCGGAACCAGGCCGCCTCCCGGTCCAGGCGGGTGAGCTGGTCGAGCATCGCCTGCACGGTGCGGCGGGCCTCCTCCTCCGGTTCGCCGGCGAGGTCGGTCTGGCGGCGGACGGCGTTGCGCCAGAGTTCGGTCCAGGTGCGGGGCAACTGCGGTCGCGGGCCGCCCGAAGCCGACCATGTGTCGTGTTCGCGGGACGCCTTGATCACCGCGTGGACCAGCAGGATGTGCGGCTCACGGCCGGCCGGTGGATCGTCGCCGGCGAGTACCGATCGGATGTCCGGCACCCGCGAATCGTCATCCGGCGGCGGATCGACGCCCGGCGCCGCGTGATCGCCGGTAGACGGCGAGCCGGCGGCGAGCGGTGACTCGGCCGCACCGAAGCCGGCCCGCAACGAGTCGGCGGACGTCGAACCAACCGACGGCGAGTCGGCCGGTGCCGGGTCAGCCGGTGCCGGGTCAGCCGCTGCCGAGTCAGCCGCTGCCGAGTCAGCCGCTGCCGGGTCGGCCGGTGGTGGGTCGGTGGAGGGCGGGATCGCCTCCGGTGGCTCGGCGGGTGGCTGGTCGCCGGGCGGTGGTACAGCGTCCGCGTGGTCGGACTCCATGCGGGACACCCCCTTGGTCGACGCCTCGTGCTGCCGCCCCGCGCGGACTCGCGGGACGGCTCCTGGCGGTGAGACGGCACCGCTAGGAAAACACGAAGCGTCAACCTTTACCCCGCCTGGGCGAGGGTGATTCCGAACCAGTCGTTCGGATCGGTCCACCAGTGGCGCGGGGTGAAGCCGGCCGCGGCGAGTTCCGTGGCGAGACCGTCACGGCGGAACTTGGCGGAGATCTCGGTGCGCATCTGCTGACCGGCGGTGAACGGAACCTCCAGGTCCAGGCCGGTGACGTGCACGATCTGGTCGCGGGTGGACCGCAGGCGCATCTCGATCCATTCGTGGCCGGGGTCCCAGACGGCGACGTGTTCGAAGGTGGACGGATCGAAGTCGGCGGCCAGCTCACGGTTGATGACGTGCAGGACGTTGCGGTTGAACTCGGCGGTCACCCCGGCCGCGTCGTCGTAGGCGGGAACCAGCACGGCCGGGTCCTTGACCAGGTCGGCGCCGAGTAGCAGCCACTCCCCCTCGTGCAGCACGGACCGCAGCGACGACAGGAACGCGGCCCGTTCGGCCGGGATCAGGTTGCCGATGGTGCCGCCCAGGAACGCGACCAGGCGGTTGTCGCCGTCGGGCAGGTGCCGCAGGTGGCGGGTCATGTCGCCGACGACTCCCCGGATGCTGAGGCCGGGATAGGCGGCGGTCAGTGATTCGACGGCCGCGGCCAGCGCCGACCCGGAGACGTCGAGTGGCACGAACGCGCCGAGCGTGCCCCGTGCGACCAGGGCGTCGAGCAGCAGGCGGGTCTTCTCGGACGAGCCGGAGCCGAGCTCGACGAGGGTCTTCGCCTCGGTGATCCGGGCGATCGCGGCGGCGTGCTCGTCGAGCAGGGCGCGCTCGGTACGCGTCGGGTAGTACTCCGGCAGCCTGGTGATCTCCTCGAAGAGCTCGCTGCCACGGGCGTCGTAGAACCATTTCGGCGGCATCCACCGTGGGTCGGCGGTGAGACCGGCGCGCACGTCCGCGCGCAGCTCACGGGCCAGATCGTCGTCGTCGATGTGCCTGTCCAGGAGCAAGGCCGAACACCTTTCTAGAGGGGTGTGATCTCCACCTGACCCGCGGTGGCGACGACCAGGTGGCCGTCGGGCACGGGCTGCCACGCCGGACCGGGGTCGAGGGGTTCGGAGCTGATCAGGGTGGAGTCGCGCGACGGCCGCACCGACAGGGCGTGACCGAACGTGGTCGCGATCAGCTGTTCGCCGTCGCTGAGCAGCAGGTTCAGCCGGGATCCGGGGGCTGCCACGGCGACCTCGGTGACCACGGCTGCGACCGCCTTGGCCGGTGGCTCTCCGGTGCACAACTTTGCACGTACCAGAGCCCAGAGGGTTGCCGAGTCGGTGGGCGCGTCAAGGGTGAGAAGGTCCTCGACCGGGAGGTCACGGGCTTGTGCGGCGATGGCCGAAGGCCAGCCGCGGACGACGCCGTTGTGGCTGAACAGCCACCGGCCGTCGGTGAACGGCGCGGCCGCCGTCTCGACGACCGGGAGGCCGACGGTGGCCGAGCGGACCGCCGCGAGGATCGCGCCGGACGACGTCGCGGCCGCGAGCGACGGCAGCGACGCGTCGGTCCAGATGGGCATGGCGCTGCGGTGCCGCACCGGCGCCGAGGCGCCGGGCGGCCACCAGCCGACACCGAAGCCGTCGGCGTTGATGGTCCCTCCGCCGCGCATGTCGCGGGGCGCCCAGGCCTGCGTGGCCAGCGAGTGCGGCGGATCGAAGATCAACCTCTCCAGCGGTACGGGCGGACCGAGGTAACCGAGATGCCGGCACATCAGGCGTCCCGTGCGCAGCGGAATCCGCTGAAGATCTGCCGCCGGATCGGGTGATCCCAGTTACGGAACGTGCCCCGGCAGGCGGCCGCGTCGGTGCCGAAGGAACCGCCGCGCAGCACCCGGTAGTCACCGCCGAAGAACACCTCCGAATACTCCCGGTAGGGGAACGCCGCGAACCCCGGGTAACCGTGGAACCCGGACGAGGTCCACTCCCAGACGTCGCCGATCAGCTGGTGCACGCCCTGTGGTGAGGCGCCGTCCGGGTAGGCGCCGGCCGGGGCCGGGCCGAGATGCCGCTGGCCGAGGTTGGCGTGCCGGGCCTCGGGCGAGTCGTCGCCCCACGGGTAGCGGCGAGACCGCCCGGTCGCCGGGTCCCAGCGGGCGGCTTTCTCCCACTCGGCCTCGGTGGGCAGGCGTTTCCCGGCCCACGCGGCATACGCCTCGGCCTCGAAGAAGCAGACGTGCACGACCGGTTCGTCCGGTTCGACCGGGGTGACCCGGCCGAACCGCCGGTGCAGCCAGCCGCCGGGGTCACGGATCCAGTGCATCGGTGCTTCCAGCCCGGCGGCCTGCCGGTGGGCCCAGCCGCGCTCGCTCCACCACCGTGGGTCGTCGTAGCCACCGGCGTCCAGGAACACCAGGTAGTCACCGTTGGTGACGAGGGCGGCGTCGATCCAGAACGCCGGGACGTCCACGGCATGGGCCGGCCGTTCGTTGTCGAGGGCCCAGGGCTCGGTGTCCGTACCCATGGTGAATCTGCCGTCCTCGATCAGGATCTCGCCGCTGACCGCCTGCCGGGACCGGGGCGGCGCCGGCGCCGTGAGCACCGCGGCGCCGGCCCGCAACTGGTGCGTGGCCAGCATCGTCTCGTCGTGCTGCTGCTCGTGCTGGACGATCATGCCGAACGCGAACCCGCCGTCGAGCAGCCTGCTCTCCGGGCTGAACCGGACCCGGTCCAGCACGTCGAAAACCTTGTCCCGGACCTGCGCGGTGTACGCGCGGGCCTCGGCCGGGTTGAGCAGCGGCAACGACGGCCGGTCACGCCTGGTGTGTTTGAACGCGTCGTAGAGCTCGTCGATGTCCTGCCGGAGCGGGTCGCGGCCACCCACGTCCCGGACCAGCCACAGCTCCTCCTGGTTGCCGACATGGGCCAGGTCCCAGACCAGCGGGGACATCAACGGCGAGTGCTGCCGGGTGAGATCGTCGTCGTCGACGGCGTCGGTGAGCAGCGCGGTCCGCGCGCGGCTGCGCTCCAGGTCGGCGGCGATGGACAGCCGCAGGTCGTCGGTCATACGGAAACGTCCTCTCGTGATCGTCCGGACACGGCGTCCCGCAGGCGGCGGGAGACGATGTCGATGACGGTGTCGCGGACCGGCGCGGACAGGCCGGTCCGGTCGAGGTTTCGGCAGGCCAGGTCGGCGAGGCCGGTGGCGGCCCGGTGCACCCGGGGGTCGTCGAGACCGGATCGGGCGGCGGCGTGCCAGCGGCCGGCGGCCGGCGCGGCCAGCTCGCGGGCCCGGCCGGTGAGGTCGTCGCTCGCGAGCAGCGTGGTCAGCAGCGCGGCCGGGGCGATCCACTCGTCGCCGGGTTGCGCGTCGAGGTAGCGGACCTCCAGGTAGCCGCGTGGCCGCACCGGTGGGAAGAGGGTGCCGAGGTGATACTCCAGGTCGTCGACGGTCGGCGGGCCGCCCTCGATGCCGCCCGTCTCGATCCAGTCGGCCATCGTGACACCCGGTGGCGCGTCCCAGTCGCCGTGCTCGCGCCGCACGCACAGCAGCGGCGCCCGCATCGCATACTCGGCCCAGCTCAGGGCCGGGTCGGTGGACGCCGGGACCGGGCCCGAGCGCCGTGGGTCGATGCCGTGCCACGTCGCCGTGCGCGCGGAGGCCCACCCGTGCCGTGGTGAGTTGGCGAAGAGCGCCAGCATGGCCGGCCCGGCCTCGTGCAGGGCCGCCCAGCGGGCCGCGACCCGGTCGGGCTCGCCGGCGTCGAAGCAGACCTGGAGCCCGGCGGTGGAGCCCATCATGGTGCGGCCGGCGCTGTCGAAGGACCGCTCCATGGCGGCGTAGCGCGGGCTCTCCAGGGTGCGGCGGGGCTCCCGGTGCGGGTCCAGGCCGCGATCGCCGAGGACGATGCCCCGGCTCGCCAGCAACCCGGCCAGGGTTTCCCGGTCTGCGGTCACCGCGGCGTGCAGCTCGGTGAGCGAGCCGGCCGGGGCCGAGGAGATCTCGATCTGCAGGCCCGGCTCGACGGTCACCGTGCCACCGCCGGGAAGCGGCACGGGGTGTGGATTGCCGAGGGCCGCGGGCGTATGCGCGCCCAGGGCCTCGACCAGGTCACCGGCCCGCAGGTACGCGGACGGGTCGGCAGCCGGATGCGTGGTCCACTCCAACTCGGCGCCCACCTGCCGGGGTGGGCCGGTCTTGAAACAAATGCCGGTTATGTGCTCGATCGCCTCAGCGGTCCGTCGCAGAACCCGGTCAGCCGAACCCATGGCCCCCCATTACTCACTCTGCGTGATTAATAGACTTCACTGTGTCCGATCCGGTTAGGACCTTACCGGCACCCCCTGACATTCGCCTCCCACGGAGCCTTCCCGGTGGATGAAGTTCCGGAACCGTAGCGGGGTGCCGGAACCGGTTCCGTACGTGGAAGACTCCGAACCGTTCGCGTTCGGCAGACCCATCGGAGAAACTCATGCCCTTGCCATATCAGGACTCCTCGCTCCCGGTGCGAGAGCGTGTCGAGGATCTGCTGGGCCGGATGACTCTTCCCGAGAAGGTCGGCCAGATGCTCCAGCTCGACGCGCGGCAGGACATCGGTGAGATCGTCCTGGACAAGCTGGCCGGATCGATCCTGCACACCTCCCCCGCCAAGCTGGTCGAGGCAGCCGAGCTGGTCTCCCGGACCCGGCTGCGGATCCCGCTGATCACCGCCGAGGACTGCATCCACGGGCACGCCTTCTGGCCCGGCGCCACAGTCTTCCCCACGCAGCTCGCGATGGCCGCCACCTGGGACTCTACGCTCGTCGAGCGGGTCGCCCGGGCCACCGCGATTGAGGCCTCCGCCACAGGCGTGCACTGGACCTTCTCGCCCGTCCTGTGCATCGCCCGTGACCTGCGTTGGGGCCGGGTGGACGAGACGTTCGGCGAGGACCCGTACCTGATCTCCGAGCTCGGCGCCGCCATGATCCGCGGCTACCAGGGCGAGGGCCTCACCGACCCGACCGCGATCCTGGCCACCGCCAAGCACTTCGCCGGGTACTCGGAGACCCAGGGCGGCCGCGACGCCAGCGAGGCCGACATCAGCCGGCGCAAACTGCGCTCCTGGTTCCTGCCGCCGTTCGAGCGGGCCGCCGCCGAGGGCTGCCGGGTCTTCATGCTCGGCTACCAGTCGATGGACGGCGTGCCGATCACCGCCAACAAGTGGCTGCTCAACGACGTTCTCAAGGGCGAGTGGGGCTTCACCGGCACCCTCGTCACCGACTGGGACAACGTCGGCCGGATGGTCTGGGAGCAGAAGGTCTGCGCCGACTACGCCGAGGCCGCGGCGGTCGCCGTCAAAGCCGGCAACGACGTGGTCATGACCACACCCGCCTTCTTCGAAGGCGCCCAGGAGGCGATCCGGCGCGGCCTTCTCGTCGAGGAGGACATCGATGCTGCGGTACGGCGGATCCTGCGCCTGAAATTCGAGTTGGGCCTGTTCGAGAACCCGCGCACCCCGGACGCCGCCCGCCAGGCCGAGGTGATCGGCAACGCCTCGCATGTGGCCCTCAACCTGGAGATCGCCCGCCGGTCCCTGGTCCTGCTGCGTAACGACGGGGTGCTGCCTCTCGCTCCGGCCCCGTCGAAGCGCATCGCGTTGCTCGGCCCCAACGCCGACGACGTCTCCACCCAGCTCGGCGACTGGGCCGGCGACTCCGGCCAGGTCGACTGGCTGCCCGACGGCCACCCGCGCGAGCTCACCACCACGGTCCTGGACGGCCTGCGTGAGCTGCTGCCGGACGGCTGGCAGCTCGACTTCGACCCGGCCGTCGAGATCGAGAAGCTCGTGCCCGACCCCGAGGGCGAGACCTTCCCGGACGGCCAGCCCCGGCCGCCGATCTCGGTGGGTGTCCCGGCCGACCCGGCCCGGATCGCCGCCGCCACGGCTGCCGCGGCCGCCGCCGACTACGCGATCGTGGTCGTCGGCGACACCGTCAACCTCAACGGCGAGCACAAGTCGACCGCCACCCTGGAACTCCAGGGCGGGCAGATCGCGCTGCTCGACGCGGTCGCCGCCACCGGCACCCCGATGATCGTCGTGCTGATCGACGGCAAACCGCACGCGCTGCCCGAGTCGGCGCTCGGCGCGGCCGCCATCGTGCAGGCCTTCAACCCGGGCATGCGCGGCGGCCAGGCCATCGCCGAGCTCCTGTTCGGCCTGATCGAGCCGTCCGGCCGGATGCCGATCTCGGCCGCCCGGCACGCCGGACAGCAGCCGGTCTTCTACAACCAGACCCGTGGGCAGCACGGATCCCGGTACGCCGACCTCACGCAGGACCCGCTGTTCGCCTTCGGTGAGGGGCTCGGCTACAGCACCGTCACCTACGACGGGCTCAGCATCGAGGAACCGGACGTGGCGGCCGACGGGGTGGTGCGGGCCACCGTGCGGGTCAGCAACACCGGCACCCGGCCGGCCCTGGAGACCGTGCAGGTCTACGTCAGCGACCTGGTCACCAGCGTCACCTGGGCGAGCCGTGAGCTGAAGGCGTACCGCCAGGTCACGGTCCCGGCCGGGGAGAGCGTCACGGTCGCCGTCGAGGTGGCGGCCGCGGACATCACGCTCGTCGACGCCGACGGGAAGCGGGTGGTCGAGGCGGGCGACTTCGAGCTGCTGGTCGGGCCCAACTCGCGGCTGTCGGCGCTGCTGGCGGCCAAGTTCCGGATCAGCTGAGCTCCTGCTACGTCCGCGGCCGGGGGACGGCTGCGAACGCGAACTGCCGGAACCACGCCGGCAGGGCTCGGCGCAGCTCCTCCGGCCCCTGGAACGCCAGCTCACCCGACCGCAGGCCGGACGCCCAGCTGCGCTCGCCACGCCACACGTCGATCAGGCAGCGCAGGTCGGCGGTCACCAGCACGTCCACGTCGTGGCCGGGGTCGACGTCACAGATGTCGGCCTCGGCGGGGGTGATCACCAGCCACCAGTCCCGCACCTTCGCCGGCGCCGACGGGAACCGGAACTGGAGGACCGTACGCCGGGACGGCACCGCCCCGTGATCGACCGACCGGTGCATGTCCCAGAGCAGCAGCTTCGGGTCCAGATCACGGTCGCCCAGCTCGGGGATCCAGCGGGTGCCCCACTCGCCGAGCGCCACCACGATCGGCCGCAGCTCCAGGCCGGCGGCGGTCAGCTCGTACTCCACCTCGGCGCCCGACTCCCGCCGCTCCACCACCCCGGCCGCGCTGAGCTGCTGCAACCGCCGGGACAGCAGCGTCGGCGACATCCGTGGCAGCCCTCGCCGCAGGTCGTTGAACCGGCGCCCGCCACTGATCAGCTCCCGGATCACCAGCATCGTCCAGCGCTCGTCGAGCAACTCCATCGCCTTCGCAACCGGGCAGAACTGCCCGTAGGACGCACCCATCGGTGGTCTCCCTCCGCCGGTACACATCGTGTACTAGGCCGAGCCATCCGCGGATCCCTACTGTCGGTGACATGACCACAACCGTGAAGACCAAGCACCGTGCCATGTGGGCCTCCGGCGACTACCCGGCGGTCGCCTCCGAACTCGTCGCGCCGCTCGGGCCGACGCTGGTCCAGGCGACCGGCATCGGCCCCGGCCAGCGTGTCCTGGACGTCGGCGCGGGCACCGGCAACGCGGCGATCCCCGCCGCCGAGACGGGCGCCACCGTCACCGCCAGTGATCTCACCCCCGAATTGCTGACCATCGGCGAGAAGAACTCCCCGGTCGAACTGACCTGGGCCGAGGCCGACGCCGAGGATCTGCCGTTCGAGACCGCCGCGTTCGACACGGTGATCTCCTGCATCGGCGTGATGTTCGCCCCGTTCCACAGCGCGGCAGCCGGCGAACTGCTCCGGGTGTGCCGTCCCGGCGGCACCATCGGGCTGGCCAACTGGACCCCGGAAGGCTTCATCGGGCGGATGTTCGCGACCATGAAGCCGTACGCCGCGCCGCCTCCGCCCGGCGCCCAGCCGCCGCCGCTCTGGGGCGATCCCGCCCACCTCGCGTCCCTGTTCGGCGACGGGGTCACGGACGTGTCGTTCGAACGCCGGCCCCTGCGGGTCGATCACTTCCGGACGGCCGCCGGGTTCCGTGACTACTTCAAGGCCAACTACGGGCCGACGATCGCCGTCTACCGCAACATCGCCGACGATCCGGCCCGGGTCGCCGAGCTGGACGCCGCCCTGCTCACCCTCGCCGAGAGCCATGACCTCGGCGGCGGGGCCATGGACTGGGAGTACCTGCTCTACACCGCGCGCCGGACGGCCGGATGACTTTCAGCGCCGCCGGGCGGCCGGGTGATTTTCAGCGCCGCCGGGCGGCCGCCACCCGCCTGGTGGTGAACCCCAGTCCCGTGTAGGTGGCCAGCGCCGCCGTGTTCCAGTAGTCCACCAGCAACGCCACCCGCTCCCGGCCGGCCAGCAGCTCATCGGCGGTGAACGCGCAGATCGCCGCCCCGAGGCCGCGCCCACGCGCCGACGGGCGGGTGGCCACCCCCGACATGAACCCGATCTCCGCCGTCGACCACGCCTCGGCGGCCACCGTGAGCAGTTCACCGTCGGCGTCGCGGATACCCGCCCACCGGAGCACACCCGGATTCCCCGGCCAGGCGTACGACTCCGGATAGGACTCCTTGATCATCGCGGTCACCTCCGGCCAGTCCGCCTCCGGAAGCCACACCGGTTCCACCACTCCGCCGTCACGCCCGACCGGCTCGGTCGTCTCCATCCACGCGAACGTGGCGCTGACCGCCAGCTCCGGAACCCGCGCGACGACCTCGGTGATCAGCTCCTCGGTCCCGAACGGCCGGAACGTCTCACCTGTCGAAGCCAGCACCTCCCGGAGCAGACCGGCCACCGCATCCGGCGCACCGTTGATCACGAGGCGGTCCCAGTGCGACAGATCCGCGCAGGCCACGACCACCGCGCCGGGATTGCGCCACACCCGGGCGCCGGGCGCGTGCAGCGCCCACCGAATGAGCGGATCCCGGTCCGGAGCGATATCGATCATGGCCATATGCTGCCATCGCGCCCCTCTCGTCCGGTTGCCGCCGTCTGCCATCCTCGGACCGATGCGGAAGCGTCCCCCTCTCCCCACCTGGTTGACGATCGCCTCACTGCGGGCGTTTCTCTCCTGGCGACGGCTGCGCCGTCTGATGGCGATGGGCACGGTCGGCGGTCTGGTCGCGGTCCTCGTCGCTCTGGGCTGCGCTCATTGGGTACGGTCGTCCGCCGCCGGTTACCTCTATGACGTGTCCTCGGTGCCCGCCGCGCCGGTGGCGCTGGTCCTGGGCGCTCAGGTCGGCGACGACGGCCAGCCTTCGGCGTTCCTGGCCGCCCGCCTGGAGATCGCCCGCCAGCTGCTGGAGAACGGCAAGGTGAAGGCGATCCTGGTCTCCGGCGACCACGGCGAGTGGACCTACGACGAGCCGGGCGCCATGCAGTCCTGGCTGGTGGCCCGCGGTGTGCCCGCCGACCGGGTGGTCCTCGACCACGCCGGTTTCGACACCTACGACTCGTGCGTCCGAGCCAACAAGATCTTCGGCGTCGAACAGGCGATCGTGGTCACCCAGGCCTTCCACCTCCCCCGGGCGGTGACTCTCTGCCGCGAACAGGGCATCGAGGCCACCGGCGTGGGCGACGACAGTGTCCGCGTCTACGAGGCTATGTGGTTGCGAGGCGAGGTCCGCGAGTACGGCGCCGCCGTCAAGGCCGCAGCCGACGTGCTGACCTCCCGCGACCCGATCTTCCTGGGCCCGCACGAGACAGGCGTGGAGGACGCCGTCAGCCTCGGCTGACCACCCCGCCTCCCGCCCGCCGCCTCCTCACGGTCGAGACGATCGGGGTGCGGCCAGAACGATCGGATCGCATCCCGATCGGCGGGCGCAGCATCCCGGAACACGGCAGCTCCACCGGTCGCCGCCATGTCAGAGGAGATCCGTGGCAAGGCTCACCCGCAGGTAGGCGTCGGCCCAGGCGTTCGCCGCGTCGATGCCTGGGTCCGGGCTCAGCCGCGCGGACACCTCGTCCAGCGCGGACGCCACCCGGTGCAACCCGACCCGGGCGAGCACGTTCCGGGCCCGGCCGAGCCGATCCACATACGCGGCCGGCAGATGGGCGAGGCCGGTGTGCGCCGCTTCCGCCAGCACATCCCGCGCCGCCGCCACCGCTGCCGCGAGCACATCGCTCCCCTCGTCGTCCCAGACCTCGACACCGGCCGGCACGGCCGGATCCCCTGCCGTCGGAGAGCCATCAGCGGCCGCGGCCGGCCCGGTGAACCCACCACCAGCGGCGGCCGGCCCGGCAATCCCGGTGTCGGCGGGCCCGGTCATCCCGCCGTCGGCGGCTGGCAGGCCGGTGAAGGCGTCGGCGGTGGCCAGGTCGGGGATGATCGGTGGGCCGTCGGCGGCGATCGCGTACGGATCGATCACCACGCGGCCGCCGCTGCGATGGACGCTGCCGGCGACGTAGCGGGGCTTGCCGCGATGGCCGCCCAGGGCTGCGGCGACAGCGTCGAGACGGCCTGGGGCGACCGCGGCGTGGGTGGCGATCACCTCGGCCGTGTTGCCGTGGTTGTCACGGATCTCCACGGTGAGTCGCTGGGCCCCCGGCGAGTAATGGGCCGGGCCGACGCCGGCGATCACGAGGACCCGGACCAGCTCGGCGCGGACCCGGGCGCGGACCGGGCGAGGCGGCATCGCTTCGAGGTCGGCGGCGAGGCGGGCGTAGTCGTGCACCAGCAGGCCGTCGGGAAGACCGTCCCAGGCGCCGTTCGAGGCGGTGACCGTTGACTTCGCGACCCGGCTGGCACTCAACCGGACCGCCCGGCTGGCGCTGCGTACCGCGGACTCGGTCACCAGCGTCCCGCCGGCCACCGCGGCGATCGTGGTCCCGGCGATGCGCCGACGGCCCAGGGCCGGGCCGTCGTCGGGCGTGGTCCACTGCCGCTGGGAGACGAGCACGACACCGCTGGCCGGCTGGCCGTGGAAGATCTCGATTCGCCGTTCGTCGTCGATCGCGGTGACCCGGGCGCCGAGGCCGTCCAGCCGGACCCGGCGCAGCGGGGTCTCGGCCGCCTCCTCGGAGCCGAGCACCCGGGCCCGGGCCGAGGCCGCGCCATCGGCGGTGGCCGCCCGGTGCCTGGCGAAGAGCTCCGCGAGCAGGTCGGCGAGCAGTTCCGGGGAATAGCGGGCGCTCCGGTCCCGGTAGGCCGTGAGCTGCCCGGCGAGCTCGGTGGCGGCGTCGAGCGGCCACCGCAGCCCGGCCCGGTCCAGGGCGGTCAGGTGACCCGCGGCGGTGGCGGCGAGGCCCGCGCCCGAGTGGACGGCGCCACCCCGCAACACCTCGGCAGCGAACTCGACGAGCCCTTCGAGCCCGGAACCGGTGGACGTGCCGGTGCTGGAACCTCCGACGTCGATCACACAGTCGACGGCGTCCGGCTGCTGCTCGTCGGCGGCCCGGAAGGCCCAGACGGCCAGCGCGATCACGTCGTCGCGGACCCCGGCCCGGGCGTCGGTGTGCACATAACCGAGGTCGTTCGGAACCAGGAACCGCACCGTCGCCGCGGGCAGCTCGACCACCGGGACCGGCCCGCGCCGGACCCGGGCGGTGTACCCGGCTCGTTCCGCCCGCCGGGCCGCCGTGACGAGGCGAGCCCCGATCCGGGTGATCAGGTCGTCATCGGTGAAGGCGCCGGGCGACCAGGAGACGGCCGGAGGATCCGCCTGCGGCGCCTCGGCCGGCTCCCCGGCCGGCTCCTCGGGCGTGACGGTGGGCAGAGAACCGGTCGGCGCGGCAGCGGCGGATGCGGCCTGGTAGGCGAGGATCAGGCCGATCAGGTGCCGGCAGACACCCGTCGCCCCACACGAGCACCGCCCCTGTTCGAGGCCGCCCTCCGGCAGCGACGCCCGGACCCCGTCGCTGAACTCGGCGACGATCGCCGGACCGTCCGCGGACAGCCGCGGTGGTTCCCGCTCGACCTCCCGGCTGGCCCGTTTGACCAGGCCACGGTTGGTGAGTGCGGCCAGCGCGTCGGCGTCGAGGGCCCGCAGGTCGGCCCGGGCCGGCAGGGTTCCGGCAGCGCTCATCGTCCCACCCGTTCCGCGACGAATCCGGCCAGCTCACCGGGGGTCATGGCACCGACCCACGCGCCCACGTCGGCGAGTTTCTGGGCGCAGGCCCGGTCGTACGCCGGGTCGGCGTTCTCGTCGAGGGCCGCGAGCCCGAGCACGATGCTGCCCTGCTCGACGAGCTCACGCACGGCCCGCACCAGCCCCGCCTCCGATCCGCCCTCGAAGAAGTCACTGACCACGGCAACGATGGTCCGCCGTGGCTGCTCGACGAGCTGGGCCGCGTACCGAACCGCGCGCGCGATGTCCGTACCCCCGCCGAGCTGGGTTTTCATGAGAAGTTCGACGGGGTCGGTGACGTCCGAGGTCAGGTCGACGACCTCGGTGTCGAAGGCGATCAGGTGGGTCCGCACACCGGGCAGCCCCCACAGGCAGGCCGCGGTGATCGCCGAGTGGATGACCGACGACAGCATCGACCCGGACTGGTCGACCAGCAGGATGACCTGCCACTGGTTGATCTGCCGCCGGGTGCGGGACGCGAAGTACGGCGTCTGGACGTAGATCCGCCGCTCGTCGGGCCGGTAGTTGCCGAGGTTGGCCCGGATGGTCCGCCGCGCGTCGAAGTCACGGGCCTGACGGAACCGGCTGGCCCGCCGTGACCGCGCGCCGGAGAAACTCTGCTGCACCTCGGTGGCGAGCCGCCGCATCAGGTCACGGACGACCGCTTCGACGAGCCGCCGGGCGAGCCGGAGCACCTCCGGGTTCATCAGGTGCTTGGTCCGGAGGACGGCCCGTAGCAGGGCCGGGTTGGGTTCGATCCGTTCGAGCACGCCGGGGTCGGTGACGATGTCGTCGATCTGGTACCGCTCGACGGCGTCCTGCTGGAGCCGTTCGACGGTCTCCTTCGGGAACAGTCTGGTGATGTCGTCGAGCCAGTCGACCGTGGTGAGCTGGGACGGGCCGGTGCCGCCCTCGCGGCGGATGTCGCGGCGGCTCAGCTCCTCGTCGCGGCCGTAGAGCCAGTCGAGGGCGGCGTCCCGCTGGCCGTTGGCGCCGGTGAGGCCGCCGAGGCAGCCACCGGCGGGCGCGCCCAGGATGAGCCGCCATCGTTCCAGGCCGACGTCAGTCATCGGTCCTCCCCCAGGGTGATCAGCCCGGCCTGGACCAGGCGTTGCTCGACGGTCTCGTCCAGGGCCATGCCGGCCGCCACGATCTGCGGCGCGACGGACATCCGGAGCAGGTCACGGCCCGAACCGCCGAGCCCGCGCCGGGCCAGCAACTCCTCGGCGATCGTCTCCCGCTCGCGGGGCGGGAAGTATTCGAAGGCCTGCCGCAACGCGGGCAACGCGACCAGGAAGTCGTCGGCGCCGAGGCCGCCGACCAGGTCGTCGAGCAGGCCGAGGATGCCGCCGGGGGCGAGGACGTGCTCACGGGCCACGCCGAACAGCCCGGCCAGCCAGTCGCCTGCCGTCCCGCCGGTGAACGCACCGCGCACGGCCTCCCCCGGTTCGGGGAACAGCCCGGCCGGATCGTTCGCGCCGAGCAGGGAACGCCCCAGGCCGTAGAAGGCGCCGCGCAGGTCGGGCGGTGCGGCACGGTCGGCCGCGATACGGCCGGAGATCTCCACCGCGGCGGTACGGTCGACGCCCAGCCCCGCCGCGTGCAGCACCGAGTCGCGGACCGCCACGACCGCCGCGATCCGTTCCCGGTCGGCGGGTGCTCCGGGCGCGTGCCAGCCCTCGGCGAGCCAGAGGATCCGCCGGGTGGCAGCCGCCACGACGACGCCGAGGGCTTCGCTACCGGCCGTGCCGAGCAGCCGGTCGTGCCGCCACAGAGCCAGGGTGACGGCCAGCACCCGGCCGAGGACGGTCAGGTCACCGGCGACCGCGATGCCGCGTTCGAGCCGGCCCGGCACGTCCGAGCCGAGGTCGGTGACCCCGCACAGCCCCGCGTCGAACAGCGCGTCCGCGATGCGCCTGAGGTCACCGCCGGCGTCGTCGATGCGCTGGATGATCCGGGTCGCGGCCGCCGCTTCCAGGGTCGGTCCGTAGCCGCCGGCCTCGATGAGCGCGGCCAGCCGGTGCTGATGACGCTGGACCGTCCACTGCTCACGCAGCACCGGGTCGATGCCGGTGGCGGGCCCGGAGTCGCGGCGGAACCCGGGAATCTCCAGGACCCGCAGCCGGTGCAGGACCCGGCTGACGGTCCGGCCGTGCGGGTCGGTCAGGTCGGCGGTGTGCTCGCCGGTCCGGTCCAGGCCGTACCGCTCGAGTTCGGCGGTGGCCGCGTGCACCAGGGGCGGCAGCGGGGTGTCCGGGTGCAGGCGGCCGACCCGGTCACCGCTGAGGGCGGCGGTCATCTCGACCACCGCCGGATGCTGCCCGGAACCGACCGCACCCCGGACCGCCCACGGCAACGGCACGTCGAGCGCCTCGTTGACCAGCGCGGACGCCAGCCCGTCGAGCACGTCGACCCGGGACGGGCAGTCGTGTCCCCGGAGCCGGGCGAGCGCCTCGGCCCCGGCCCGGGCGGCGATCAGGTCGGCCGTGGAGACCGGCTGCCCGCGCTTGCGCAGCCGCTCGGCGACCGCGGTGATCAGGTAGCGGGCGGCCTCCTCCGGGCCGCTCTCCCAGAGCCGCTGGTAGAACTCGGGCGACGGCATCCCGGACTGGTAACCAGCGAACGCGTCGAGCCGCCGGAACGAGTAGGGCACCAGATAGCTGCCGGCGGTGGCCCCGTCGGGCGGCGCCGGCACCGCCGGCCACCCCGGCTCGCCCGGTGATACGGCCTCCGGGCCCGCAACCGGTGCGGTGGGCGACGAAGAACCGGGCGAAGACGTGGGCGAAGACGTGGGCGAAGAACAGGCGAGCGAGGAGGAAGCCGGCGGCGAGGCGAGGCGGAGCAGGGCGGGCCGGTGGAAGCCGCCGACCACGGCGACGACCGGACGGTCCCCGGCGGCCGCGCACGCGGCACGGATCCACCCGGCCATGTACGCCTCACGTGCCGTGTCCGAGGCCCCGGCCGCCGAGTCGCCCCGAATCAGGTCGAAGTAGGTCTCGAGCCGCTGCCCGATCTCCTCGGCCGGACCCATCTCGATGACGTGATCCCAGAGGGCGTCGCTGTTGTCGACCCCGAACTCGGTGCACAGCCGGTCCACCGCCTCGGCGTAGCGCAGTTCCGCGTCGGCATACCTGTTGTCCCGGTCGGCGAACGCCTCGTGCCACGCCGGCAGGTCGATGAACCGCAGCTCGGCCCCGCACTCGCGACCGGCCCGCAGCGCCTCCCACTCGGGCGAGTACGCACAGAACGGCGCCCATGAGCCGTGCCGCCGGTGCTCGTCGAGATAGCTGGTGAAGACCGCCACCGGGAGCTCGTGCCCGAGCAGCAGCTCGCCGATCCGCGCGTTCATGTCGGCCGGGCCCTCGATCAGCACGTGGGCCGGGCGCAGGGCGGCGATCGTCGAGCCGACGAGGCGGGCGCAGGCGGGGCTGTGGTGCCGGACCCCGATGACGGTGAGGTTCATCCGCCGGGCAGTTCCCGGCGCGCGTCCCGCAGCTCACGCCACTGCGGCCCGGTCCGCCACGAGGTGTGCTGTTCCAGGTAGCGCCGCAGTTTCGCGAGGTCCTCCGGGCTGTCCTTGGCGGCGGTGCCGGCCAGGCAGGAGACCAGGTCGCCGGCGCTGCCGGCGTCACCGCGCAGGAACCAGCCGCGCAGACCGACCGCGTGGGCGACCGAGACCGCCTCGGCGGTGCTCATCACCGACGACAGCCGCTCCATCTCGTCACCCCGCGCGGTCCGGCCGGCCCGCAGCTCCCGGAACGCCGTGACCAGCACCTCCAGCACGTCACGCCGGGGTGGCGCGGTCACCCCGGAACGCCGCAGCAGCGTGCCGGCCTCGGCCTCGACCAGGGACAGCTCGGTGTCGAAGTCGGCGATCGGGAAGACCGTCTCGAAGTTGAAGCGCCGTTTCAGGGCCGAGCTCATGTCGTTGACGCCACGGTCCCTGGTGTTGGCCGTGGCGATGATGTTGAAGCCCTCCTTGGCGAACACCATGCCCAGGTCGCCCGGCAGCTCCGGGACCGCGAGCACCCGGTCGGACAGCGGCGAGAGCAGACAGTCCTGCACCTCGAGCGGGCAGCGGGTGATCTCCTCGAAGCGGACCACCTGCCCGTGGGCCATGCCACGCAGCAGCGGCGCCGGGACCAGGGACCGCTCGGTGGGTCCCTCGGCGACGAGGAGCGCATAGTTCCACGAATACTTGATCTGGTCCTCGGTGGTGGCCGCGCCGCCCTGGATGGTGAGGGTCGAGTCGCCGCTGACGGCAGCCGCGAGCAGCTCGGAGAGCAGTGATTTCGCGGTGCCGGGGTCGCCGACGAGCAACAGGCCCCGGCTGGTGGCGAGGCTGACCAGGGCCCGGTCGATGAGTGACGGGTCGCCGACGAACTTGCGGGTGACGCCCAGCTTCTCGTCGCCGACGATGAACGCGCGGGCGGCCCGCAGGCTGAGCGCCCAGCCGGGCGGGGTCGGCGCGTCGTCGGCGGCCCGGAGCCGGGCCAGCTCGTCGGCGTAGCGCACCTCGGCGGGCGGGCGCTGGACCTGGGCCGTGGTCGAGGCGGTCATGCGAACACCTCGCCGGCCCGGCGCTGCACGTGGGTGGTGGTGACGGTCATGTGAGCACCTCGGTCAGATCGCGCAGCGCCTCGGCCGCGGTGATGGGGTCGAGTTCACGGATACTGTCGTCCTGTTCCTCGCGGAACGAGTGGTAGTCGCCGGCGGGGACGACGTAGATCGCCTCGACGGTCTGCTCGCCGAGCACGTCGATCGCGCCGACGGCGATGCCCGGGTCGATGGCGAGCACCAGATGCCGGCCGCCTGGCACGTCGCGCTCGAACCAGCCCTGCACCCCGGCGTCCTGTGGGGCGCCCCGCCGCCAGCCGCGCCGTTCCAGGCCGAGCAGGGCGGTGCTGGCCGCCTTGCGACCGGTGAACGCCGCCGCCCGCTCCGGGGTGAGCGGCTCCACACCCCGGCCGAGCTGCGGGAACGGCTGGAGGATCTGGTAGTCGGCGAAGACCTCGGACCAGGCCGCCAGATCGCCGCCGAGGTGCAGCGGATGGGCGATGCCGACCAGCTCGCCGTCGCCGAGGGTGGCCGTCTCGTCGGTGACGCCGGCCAGGCTGCCGTCCTCGGCCAGGCGCAGCCCGCCACCGGGGCGGCCGGTGTCGTCGAAGCGGGCCCAGACGAGCCGGCGCACCAGGTGCCGCAGCAGCGGGTGGCCGATGAGGAACTGGCGGAAGGCGGCGCCGGTCCAGCGCCGCTGGGTGACCATCGCCAGCTCCAGCCGGCGGACCTGGTCGGTGGCGATCGCCCGGACGTCCTTCTTCAGTGCGGTGAATCTCTGGTACGCCTCCGGCGCGAGCACCGGGTCGTCCTGCGCCCCCGGCTTGGGCAGCGCCTTGAGCCGTTTGCCGGCGGCGTCGGCCACATACGGTTTGAGCTGCTCGTCGAAACCGACGGTGAAGGTGCGCCGGCCGTAGTCGAGGACGAGGCTGCCGGTGTCGTCCAGCCCGAGGTCGGGCACCAGCCGGTCGGCCAGTTCCTCGGCGGTGAGGCCCAGCTCGGCCGCCAGCTCAGCGATCTTCTCGCCGGCCCGTTCCTTGAGCGCGCGGAACTTCACCTTCTGCGCGATGCCGTTGAGATACATCAGTGCCACGTCGGTGCCGATGGCGGCCAGCACGTCGAGCCCGGCGACGGCCCGGGTGTGGCCGCCCTCGCCGGGCCAGGCGCGGATCACCGGGGCCAGCCGGCGGACCGTCTCGTCGTCGCCGAGCAGCCCGAGGGCGTCGAGTGCCCAGTTCTGTTTCACCGGGTGCCCGGCCTCGCGCCACTCGGTGAACAGCGTCCAGGCGAGCTCGGCCAGGTCGGTCGCCTCGCACTCGGCGGTGACCAGGGCGAGTCCGGGGTACGGCGTGTCGGTGCGGGAGATGGCGAGCATGGTGAGCACGTGGCGGACCGCCTCGACCGGCAGCCGGCCGCGATCACCGGTCAGCCGGACCGGCGGGATCACCGCCGGGTTCGCCCAGTCCGGCAGCGGCGGCATCGGCACCGGCAGGACGGTCAGCGGGTCGACGGCCAGGATCTCGCCGACCGCGGCGACCGCGGCCGGCCCGTATCCACCGGCGGCGGCACGCACCTCGCCGTCGTGCCCGGCGGCGGCCATGGCCCGCAGCGCGCCCTCGGCGTCGGAACGGGCCGGACCGATCCGGCCCACCGCGACCGGAACCAGGGCCCGGGCGGCGGCCGGGGCGTGCCGGCCGAGCCAGGCCACCGCGACCGGCCGGACCGACCGCACCCGGGCGAGCCAGCCGGCCGTCAGCTGCGCGATCTCCGGCCCGGCGACCGGGGCCAGGAGGCGGGCGGCGGCGGCCGGTGACCGGCGGGCGACGTCGGCCAGCGGCGGGACCGCCCCGGCGCCGTATCGGGCGAGCAGCTCCGCGCCCCAGTCGGCGACGTCGTAGTGATGGCTCGGCCGCCAGGCGCCCACCCGGGACAGGGTCAGCTCGTCGGGCCCGCGGAGGAAGAGGTCGATCTCGTCCCAGCCGTTGGAGGCGCTGGTGCCGAGTTTCCGGGCGAGGTCGGCCCAGTCGTGCGTGCCGCCGTGCCGGGCCGCCCAGTTGCCGTCGGCCCAGGCCTCGCGCTCGCCCGGCGCCCACTCGACCCGCACCGGATCGTCGCAGCTCAGCCCGGCGACGACGAGAGGCTCGCGAGCCACCGGGGTGAGCCAGGGCGGCTCGGCCAGGATCGGCGGCAGCTCGTCGGGGGTGGCCGTGTCGGCATCGGCGGCCAGCAGCGCGGCATGGGCGGCGTCGAACCGGGCCGTCGCCTCCTCGGACAAGCGCGGACGGACCTCGGCGGCGAGCGGCCGATGGTTGGCCAGGTGCCGGTGCAGGAGCCGGTCGGCGGCCGGCGCCTCGGCCAACAGGCGCAGGGCGCGGGGCGGCGGACCCGCCGCCCCCGGGGCGGGTGCAGCCCGCCCCGCCCGCCCGCCGGCCCCCGCCAAGAAGGGGGGGGGGGGCCCCGGGCCGCCCCCCCCGCCCCCCCCGCGCCCGGATCACCAGCCGGGTC